>LNEB01000015.1 GCA_001464795.1 Bdellovibrionales bacterium Ga0074139
CGTAAATAGCAAAAATATTTTAACAATTTGAATGGAGAAATTAAAATGAGAAAGTTACTAGTTCCAATTTTTTGTATCCTATCGATTGCAGTCTCAGCGTATGCTTCTGACTGTTTGGATGTTCGAGCTGCTGATTTCGGATCTTGCCGACCTGGAGAAGAGAGAGTGTACCTCCAAGGCGCCTGCACGAAGCTCTACGAAGTCGAAAATACCTACTGCTCTCCGGTCAATTCAACACCTTATTGCATTAACTTGCGAGCACTTGACGTTGGCCCTTGCGCCTACGGGCAAAAAAGAATTTATGTACAAGGAAAATGTAATCGTGCTTACGAAATTGAGCACACTTACTGCGCAAAAAGGTAAAACTCTGGGATTTCGGAGTATTCTGATAGGATGGCCATAGACGCTTGCTGGTTCGAAAAGAATCCTCACGGCGCTACTTGGCTCAAATCCACTTCGTTCTTTGCTGTAGGATCTTTAGAAATGCAGTGACTAAGCTGGAGATTAAAATCTCCAGCTTAGTTTATGCGTAATCTTGACCAAAAGACTTCAGGCAAACTTCAATGACGTTACTGCGTTGATCAAAAAACTCTGCCAGAGAATCGATCATTTGGGAGTTGGCTTCGGGTTTCTACGAAGTTGCCAGCGAAGCATAATTGAATAAACTTCGTCTAAAACCTCTAATTCCTCTGCAAAGGCAATCAGTAAGCTGTAGTGAGACTCGAGTGGCTTATCTAAAATCTCTTCCTTCTCTTCTCTGTTCTTAAAATGGCGATCATAAGATTGTAAATTCGCCTTTTCACGTAGAGCTGTCTTAAGGCAGAGACTTAATTCTTCATTCAAAGCGTTCATATCCTCAAGCATTCTGCTTCCTTTCTATAAATAAAACCTACGGCTATCCTATTTTTACCATTAATGCGTAAGATCTTGCGCACATTAACAAGCAGAACTCGTCAAAATCAAGTGCATAAGATCATGCGCAAGAAATTTGGGGGTTAAATGGGACTAAAAAGGGGTGCAGTGCTTCTATCTAGTAGCGATAAAAAACATTTAAAGGCACTTGGGGTTAAAATTCGGGAAATAAGGGAGAAGAAAAAACTTACCGTCTACGATGTCACCGGAGAAGATATGTTAATAAAATCCCGTCAGCATTGGCAGAAGATCGAAGCTGGGAATTTAAGTCTTACGTTTGTTACCTTTTTAAAAATCGCACAATCCCTCGAAGTCCACCCAAACGAAATTTTAAAAGGATTCTAGATAAAATTGATCAGATACGCTTGAGTCAGCGGTAGTGTCATTTTGACCGATTCTAGTTTAATTGTTAATAAACAATGTATAATTTATCAGACTCAATGGTCTTATCCTAAATAAAATTACCCCAACATCAAACTAAATAGCTTTTAGCTTAATATACACTTTGCATCATATTTGCATAGAAATCTGGCAGATAAAGAGTTGGTGGGGGAATCGTGAGCACTAAAGTCTTAATAGTTGATGACGACTCAAGCTTTTCAGAATCAGTAAAAACTTTGCTGAAACGACAAGGCATCCGTTCGACGATTGCCAGTGACCCAGCCCAGGCCCTAAAAATCTATGCCGAAGAAAAAATGGATTTTGATCTTCTTATGATCGACTACAATTTTAAAAATTCTGAAGTTAATGGCGCTGATTTCGCTGAACGAATCAAAACTAAAAACCCTTTTCAGGCTTTTATTTTTATGAGCGGTTTTGACGACAAAGATTTTTTGAAGAATATGCTTAAAGTTGGTGCCTCAAGAAATTTCATAGAAAAAGGCGCTTGCCCAGATGAAATCATTAACACTGTTCGCTTAACTTTATCTGAAATAGGAATTAAAGAAAAAGATTCTAAAATTGATACTCTTGAGGATGAGCTAAAAAGAGAAGCCGATATTCGCTCTTTTGGAATGGTAGGAAGATCTAAAGCCATTCACTCTCTAATTAAGCAAACTGAGAATTATCGACGCTTTAAATCTCGTTTCCTGATTTTAGGCCCGACGGGTTCAGGTAAAGAACTTATCGCTAAAGCTTTTCAAGTTCCTGGAAAGCCGTTTTTAGCCGTAGATTGCACACGCTTTATGACTGGCCAGGAACACTTTTTAGAGTCTGAACTATACGGTCATAAAAAAGGCGCTTACACTGGGGCTGATCAAGACAAGCGCGGTACTTTTGAAGTTGCTAATGGCGGCGTGGTTTTCTTAGATGAGCTTCACTGCCTGTCACTCACTGCTCAAAGTAAGCTCTTACGAACTTTACAAGAAATGAAATTCAGACGACTTGGGGATAGCTCAAGTCATGAAATCCCTTTTGATGTAACCCTAGTTGCGGCAGCAAAACCAGAAATCTTAACCATGATGGCCAATGGTGAATTTAAAGAAGATCTTTACTACCGTTTAGCAAAATCAACACTCCAGATTCCGGCCTTGAATGAAAGGCCCGACGACATAAAACCACTCGCTCATTTCTTTACTGAAAAATACTCCAGAAAACATAACGTCTTAAAAACCCTTCACCCTCAAACCATCAAAGATATGGAAAATTACTCATGGCCAGGAAACGTCCGTGAACTTGAAGGGATTGTTGAAAACTTTGTTATGACATCAACCGATGAAGTTATGGGACCAGAATTATTCCATTCTTACCTAGATATGAGGCGCTCTAAATCTGATAATGCTCATCAGGAGAAATCTTCTGAAAATTTAAATCTAGCTGTAGATTCAGTAGAAAGCCGACTTATTGTCGATGCTCTCAAAAAATCTCGATTTATCGCAGACACGGCAACCCTACTAGGCCTTCCACGAACAACTTTAAATGACCGAATAAAAAAATTAAAAATTGATCCTTACCAATACTTAGGATCAGAGAGGTAATTATGGCAGTCAATGAGATCGCACTACTAACTTTAGCATGGAATCTCGCGGTGGCCCCAAGCGCCAGTGATATTCAAAACTTTCAATCACTCAATCAGGAGGATCAAATCAAAATCCAAAGTTTGATTGAACAAAAAGATATTCTACCTTTGGAAATAGAGAAATTGAAAGAGCTTGGGATACCACAAGACGTACAAATGTCGCGCAGGGCTCCAACAACTGAAACATCAAGATAAGTATGCAAGCAAAGAATTATTCTTTAATCTTTGCTATAGTTTTATTGATTGCTGCTGCGGCCTTTTTAAGTCGTGATTTTTTGAAGGATGTTTTAATGAGTTCTCAAGTTCAGAATTTAAAAGTTTATATTCCGATAACGGCTAAACTGCCTGACCCTGCTGAAATAAAAAATACAGGGCAATGGTACCTTTTAGGACATATTTCATCAGGACTTTCGCAGTTTGATCATATCGAGGGCCGATTTAAATCTTTACTAGCAGACTATGAGATCTACTCAAGCGGTGTTCACTCTTTTACTTTAAAAGAAAGTGCTAAATTTAGCGATGGGTCCCCTATTACATCCCAAGATGTCGTGACTTCTCTTAAAAGACTCTTAATTCGCAAAACCTCTACACACTTTCCGCTCTGGGACTATATTGAAAACTGTGAGAATTTAAAAACTATCGAAGATGAATGTTCAGGCCTTCGAGCTGTGAGCCAAAAACGAATAGATATTCGTTTAAAAAAAGAAGCTGAATCATTTTTATTGCAAATGTCTTCACCTGAAACTGGAATTTGGTTTGCTGGAGATATTGATTCAAAAACACTGGAGATTAAACCCATAAAGTATTCAGGGCCTTACGAATTAGAAGAAATTGATGAAACTGGATTTAAGCTAAAACGAAATGAAGTAAACCCTATTTCTCAAAATTTTCCAGATTCACCCAAAACCATTCAAATTAAAACAATGGCAGCAGATACAGTCATGAAAGAGCTTGAGAACGGCGGTATTGACCTCGTTATTAGAAGTCACAACCCCTATGACTTTACATCCCTTGAACAAATGGGTGTGGATGTTTTTAAGTCAGCACCGGCTACTTTGATTTATCTTCATGGTACTGGGAAAAATTCTAAACATCTAATTGCACAAGAGTATTTACAAAAACTCTGGGACAATAATATCGATACAGGAATAGTTCCTGCTGATAATTTCTTACCCTTTGATCCAGGCCTATCTTTGACCAGAAGTGAATTTTTAAAAGAACTACCTAAAGTTTCAGAACTAAAAAATAAAATGGTAAAAGTTGGTGTTCCTTGGACATATTTATCTAAGGGCTTTTATGAATTCATCAAGAAAGCTGGAATAGAGAGCGGTATTGACGTTAAAATTGTCGAACTTTCTCGCGAAGAATGGTTTAGCGCGCTTGAAAGCGCAGCTTCTCCTCAAGAAATTGATTTTGTTTTGGGCATTTACGCAGCTTCGGAGCGCTATCCAGCGGTTCAACTCCGTTACATTACAGGAGAAGCTCGCGGTCCTAAAATTGATCTAACACAGGCAGAAACCCCAGAACTATCCTCAGAGAAAAAAGAACTACTGAGAGATTACCAAAAAGCACTTCTTAAAAATCAGTTTGCGGTTCCTCTTTTC
Source organism: Bdellovibrionales bacterium Ga0074139 (assembly GCA_001464795.1). GTDB lineage: Bacteria > Bdellovibrionota > Bdellovibrionia > Bdellovibrionales > Bdellovibrionaceae. Next base: position 4,534 of record LNEB01000015.1, read on the forward strand.
TTGGCTCGCCATCAAATCATGTACAAAAATAACCTAAGTGTCGGCAACCAACCACCATCTGATGCCGAAGTGGAGCTGTGGAGAGTCACAAAAAGATGAATGCCTTACTTTCATCCTCTCAAAACTTAAACCTCATGCCACGTATTGTTGCTGAAACAATGTTACTACAGCAATTTACGAAAGAGCCCGAAGCTTTTCTCGTAGATGAAAATGGTAAGTTTGAAGATGAAAAGTATTTTCTAGCATCCGCTCAAGTTAAAGAAGTTGCCGGATTTGGACGAGGACCTACAAAACGATTAGCTTACGTTAAAGCCATCGCAGAGTTTTATGAACGGCGTTTAATGTATGAGGCTTTTTCAAATGAGCTTTCTTATATTCCCAAAGTCTTGCAAACCTCAAATGGATTTGCAGTGCATTTCACTGAAGCCGAAGCAGTTCAAGCAGCAAGCTATGAGGCAATAGAGCGTCACCTATTACAATATAGCTTTTTAAAAGATGGTTGGAAGGGTTTTGAATACCTCAATAAGAAAATCATAGGTGATGAATCACTAACGTATTTAGCCTCAAAATATTCAATCAATAATTTACGGGCCGGAATGGTTTTAACCACATCTAAACGATTTCCAGGTATTTCTTTTGGTTATTTTGTTGATCGAGAAGAGAGAATTGAATGCTCCCCTCGCTGGCCTCATGCCACACATGAGGCTTTGGATAAGATTGAACCTTTTCTGCAAATTGTGAAATCTCAGGGTTTGGACATTAAACCTATAGAGCAAGGCATTTTGGATTGGATGACAAAACCGTATGATGCCCTGATCTTTTCTAATGAAGAACCCGTTCAAGCTCTTCCAAGCCTCACCCTCGAAACTAAGATCTTTAATTTGTCCGAGCGTTGGGGTTTAGATTTTCCACTTTTTGGAGCATATTGTTTTTCACCTGATCTTCTTCCACTAATTGTTGTGGATCGATTAGATAAAAACGATTCGATGCTTATTCTAGAGCTTCTTAAAAAATTTGATCTTCCCTTAGTAATACCAGAAAGAAATCCGGTATTATGACAACAAGACGATTACTCTTTATTCTACTAGCTTCCGCGACAACTGCTTTTCTGATGCAATGGAACTCAGTTAAAGCACAGTATTTAAAAATGAATCAGTTGACCGCTATAGCATGCGATATGGTCTCAGCTCGAGCGCAAGCTGGCTCTACTCGCGATGTTCATGATCAGCTTTATTCGTTCTGGCATAAGCACAGCCCAACAATACATGTGGATGTTATCGTAAAGCGTGGTGATAAAGAGATCGGGTCCAATAATTCGTTAAATCACAAAAATACTTATATCCAAACTTGCCAGATTGAAAATAGACCAGACTATGAAATTACATTCCAGTTTGCAGATACAAAAATTTTAAGTCTTTCATTGATCGAAAAGTTTGCAGCAATATTTATCACTATTCTGATATCTTCATTTCTAATGCAAAGCTTACTCAGCAGGATTCGTGATCTTTGGTCAGGTCAGGTTTTGCGTGAAATTCGCTCAAGCCTGGGGCTTGAAGTTGATTCAGAAAAAAAGAACAATGTACTTTCGCGGTTTCTTGCTAAAACATTCTTAAACTCCGCATCTAGCCTGAAGCCTTCAATTGAAAAATTACAAGTTTCATTAAAAGAAAAACAATCAGAACTTACAGAAACAAAAGACTTAGTTTCAAATCTTGAAGAAGTACGCTCTCGAGCTAATCAGTTCGCCGATATAGTAACAATGGTCCGTCATGATCTAAAAGGGCCACTCTCTGCTCTCAAAATCACAGCAAGTGGGATTACGGAATTGCCAGATGAATCGGCCTCCTTACGTCAAACAATCAATTCTATTGAACAAATTATCAGCGATCTAGATCAAAAAGAAGAAATCGCAAACACGACTAGAGAAGAAATACTGACCCTTGAAATTGCTGAAGTTGCCATTCAAGAAGTTGTTGATGAAAAATCCAGAACTCTAGCAAACCATAACGGCATTCAGATTGATTTCGAATATAACCCTAACAGCTTAAACCCTGTTAAATGCGTGCCAAATCATTTGCGCAGAATGATTGCAAATTTGTTACAGAATGCCATTGAGGCTAGTCCCAAGTCTTCTCTCATACATGTAGGGGCTCGTCATAGTCAGGGATTCGTAATGATCGAAATTGCGGATCAAGGGACTGGTATTGCTCCTGAAGTCCTTCCAAAACTCTTTAAACGAGGTGCCACGTTCGGAAAAACTCATGGGACTGGTGAGGGGTTAGCTTTTGTAAAAGCAAGAGCTGAAAGCTTTGGCGGAGACGTTAAAGTCGTAGAATCCACCGCTAAGGGCACTGTCTTTCAATTAAAACTACCAACGGCCACAACGGAGGCCCGTTTCATGGGTAGCCCTACGGAAGCAGATTGTAACAAAATAGCGGTTCTAGATGATGAAATTGAACTTCAAAAAGTTAAATGGTCTCAAACTGTTGGTCTTAAGAAGTATTTCAATTCCCATCTAGAGTTTCTCAGCTGGGCTGATAACGAACCAGAGTTTAGCAGTTTTTCATGCTTAGTAGATCTTCACTTAAAAAACTCCGTTACAGGACTAGATGTGATAAGAACGCTTAAAAAGCATGACCGAATATATTTAGCTACCTCGGATTATTTGAACCCAGAGGCTCTGGAGGTCTCAAAATCCAATGGAGTCGTTATTATTCCCAAGCCTTTACTTATGGCTCTAAAGTTCACTTCAGATTGACCAAGCGCCATATCGGAATGATTTATTTTTGAAGCAAAGACTAATTTGCGATACTATCCATTCTTATGAATTTACCCGACGAAATCAGAAATCTCGTTAATTTAGATTCCCTCAACGAGGTTCATATAGGCGAATCAAAATCTCGAGTGTTTCGGATTCTTGGAAAAACAGGCGAACTCTATTACTTAAAGATTACACATTCAGCTTATGTGAAGTGTGAAATTGAACGTGAAGCGGAAATTTTACATTGGCTCGCTGGCCGAAGCGTGTCCGTACCTTCAAAAGTTGCCTTGGTCTATGATGATACTCAAACTTATTCTTTGCAAACGGCGATATCTGGCGTTCCCTTATCCGATGCAACTGTCGGCCTAAAACCGGATGATTGTATGCGGCTTGGTGCCGAATTCCTCCGCACCCTTCACACATTGGATATTAGTTCTTGTCCTTTTAATCGCACTTTAGAAGTAACGCGAAAGTTAGCATCAATTAATTTAGAGAAAGGACTTGTTGATGAAAGTGACTTTGATTCAGTTAATCAAGGGAAGTCCGCTAAATTCCTTTTTAAAGAATTATCACAGGATATTAAAGAAGATCTTGTTTTCACACACGGAGACTACTGTTTTCCGAATATCATTTTTCAAGACGGCCGCATTACTGGATTAGTTGATTGGGGGCGCGCCGGCATAGCGGACCGTTATCAAGATATTGGACTTTTTTTACGAAGCTTTAAATCAAATATTGCAGAACCTAATACCAAATTGTTCCTGGAATCATACGGCCTTGTTAAAGGTCTTGATTCCGACAAAGTCTTTTTTTACAGGAAACTTGACGAATTTTTTTAACGAATTAAATCCCTCCAAAAATGATAATAAAAAAGCTCATTGATTAAAAAATCAGTGAGCTTTTTTATTATCAAACTTCCTATTTCTAACTAAATGACGTGTTCTCGTCGTCATCTGACGACTATCCGTCGTTTTCTATCTCATGACGGAAATCCGTCACGCATCAAAATATCCAAAAAATTCTTATCATTTCAAAAACTTATGCTCACTTAGGCACACCTCCCTACTTTTCGCAATGAACCTTCTCCATCTCGCAATTACGCGAGACCAAAAAAATGGAGAAATCAAATGAACACAACAAAACCTTGGCTCGATCAAAATGGAAATCTTTTTCCTGACAGTAAAATCAAAACCATTTCAAAAAAATGGTCAGCGGAAATCTGGGAAAAGTTTTTAGACTCTACAGTTGATACCAAATTACCAGAAGCCGAAGTCCTTACATCAAAATACGCTTCACTATGTGAAGAAGAAGTGGAGCCAACGTGGGGACCTCCTAGTTCTTTGAGTGAACCTATTCAAAAAGAAATTCACAGCGCCATCAACAAACTTAATACACGTGCTCAAAAAGTCTTACGTCTACACTTTTGGGAAAATAAATCACTCCGCGAAATAGCTGAAATCGAGAAATTATCCTTTGGTCGCATCCAGCAAATAAAAAAATATTCTCTGAATGAAATCAGGGACTTACTCGAAAATGCCCTACACACTTCCAGCTACCTTATAGGAGGGTGTGAAAATTCAGACCTTCCAATTAGCCGAGATGAAGAAATTAAAGAGATTTACCGCAAGGACCTGGAAGGGAGTTATCTCAAGTGATCTCATGGAAGGAAAAAATTAAAATGCGCGCCTTAAAAGAAGAAATTGTAACGTCACCATCGAATCTTGCAATGCCAGTGGATTTTTATCACCAAGCTCTAGAGGCCAGTTTAAAAAATTTAAATGAGTTAGAGCGCAAAGCCATCTTTCTACGTTTTTGGGAATGCCTACCCATTGCAAGAGTCGCAGATCTAATGGGGTTCACCTGGGAACACACAGACCGCGTGATTGATGAGGCTCTTACAAAGCTCAGAAATGAAATGTGCCGCTTACTCGAAAAAAGACAACAAAGGATTTCAATGTGCGACTACTAAAAAAATTATACGCAATTTTATGTCAATGGTTTTCAACTCCAGATCTGGACTGGGAACGCTTTGAAGAACTTGAACGAAAAAAATATGAGGGTAAAAATGAATTTAAATAAAGATCTTAATTTAAAAACACGGTTTCTTATCACATCAGAAAAAAGTGAAAATGCGATTAGTAACCGTATTGTGGGCTCTGCATACCAAGCTGAGGGTCAGGACCACATGACAATTCACCTGCGTATTTTACCTGGAATTACTTTTTTCTTAGCAAAGAATTGGTCTGGATTTCCTGAGTATATCATTTTTTCTGGACGCGCTAGAAAAGAGGATGGTGGTTATAGATTCTTTCACCGTGTCGGATCTGGGTATAAAGCCTCGAATGAAAAAGTGATTGAGCTCAGTTTTCCTGACATCGGTCAACATTTCTACATTCAACTGGTTCCAGCTGATTATCATTACGATAACGGAGTGCCTACGAAATTTGGTGAAGTCGCCTAAATACACAATCAATGCTTTTCATTTCTAAAGGCCGAAGAGTGTTCTTCGGCCTTTTTCATTTCTGATTACTTTAAAAGTTGGAGGTCTATATGCTTTCTAAAAAGAAAGTATTTCGTGCTTTTGTCTTAATTCTTATTTGTGCAATGCCAATTATTGCCAGTGCTTCAGTTGAATCCTCGCTTATGACAATTCAAACAAAACTTGTCGGAACAATACTGCCACTCGTGGCGATTCTGGGATTTGTCTTTGCTGGATTCAGCTATCTAACTGGAAATGCCAACGCTCGAAACCATTTAATTTTAGCTATTGTGGGGGCCCTTGTCGGCTTTGGAGCAAGCTCAATAGTTTCTTTCTTGCGTGGGCTCATTCAGTAAAGGGAGGATTTTTGCTTGAACAATCACAGGTTTATAAATGCCTCGAAAAAAAGACGCTTATTCTTGGCTTTGAATTACCAGATCTTTTTACATTAAGTCTGCTTCTCTGTGTTCTTAATTTTATCTTTGCAACTGCTGAACTTAAATTTTTCTTCACCTTTGGACCCACTGCTCTTTTGGGACTGTTGTTGCGATTAATGAAAACAGGAAAAGCAGAAAACTACCTTTTACACTGGGTCCGCTATCACATTAGCCCAGGAATTTTCAAAGCCTTTCCGTTAGCCGAAAAAAATGAATTTCTAAAAATTAAAAATAAAGGAGTCCCTCGTGCTAGATTCCGCTTTGAGCCGGAAACTTGATCTATGGGGTTTTGAAGCCGGCGTTATGGTCTTTCGCAACCAAACGCTTGGAACAGTTCTCAAACTTTCACCACTAGATATTGAGGTTTCTACGGACGATCAAATAAATTTGATCAAATCAAACATTAAGAGTTTTCTGAACGGACTTCCTCCTGGACTCACCTTCCAAATCGTACAAGAAGTTGTTTCAGGAAACGAAGCCATTATCCAGGCGCATGAAAACACCCTTGCCCCAGACAGCGACGCTTTAACGGTGGAGCTGACTTCAGAACGTGTAAAAAAACTTCGAGAGCTGGATAAGGACGGCCTTCTCCCCAAAAGTAATTTGTATCTACTCCTAAGAAAACCCATGATCACAAATCGTGAACGCAAAGGCTTTGGTGGACTTATTAAAGGCCCCTCTTCTTTAACCGAAAAGGTTTTAGAACAAGAGATTTCTTTATTTGAGCGCATGGCTTTAAATATCGAGCAAGGCCTCTCCAATCTGGGACTTACAGCCAAAAGGCTTTCAGACGAAGAAGTTTTAAAGATTGCCTATAATCAATGGAACCCCGATAGAGCTATTGGGGTACAAATGAACTCATCTCAAGATGTACGAGATGAAATTATTCTCACTGATTGCGTTGTGGGGTTAGACCATTTTGTCTTAGGCAAGTTTTATCACAAAGTTATTTCTCTCAAGATGTTACCTGAAACCAGTTTCTCGGCAATGGCCTCTATGCTTTCAGACCTGCCGTTCGACTCGAGGCTTTATCTAACTGCTGAAGTTTTAGATCAGGAGAAAGAAAGGGCGAGCCTTCAAACCCAGCGCCGACTTGCCTATGCTTCAACTGTCGGCAAAAAAGGTGTCTCCGATTTAGAGTCACAGGCAAAACTCCAAGATATTGAAGCCTTACTTGAACAGATGATTCAAGGCTCAGAGCGCGTTTTCCGATTCTCCATGCAAATTCTTTTGCGCTCAAAATCTGAAGACAATCTAGAAATGCAAGTCTCTGACACTCTCGCACTTTTACGAACGCTTTCAGGGGCCGAGGGAATGGTTGAAACAGTTGCGGCCTTTGATATTTTTACTGAGTTTGCGATCCCTCAAGTAAAAATAAAAGAACGTAGTATTAAAATAAATACCTCTGTCCTTGCTGACTTCTTGCCTATTTACGGAAGCTGGACTGGTCATGAGGTTCCGCAAGTTCTTTTGCGCAATCGTGCTGACGGTATAGTAGGTTTTGATGTCTTCTCCCAGAGCTTAGGGAATTCCAATCAGCTAATTTCCGGGGGTAGTGGCATAGGTAAGTCATTCTTAACGAATGTGCTTCTTGCTCAAAATCTTAAGATGAAACCAAAAATTTTTATCTTGGATATCGGAGGATCTTACAAAAGATTGTGCGAAACTTTGGGTGGCCAGTATATCCGACTCGGCATTAATTCAGGACTTTCTATTAATCCTTTAGACACTGACGGGATGGATACAAATGATCATGAAGCTTTAGATCAAAAAATCAAACTTGTGTCCTCCTTAGTTGAAATTATGTCTAAGGAAAATGATAAATCTTTAGGGCGACTGGAAAAAGCTGAGATTGAAAAGTCTGTGCAAAATCTGATAAAGAACGGATCTCAAAGTCACCTATCAGATCTGCGTGAAGTATTAATCAACCACAGTGAGCCAGAAATTCGCCGGGTCGGTAAAATCTTATCTTTATGGTGTGGAGATTCACCTTTTGGTAAATTCATTGACCGAGATTCTACGGTGTCGCTTAAAGCCGATGTGGTGTGTTTTGATTTAAAAGATTTGGAAAACTATCCAGACTTGCAATCAGTTTGTTTATTCTTGATCACGGATTTGATTTGGCGAGAAGTTCAAAAAGACAGAACTACCTTTAAGTTCGTGATTTTTGATGAATGTTGGAAATTACTTGAGAGCGAAGAAGGTGCAGCTTTCATTGGTCCTGTATTTCGAACATTCAGAAAATATCGAGCAAGTGCTGTCGCCATTTCACAAACAATTTCTGACTTTGCCGATTCAAAGATTGCCTCGGCTGTCATGCCTAATAGCTCTATTAAGTGGATCTTACGTCAAAAAGGATCAGATCCAGCCTCTCTACAAAAAGCCTTGCAGCTTAATGAAAGAGAAATGGATCTTGTTGCAAGTTTAACTGCTGAGAAAGGTGTCTACTCGGAAAGCTTTCTTATGGCTGAAAATCAAAAAGTTGTCGTGAGAATTGAATCAACACCACTTGAATACTGGCTAGCTACAACAGATCCCAGCGATTTGGTTTTAATTAATAAGTTAAAAGCCGAAATGCCAGAAGCTGATGATCTTTCAATTATGAAAACTTTAAGTAAATCTCATCCACATGGGGCTTTGTGGAAGAAAGGAGCCTAGTTGAGTCGTATCAAAAAATTAACTTTTTCAGTATTAGCTATGCTTTCATTCTCAGTCCCAAAGCTTGCACGTGCAGATTTATTTGGCGGTGATGTCGTGGTACTCACACAGATTCTAGCAAACGCTATTAAGCAATTAATAGAAATGCAAAGAATTGTTCAGAGCGGCCAAGACACCCTAGGACTACTAAAAGACATCAATCGTGGAATCAACGACTCCTTAAAGGTTGTTGATTCTATTGGCCCTTATATTGATCCAGGTCTTTACCATGATTTAAAGCGCACAGCTCAAATCGTCGGACACCTACAAAGTGTCTACGGAATTGTGACAAATTCACCAAATGAAAAAGTTCAACTAGAAACGGACTCTGTAGTAGCTGAAAGTTTGAATTTGAATAATCAGCTTTATAACTACTCACAGGAACTCGATAAACTCGCTGAAACGATTAAGTCCTACTCCCACGATGTCTCACCTGGTGGAGCTGCTAAACTAACGGCTCAATCACTCGGTGTTATGGTCCATGTCATGAGTCGGCAAATACAAGCACAGGGACAAGCCATGAAAATCCAGGCTCAAACCCTAGCTGTACAAAATAAAAAGGAGAAAGACGACACTCGTGCTTACCTAGATCAATCAGGAGCTTTAAAAGCTGCCATGAAAAACAAAAATATCAATTTTGAATTCCCGAGGTTTTAAATATGGATATGAACTGGCTTGCCACTGAAGCAAAAACACTTCACGCGATCTTTTCAAATATGTTTTTTGTTTTAGTCACAACATTTTTGATCATTGGCATTGTGCTAGAGTTTTTTAAAATGTCGCTAGGTAATACGCCGCAATTTCCGCAGCTGGTTGCAAGAGTGTTTATTGCATCCATGCTTCTAGTTGCAATTCCTGAAATTATGAACACTCTTGCCCTGATTACAGACGCTATAACTAAAGAAATTGGACAGTTTCTAGAATTTAAACATTTACTTGAAAGATTAAGTGAAAAATTCGGTGAAATGAGCTGGAGCTGGGTTTCTATCAAAGATAGTGTCATGATTTTGATCTCGTACTTAAGCTTTTTCTTTTTCTACATTAGCGTTTACCTAGCAGATGCATTTTTTCTTTATTCGTGGATGTTGATTTATGTTTTTAGCCCTTTACTGATAGCATTCTACGTTTTTCCAATAACAGCGAGTGCTACTTCAATGCTTTTTAAAAGTATTATAGAAGTTTGCGCCTGGAAAATTGTCTGGTGTGTAATGTCGGCTCTCTTATGGAGTATGGCCCTTTCAGATATTAACAAGACAGAACATGGAATCGACTTTTTGACTGTCATTATTTTAAACCTGATGTTGGCTTTTTCAATTCTAATGACACCAAGAATTACTGCAAGCTTCTTAAATGGAGGTGTTTCTTCAGTTGCAGGAGAAGTCGGCAATAAAGCTTTTTCTCGAGTTGTAGCGGCTCCTGCCACAGCTCTTATAAAAAGCAAGCTAATGACTGAAAGCTTAAGGAAAGCCCTAGACTCAAAACAGCAGAGACGGCCAAAAGGGAAAACATCACCGGAAGGCTCCCGTTCTATGGACGGATATCACTAGCTTTTATTTTAACCACTTTAAAAAGGAGTTCGCCATGAGATTTCATGTCGCACTTGATTCTCTAGAAAAAGAGAATCAAGTTTTACGTTTTTCCGTTATTGGTCTTTTAGTCCTATCTGTAGTTCTTTGCTCTGGCATTCTGTATGCCTCAATGAAAGATCCACTTATAATCGAGAGAGCCTGTTTTTCTAGATCCCTTACGCTCGCTAATGCTGCACCAACAAAAGAAGAAATAGCAGGATTCCTTGAGATGGCTCTTAGGGAGAGATTTAACTCTGACTCAGAAGAATCTAGGTTATTAACTTCTGATCAACTAACGGCAAGAACTCGTGAGCAAACAGAACTTTCAAAGCAAAAACTCGTTCAGAAAATATTTTTGAATCAAGTTGATCTTACAGAAGAAGGAGTTCTGAATGTTGATGCTGATCGTTTTATTTCCACAGGAGACGTACGAACTGTTTTACGCTTTCCACTTAAAGTTGAAATTGCAAAGATCACACGTACAGATTCCAATCCTTATGGTCTTTTACTCACGGATGTTCAGCCCTTAATTAGCAATGAAAAAATAAAAGATAAGGAGAATAAATGAGTAATAAAAATGTAATTTTACTTTTTTATGTTCATGTCTTAGCCGTGGTTCTTTGCTTTTTATTCTTTTCAGGAAAAGCTGAAGCTAAAAAGAAACTTGAAACAATAAAGCCATCTTTTGTGAAAGTTCCTACCTCTGAAGACAAAAAGATTCTTCTTATGAAGCCGCGCAAGGATGAAAAAACAATTCTCTGCACAGACGAGAAGGTACAAAGAGTCCGAGTTACTTTTGGGCGAATTACGACTCTAAATTTTCCAGTGGCACCAAAGGAAGTATTACCAGGAGAGGCTGTTTTTGATTTCAAGAAAATTCGAAATGATTTGAATATTAAATCCTTAAGTCCACGGGCTAGGACAAACATCGTCGTCTATTTACAAGAAAGACGATGCAACCTTGACCTTACAACAGTACCGAGTGGTGGCGACGACATCATTTTTGTCCGAGACCCGGCAGAAAAACAGTTTGAAGTGAGGTTTCAGTGAATAATGACTTTGAACAAGATAGCGCTGAATGGGTAAGCTCGCACTCATGGAGGACAAAGTTTTATGGCCTCATCCACGAAGGCCATAAACAGCGAGTTTCCCCTCTCGCACTGAAGGTATTCGTATGCTGTTTAGCTACAATAGCAGCAGCTCTGCAAATATTCTCTGGAGTAAATGATTCTGCGACAAAAATGTCTATTTCAATTGAAGGACCAAGAATAAGTTTCGGCGGCCCTGATGCCAACTTGAAAATTCCTGCCTTTGATCCAAAGAAACAACAGAATCAAATTAACGAGCAGCAGAGACTCTTGAACAGACAATCCTCTCCTGCGATTAAAAGACTTCAGGCCATCAAACTTTCCTCAATGCGAGGCGTGCCAACTGGCACTGAAGCTCTGGCCATTTTATCAAGCGGTGGAACTAATGGCACTGTCGTTGCTAGACTTAAAGACTCCGTTATTGTGGATAGTGAGGTTGTTCTTCCAGCTAGAACCGTTTTATTTGGCCAAGGTACTTCCAGTGACGAAAGACTTTTTATTCGCTTTAAAAAGGCAATCTTGCCAGATAAGTCAGAGCAGGAAATTCAGGCACAAGTTTTTGATAGTAAAGATCGCATGGTGGGACTTAAAGGGAAGAAAGTCTCCGACATGGCTTTTAAGATCGCAACAAGCTCAGGTTTAATTTTTTTAGGCGGCCTCGCTGATGGCCTTAAATCAAATAACTCAGTTAATATCTTTGGACCTCAAGCAAAACCCAGTGTGCGTGACGCCGCTTTAAATGGCGTTGGAGTTGCAACATCAGAGCAAGGCAAGCAAATGCTTGAATCCATGAGAAATGAACAAGCACGAATCGAAGTAAAAGCAGAAACCCCCGTCATTGTCATTTTTGGAAATGATACAAATGATTAGGAGAGTTTTAATTGGAAAAAAAGAAAGTCAATTTAGCTCAAGATATTCAGGATTTAATCCTGCCATTGAAAATTTTTGTCTTCGATCCTTTCATAGAAGTGTTTCGAGGCTTGAGGGAAAAGTCCATACCGCTTATTGAGCTTGTGTTCCTAGGATGCATGCTAAGTTTTTTGCAGTATTTTGAAGTCTTCAGTCATTTTATTAAAAAATACGGAGGACAACTTCCACAATCTCAGAATCTAGCAATGTTTTTTGGTCTATGGCTTTTGATCTCTGGTCTTCATTTGTGGGGACTGAAGCAGGTTTTTATAAGAAAAAATCTTCAAAAGAAATTAGACCGTGTTTTCTTGCAAGCAGGTCTAAAAACAAAGCTAGAAGAGTTCCCAGTTTTTGTATTTGACCATCCCGTAGGCTCTACCAGTCGAAAGCTGCGCCTTAGGTCCTTTGGGATTCCATCTTCAAAGTTTCGTGAAGGTAAAGACTATCTGGAGGCTGGTCTTAATGTTTCTTTGTCTAAAATTGAAAATCCAAAAGGCAATTTTGAGTTTGTCGATTTAATGTATTCTCTTGAACGAATGCCTGAGGGCTGGACGCTTGATGATCTTTGGAAATATAAAGATTTTTCTTTCCCTATAGGTAAGTCTCTTGATGGTGAGATAAAAGCCTCTTTAAAGAAAATCCCACACTATCTTGTGGCTGGTGAAACTGGATCAGGAAAATCGACATTTATCAGATCCATGATTTCAATTTTAACTTTGAACAATCCGCATTTACGCGTTCTTTTTATCGATATGAAAGGTGGAATGGAAAACCAAGTTTTCCAAGGATTTGATCGCATTGAGCTTTTAAGCGAAATCCCACAAGTAGATGATCGACTTTCGGAAATCACCACAGAGCTTGAAACTCGTATGTCTTTGGCTGCAAAAGGAAGATTCAAAAATATTGATGAGTACAATCAAAAACAAAGCAGCTCAAAAGATAAATGGGAAAGAATTCTTATTGTGGTTGATGAGGCTGCGGAAATTGTACCTTCAGTTTCAAACCCAGATAAAAGTCGTCTTGCAAAAATACAATCACGGATTAACCGCTTCACTCGCCTAGGTCGTGCTGTTGGCATTCACATTGTGATAGGTGTTCAAAAACCAGATCATAAAAACCTTGATCCCACGATTAAAGCCAATTTGCCAGGAATTGTTTGCTTTCCAGTCAGTCACTTTAGTCAAAGTGTTGTTGTTCTTGGAAACGCCCATGCTTCAGACTTGAACGCTGAATTTCCAGGACGCGGCATTTGGAAACACGGATCTTACGAGGTTGAAATCCAAGCGCCGTTTTTGTCTCAAGAAGATTTGGACAAAGCCAATAAAAGAAAGAACACCTATTTTCAATCAAGTGATCTGACAAAAAAAGGAGCAATACTTGAAAATGAAAAGAAAGCCTTCACACCGAGTACTTACGAGCCTCGACGTGAAAATTCTTAAATTTCTTTGGAAGTGGAAACTTTCTAATATAATGGTTTTAAAGTACGCCTTAGCTCCCAACAGAAGCTTTTGGAAGTTTTATCAAATCATACGACGTCTCTACAATGATAACTATATCAAAGAAGTCTCAAGCTCAGAAAGTACTATATCGTTTTGGACGCTTACTAGAAAGGGGTTTCAATACTTAAATGATGGCTCTTTAGGGTTAACACAAGCACGTTATCAACCTCAGGCGTTGTTTCATGATTACTGGGCTTTAGTTTTTCAATTTGGTGACTTTATATTTGGAATCCCTTCTTCGGTTGAGATAGTTTCAGAACAAGAATTCACAGCCAGAGAAATTTCTGATCTTCCGGATTGGGTTCCGAAAACTAAAACGCATATTCCTGATGGGCTCACAAAAATTAAAAAAGGCAATTCACTTGAGGTCGTGGCTTTTGAAATTGAGCTTTCAGCCAAATCTGATTCACGATACGAAGAAATGATTCACTACTTAGACCAAACCGAGGAAATCAACTGGGTCTTGTGGCTCTGTGAAAATGAAAGTATTATTAAAAAAATAACCAGACAGATTACAGCAGTTCGACGTTTGCGCCCTATGATGCATCATTTTATTTTAAAAGAAGATGTACAAAAATATGGATGGTCAGCGCCATTTCTATGGGGAGAACTGACCGGAAAAACTGTTTGCGATTTGTTAGGTCAAGGGCTTAGTCAAGAAGCCGTCAAGACCACGTTAGAAAGCCACCAATTTCAATCAATGGCTATTTATCTGGAAAGCAAGAAAAGTCCCCATAAACCCAACTACTTAGGAACCTCACTTGACCCCCTAAATCTCCTGACACCTAAAGGTCCAGGAACATAATTACATTTTTTAATATGTAGGAGATCCCTTTATGCTTCGCTTATTTATTACACTTCTATTTCTGCTGATGATTGCTTCCTGCACATCAAAACCCAAGATGGTAACAGTAGATAATAAAACCGATGCTCCCAAGCTCACACGACCAGTTGTGAGAAAAATCTGGGTGCCACCCACCATCGAGGACGGCGGCAAGGTGTACCGCGACGGTCATTATAAATATTTACTTGAAAATGAATCCGTCTGGAGTCGGTAAAACTTCAAATCTCGAAAATAGTTTAGACACTTTTAAACCCCTCACTTCTTGAGGGGTTTTCTTTTATGGAGATTTAATATGGAAAATGAAAATGGTACCAAACCAAGTAAAGAGAAAGACCCCTCAACTGTTGACCGCGTGATTTTAGGAAAACCTGAGGCTCACCTTTTGCAAAGTTGGGTTGATGAGTTCAATCAAAAAGCGGACGGACTTGTTAAGATATCTAAGGCTGACTTAGTAAACTGTCTGATTGCTAGCCATGCTGTTAGTCTTAGCAGCGAAGAAGTACACTCAATTGCAACACGCTATTACGATGAGGCTCGCTGGCTCGGATGGGCTATGCATAAACTTAAAGAAGCTAAGAAAAAAGGAAATCAGATGAGCTTTGATGAACTGACAGTCTTCAGAAACTCATTGTTGACTGTGAATAAACAGCCCTCGAAAAAAAGAACCCGAAATGCGCATGAACAAGAAACCAAACCACCAAACACTACTACAGACCAATCAGTAGCTAAAAAAATTAAGCCAACGATCTAATCCGATACACGGCGCACAACATAATGATCATTTTTGGGAGAAGCTAATGGGAAAATCCAAATGGCAGCCTCACCTAGTAAACCCTAGAAAAACAAAAGTTAGTGATGAACACTTTGAGCAATTACTTGCTGAAGTAGGAGAAGTTTTATATAAAAGACTCTGCCAGCAAGTCCAAGCTAAAGAAAATTCCACTGAATCCGCTTTAAATGAATTGGGAAAAATTCAATTTAAAAAGGCGGTGTCGAAATGAAAACTGTTAAAAAATCTAAAAGTAGCTACAAAATTGGTCTCTATATCCGTGTCTCAACGGAAGAACAGGCCGGAAATCCCGAAGGATCGATCAAATCTCAAGAGTGCCGATTAAGAGAGTTTGTAAAACACAAAAACTCTTTTGAAAACTTTGGTGAAATTATCGAACTGTATTGTGATGCAGGGATTTCGGCTAAAGACACCAATCGACCACAGTTCCAACGCATGCTTGAAGATATTCGAAATGATAAGATCGATATGATTTTAATAACAGAGCTTTCAAGACTCACACGCTCAATTAAAGATTTTGCGGTCTTAGTTGAAATGCTTGAAGACATGGATTGTAAGATCCACTCTTTAAAAGACAACTTTGATACATCAACAGCCGTTGGGTCTTTTTCCATGTACCTGGTCGCAAACTTAGCTCAGTTTGAACGCAAACAAATCGGTGAAAGAATTTCAGCGAATTTTTTAAGTCGCGCCAAGCGTGGTCTTTATAATGGTGGCAGTGTGCCGCTAGGATATCGCGTAGGCGATAAAAAAGATGGTAGACTAGAGGTCGTTCCAACAGAAGCTGAGACCGTACGGGATATATTTAAAACCTTTCTAGCAGAAGGCACATTGTCAGCAGCTGCAAAGGCTTTAAATACCAGAGAAGTTCAATTAATCAGAAAAAGAGAGGGTGGCGGTAAGACTCGCGTGGGTCACGTCATGCTTGAGTCTCTGTACCGAATGCTTACAAATAAAATCTATATAGGAGTACGTGAATACTCTGAGAATGGAAAAACCAGTGAGACCAAGGCTCAATGGGAGCCCATTATTAATGAAGAAGTTTTTAAGCGCGTAGGTGAGATCTTAAAATCAAACAAGTCTCGTAAAAAGTCTTCTCCTATAAGGTATCCTTACCTGCTGTCAGGCCTTTTACATTGCCAATGTGGTCATCGACTCTCGGGTAAGTCTGCTCATGGAAATGGAGGCAAGATCGCCTACTATGATCATGTATGGGCTGCAAAGCTTGAATGTGTGAGCGACAAAAAAAGTACTCGATGTAACCCACAACGGTTTTTAGCAGATAAGCTTGAGCCCCTTGTCTGGAAGGCAGTGAAAGACTTTTTACTGGTGCCAGGTTTTTTTACGGAAATTCTTTTAGAAGCTAAAAATCTTTCTGAAAATAACACACCTAAAAAGGAGGTCGAAAGAAAACTCAACAGGGTCTACGAAATTAATATGCAGCTAGAGTCCTTAAGTGAAAGACTCGGACTTTTGCCAAAGTCCGTAGATCCTAAGCCAGTATTTGATCAGATGGAAAAGCTTTCATTACAAAAGCAATCCCTAGAAGATGAGATCAAACAACTTAAGACATCACTTAAATTGAATACCTCAGTCGTTGAGGTTAACGATTTTTCAATCTTTCGTTCAGTGATCGAAGAAATGCTGACTAATGAAAATGATCCTCAAATTAAAACCGCCATCATCCAAAAGGTGGTGGATAAGATCATTATCAATGGCGAAGAGGTTGAGGTGTATTTCCTTGTTGGAGAAAGCCACTATAAGCGAGAGCTTGCCCTTACAACGGGCTCTCGCTCCCAATTAGACTCGCTCGTGCCAGAAAAAAAATACACGTCTCCACTGCCTGTTTTTCACAGGAACTTGGAGACTTCTCAAATTTTACATTTAAGACCGAACTTTGTTTATGACGCTGGTTCGAACAGCTTGATAAATGGTAGGGAGCGAGGGACTCGAACCCCCGATCCGCCGGTTATGAGCCGGCTGCTTTAACCAACTAAGCTAGCTCCCCACTTCTTAAATTCACGAATCTACAAAAGTCTTAAGCTTATTCGAACGACTTGGGTGACGCAACTTACGAAGCGCTTTGGCTTCGATTTGACGAATACGTTCACGAGTCACGTTAAAATCCTGTCCCACTTCTTCTAAAGTATGATCGGATTCTTCACCGATACCAAATCGCATCCGAAGAACCTTTTCTTCACGAGGAGTCAACGTGGAGAGAACACGGCGTGTTTGTTCTGCCAGGTTCAGATTCACGATGGCTTCGGAGGGATTGATGACCTTTTTGTCTTCAATAAAATCCCCTAAGTGAGAATCTTCTTCTTCACCCACTGGAGTTTCCAGTGAAATAGGTTCTTTTGCGATCTTAAGAACTTTACGAACCTTTTCAACCGGCATGTCCATTTTCACTGCGATTTCTTCAGGGTTGGGCTCGCGGCCTAATTCCTGAACCAAATAGCGGTTCGTACGAGCAAGCTTATTGATCGTTTCGATCATGTGCACAGGAATACGAATTGTACGAGCCTGATCCGCAATCGCTCGAGTGATGGCTTGTCTGATCCACCAAGTGGCATAAGTGGAAAACTTATAACCCCTACGGTACTCGAACTTATCAACGGCTTTCATTAAACCGATGTTACCTTCTTGGATCAAATCCAAGAACTGAAGTCCACGGTTGGTGTATTTTTTAGCGATAGAAACCACAAGTCGAAGGTTAGCTTCAACGAGTTCTGATTTTGCAGCGTCGGCTTCCCGCTCGCCCTTCCAAATGGCAGTGTAGGTGTCCTGGATCCATCGGAAATTCATTTCTGTATCAGACGCCAGTCTTTCAAGACGACGTTGAGAGTCTTGGGCTTGGAACACATAAGATCGGAATTTATTATAAGAAAGACCTGTGTCCTTGTTGGACTTGAGCATTTCTTTTTCATTACTTTCGATCAACTTTAATTTATCAATCATAGTTGGAATATCTTTAGAGAATGTTCGAGTCACACCTTCTTTGATGCGACTACGAAGAGTTCCCATGCGACCCACTAAGTTTTTAAACTTAATCACGATGCGATTGATAGTTTTTCGATTAAAGTTAATGCTTTCAAAATTTGCCATTAACACTTCATTGATTTCACGAAGTTCAGCCGTTGTCTTTTCACGAACAGCTTGAGTAATGTCTTCTTTTCTTAAAACCTCGAAAAACTTGCGAGTTTCGTTTTGATAAGTGGTAACAATACCAATCAGTTGATGAATTTTATCGATGTATTCTTTTTCATCATACTGAACGTTTTCATCTTCTAGTCCACGGAAAATGGCTTTTACCTTGATACGACCTTCATCAAGACGTTTTCCAAGATTAATAATTTCCCATGTTCCCTGCGGAGACATCAAAATAGCACGAACGATTTCTCGCTCACCTTTTTCAATTCTTCTAGCGATTTCCACTTCACCTTCACGGGTGAGCAATGAAACGGAACCCATTTTTCTTAAATAAAGGCGAACAGGGTCATTGCCTTTGACGTCTTCTGCTTCTGCAATTTCATCTTCATCAGCTTCTTCGTCTTTATCATCTGCGTTACCAAGGAAGGCTTCGCCGTCTTCACCTGATTTATTTTCAGTCGTATCTTTGATGACAACGCTGTTCGCTTCTAAGCCATGCATGAAAGTATCAAGCACACTTGCTGCAATAAATTCAGGTGGAAGAAGTTCGTTCACTTCTTCCATTGTGAAAAATGGCTTATCTTTCGAAAGCTTTACGAACTTTTGGATCTCTTCTTTAATCAAAGCTTCTTGTTCTGCAAGTGTCAGAACTTTTTGTGATTCTTTGATTCCAGATTTTTGACTCATTCTTTGCCCCTTAGTTACTTAAAATCTATTTATCTTTTAGTTCTCGCATTTCAATCTGGAGTCTCTGCATTCTTTCAACTGTGTCAGCTTTAGGATTTTCTTTCATTTCGAGAGCTAATTTTTTTAATTGATCTCGCAGTCCCGTTTCTCTTACTCGTCGAATTGCATCTTTTAAAATTTGAGTTTCCTTATCCAGAGTGAGTTCTTCTTCAGTTATTTCTGTTTCTGCTGTGCTGTTTTGATTGGTCCCGAACACGTGTCCTAACGAATGAATTTGATCGTTAAAAAACAAAATATCTGGTGCATCAACTTTTGAAACAAGCAGACTTAGCAACCTATCAAATTTTTCAGGCCCTTGTCTAGAGAGGTTTGATGCTATTTCAAGCACACTTTTCACTCCTAAACTAGTAATGAAACTTTCCACTTTGCTTTCAGAAAATATTTGAAAGTTGGCACGAGATTTGATTGCTAGTGCCAGTAGTGTTTGCTCTACACTAGGTGCTGATTTCAACTCAATTTCGAATCCACTGTCATTTTTTGTAGGCACAGGATTTGCTGAGGCTAAAGAATTCCCTGCTATGGTTGGAGTTTTTGATAATTGTGTGCGTCCACCAAGAGCTTCTACCAACCAATTTGGATGAACTTGCATTTGCTGCGCAAGCTCTTGAACGTAAAGTTTTTTCAATCGTAGGTCTGACATTTGCTCAAATACAGGCCTCGCTCGGTCAGCCAGCTGTACTTTTTGTTGAGCTTCACCGATGTAGGACTTCATCCAATCTTTCAAAACAATCTTAAAAAGATCCTCAGATTTCTGAATCTTCTGTTTTAAAACCTCAACACCTTCGGTTTTGACGAAATCATCTGGGTCTTGCCCATCAGGTAACACAAGACCACGAGGGTAAAGTCCTTGCGCAAGCAAAACAGGTAGTGATCTTTCTGCCGCATTTTGCCCGGCCGCATCACCATCCAACAAAACAAGCACATGATTTGTCATACGCTTCAGCATGCGACAGTGATCAGAGGTCATAGCAGTCCCCATAATTGCCACAACATTCTGAATGCCCGCTTGGTACAACGAAACAGCATCCATATAGCCTTCAACTACAATGGCGAGGTCTTCAGACCTAATAAATTTTGCGGTGTGATGAAGACCGTACAAGGTTCGACTTTTTGAAAAAACAGGTGTTTCCGGTGAGTTCAGATACTTGGGTTGACCTTCAAAAATGATTCGCCCACCGAAGGCAATGGAGTCGCCTAAATGATTTTGAATGGGGAAGATTAATCGCTCTCGAAATAAATCAAAATATCCACCACCGCTTTGCTTGGCACGAATCAACTGAGCGGCCTCAGAAATTTCTTTGGCAATGGATTTAGAACTCAAGTGGTTAACAAGTCCGTCCCATTCAGAACCTGCGTATCCAATTTGAAAAGTTTCAAGAGTTTCTGAGCTCAAGCCACGCTTTTTTACGTACTCACGCACGGGGTGCTGGGCTGGAAGTTTTTTAAACATATCGACGAAATAACGAGTGGCTAATTTATTGGCCTCAGAAATTTGCCGTTTTCGTTCGCGCTGTTTTTCTTCGGCATCTTGTGCAACTGGCGACTGAGGGACTGGCATTGCGATTCCCGATCTGTCCGCTAAGTATTCGACAGCCTCAGGAAAACCCATACCTTGGTAATCCCTGAGAAAAGAAAAGATGTTTCCCGATTTACCACAACCGAAGCAGTGATAAACCTGTTTGGATTCAGAGACTGAAAAGCTAGGTGTTTTTTCGGCATGATCAGGAAAGGGACAGCGACCCATTAATTGGGAGCCTGTTCGTTTCATTTGCGTATACTGAGAAATCACTTCCACTAAATTATTAGAATCAGTGATTTTCTCTATGAATTCCTGGGAAAATCGCATGCCGCTCACTTCTATATAATTTTGTTTAACTTAATTTTGCACGAACAAGTTCGCTGACAAGTTTGTTATCGGCAGCACCGCCAGAGCGCGCTAGCACTTCTTTCATGACAGGGCCCATGTCTTTGATGGTTTTGGCCGACAGTGCTGTCATCACATCTACAACAAGTTTTTCAACTTGTTCTTTTGTCATTTGCGCAGGTAAGTAGGTTTCCAGAATTTTAAGCTCTGCTGCTTCTTGATCCACAAGATCCTGACGGTTTCCTGCTTTATATTGTTCGATAGATTCTTTTCTTTGTTTGACCAATTTTTTTATGACGGTCATAACTTCTTCGTCATTAATCGGATTGGGACGAAGTTCAATTTCACGATTTTTAATTGCCGCTTGAAGAAACCGCAAAGTCGCCAATTTAAGACTGTCTTTGCTTCTCATGGCCTCTTTGATTTCATTCATAATTTTAGGTAGAATTTCCATCGAGGACTCCTTGATTGTATGAAAAAAAAGCGTTCAATTCGAATTAAGAATTGAACGCCTTGAAAGTAAAATAAGAAAACTAAGTTTCACCGAATCGGCGAGTTTTTTTCAAAGCTCTTTTGCGAGCAGAGATTGATTTCTTTTTCAAACGAACACTTGGTTTTTCAAAATGTTCACGTTTTTTAACTTCTGAAAGGATGCCTGCTTTTTCACAGGATTTTTTAAATCTTCGAAAAGCTCCTTCGAAACTTTCTGAATCTTTAACGCGTGTAAAGGCCACTACAATCACCCACCTCTCATGTGGCTAGGCGGCCTCACTAAGAAAGAGGCCGGAAAATAGAATGACATGGAATAACAAATTTTGTAGAAAAACTTCAACATAAATCACCCTTTGGAAATTAATTGCAATGCGTCAAGACCCTGAATTCTGGATGAAAAAAGCCCTCCTGCTGGCAAAAAAGGCAGCTGATCGAGACGAAGTCCCTGTGGGGGCTATTTTAGTCGACTCTGAGGGCCAGTTAATCGCCGAAGGTTACAATTTAAAAGAAACTCTGACCACACCCATTGGTCACGCCGAAATCTTATGCTTGCACCGTGCGGCTAAGTCCAACAAAGCTTGGCGAATGATTGGAGCCAGCCTTTACGTCACCCTGGAGCCCTGCGTGATGTGCACAGGCGCCTTACTCCAGGCGCGAGTGAAGTCAGTTTATTTTGGTACCCGAGATCCTAAGGGTGGGGCCATGGGTAGCCTGTATAATATCGCAAATGACAAAAGATTGAATCACCAGATTGAAGTTTTCGAAGGAATCTTGAAAGATGAGTGCTCAGACATTTTAAAAAAGTTCTTTCAGAAAAAAAGGGAGAAGAAGAAATGACAACTCAACAATTAGCTCTTCTAGAACTAGAAAAAAATCTTCAACAACTATGTCAAACCCCAATGGGACGAAGAGCTTTCCTATCTTCCATGGGACTTTTGCTAGCGGGTTGCCAAAGCACTTCTTCTGATCGCAGACGAGAAGGCGATAACACAGGACAAAAGACTTCACTGACTGTTGAAGATGAAAAAAAGATGACTCAAGAAGTTTTGCCACAAATGCGCAAAGACTATCCGATCTTAAAAAATTCAGACGTTCAAAATTATGTTTCTCAACTGGGTAACCGAATTGTGGCGGCTAACAATCTTCAAGGAAATCCTTACCAGTATACTTTTACTGCTGTTGACGTCGCCTATGTAAACGCTTTTGCGCTTCCTGCTGGAACCGTGATGATCACAACTCCACTGATCGCTTTGGCCGAAAGTGAGGCAGAACTTGCTGGCGTCATCGGCCATGAAGTGGGTCACATCCAAGCCAGACACACGGCTGAACGTATGGAAGTCGCAAAAAAAGCGCAAAGCAAAACTTGGATGTACGCAGCTGGTGGTGGACTTCTTGGGGGGCTTGTTGGCTATGGACTTGGAACATTAGTATGCAATAAAAATGATCAGAAATGTTTAACAGAAGCTGCTAAGTACGGAGCTGTCGCTGGTGCTGGTGGTGGTTTATTGATTCAAAAATATGGATTCATGGCCAATTCCCGTGAAGACGAGATGGAAGCTGACCGTATCGGCTTTAGAACCTCAGTGAATTCACGTTTTCACAAAGATCATGTGGGATCTTTTTACAGCAAGCTTTTACAAATGGAACAACAGGGAAAAGGTAAACAAGATCCTATTACAAGATCCTTGGCAGACGCTTTAAGCACCCATCCGCCGTCCAAAGAACGAGTGAAACAAATGAATCAGTTGGCCATGGAGCAAGAATTTAAACCCAACATGATCGTAAGCTCTAAAGAATTTGATAGAATTCGAAATATTGCCAAAAGCATAATCGCCTCTAAAAAATCACCTGCTTAATTTGGTTATGAATACGAATAAAGATTTTCCCTCCAGTTGGAAAAAATATGAAAATGGTGACTGTGAGGGTTGCTATTCCAGTTGTTGCACAATGCCGGTGGAAGTTCGCTCATCGGACTTAGTTCGATTAGGGCTTACGACTGAAGATGAGTTGAATCAGTCGATTAAAAAAGTTGCTAAAAAATTAATTAAGTCTGGTGTTTTGAAATCTTACCGTGAAGGCACAGAATTTTTTATGATTTCACAAAAGGCCAATGAAGACTGCTGGTTTTTGGATTTAAAAACCAGACGTTGCACTGTTTACGAAAAAAGGCCAGACACTTGCCGGGATTTTCCGACTCGTGTTGGCCCTCGCGTAGGTTACTGCCCAATTCGTAAAATTCGTTAGAATTTTATTTCTTAATTCACTTCTTTTAAAAATTCTCTCATAGCGATAAAAGATCGTTTATCTGCCACTTCGTTGTAAGCTGCGCCTGCTTTAGGATCATTTCCTGCACCTTTTTGAGAAAAAGCGTGAACGGCTCCACTGTAGGAAACAAATTGATAATCCACTTTTGCATCATTCATTTCTTTCATAAAACCATTGAGTTCTTCAGCTGAAACATAAGGATCGATCGCACCATGAAGCACAAGAACTTTAGATTTAATTTTTTGAGCATCTTTGGGATTCACAGATCCTAGATTTCCATGAAAGCTAATGACACCTTTAAGTGGCATACCTGCACGAGCCATTTCTAGAACTGCTGTTCCACCAAAGCAATAACCGGCAGCTGAAACTTTTTTTCCATCCGCTTGAGCATGCTTTGAAGCTTGATCAACAGCCGCTTTTGCACGTGCACGTAACAATTTTCTATCACCATTTCTAAATGATCCAGCTGCCTTTGCTGCTTCTTCAGCATTTTTTGGTCTTAAACTTTTTCCATAAATATCAGCTGCGAATGCAAAGTATCCCATCTCAGCTAATTGCTGAGCGCGCATTTCAGTATATTCGCTGGGCCCCATCCAATCGTGAATAATAATAACCACTGGTTTTTTACCAGCAATAGCATCGTCATAAGCAATAAATCCTTCAAGTTCTTCTGAACCGTGTTTGTAAGTTATTTTTTCTGTTTTAACAGCGGCAGTGGCAGCAATTGAAAAAAGAAGACTTGTGAGAGCAAGTTTTAACATGATGAATCTCCTGTTGTTGTTTGTTGAACAAAGATTCTAACCTATTTTTGGGGGATTAGTTGAATCACAACGCGCTGCTTACGTAAACAGGACCTGGCACCATTACATACCTCGGTATTTGATGCCCTTACCCTCAAGAATCTTTTTGAGCTGGTCTCGCTTATCACCTTGAATTTCAATGACACCAAAATCATCACGAATTAAATGAGTGCCGCCTACACCACATTTCGCTTTTAATTCTTTAGCAAAGGTCTTCAACCACTCTTCATTTTTTGGAAAGCGTTCCATGATAGTAACGGTCTTTCCACCTCGACCTGATTTTTCCAACTTAAATATGATTTCAAGTTTGTCAAAAAGCACTTGGTCTTTGTGGGACACTTTTTGATTGGCCTTTTGCATCTGTGCCATATCTTTTGGGTCTGTCGAGTAAACAAGCTTTTTATCAGACATTGGAAGGACTTGTGCTTATTTTTTTATCGACGAGTTCTTGCCCATCAAAACGATACAAATGACCGTCACCTTCCATCACAGTGACTAAATTAACTGGGCGCTGCCAAATTTTGAAAACATTTTTTAAAGTCTCGTTCATAAAATCAGGCTGCATATCAATACCTTCATGAGTATGGGATAGCAAAAGCTCACCACGATTTTCAAAATTGGCGTCTTCCACTTTTATGATAGGTTGACCGAAATTTGTCATCATAAATAAAAGTTTTTGTTTGATCGCTTTGAAGTCTTTTGTATCGATCACCCAACGATTGGTTTTTTTATCAAATTTATAAACAAACATTTTATTTCGAACACAAAAATCTTCAGTTAAAAATTGATCAATAAAAGTTACGTCATTATGAATTTTACGAACTTCAAAAATTTTTTCACGGCCTAAATTCGTTTTTTTATCCCAATTTTTGCGCTCTTTGATGTCATCACAACTTTCCCATTCACGGCCAAAACGTCCTTTATTCCAACGATCTTCAATATCACGCATCAGTTCAATTCCCACTTTATAGGGATTGTATCCATTGGGAGCCATGGCCATGACACCTGCGTGATGATCAGCGAAATCAATGATTTCTGAATCATCTAAGATTTTTTCAGTCATGATTTTAGAATGCCAGTAAGAAGCCCATCCTTCATTCATCGTTTTTGTCATACCCTGAGGAGAATAATAATAAGCTTCATCCCTGATGATCGAAAGTACGTCCTGCTGCCAATCCTCAAGGGGAGCATAATGCATCAGAAATTTGAGAATATCTTTTTCAGCGGTTTCTGGAAATTTTTGTTTGGCTAAATTTTTGTCCTGTGCTTTTTGCTTTTGAGATTGAACGAAATCAGGTGGATTGATGTAGTCACGCATATAGGGCTTATCAACGCGAAGTAAACCCAAAGGATTTTCTGAGCGATTTTCTGGCTGCTTAGGCACAATGGTCTTTTCCACATAGGGGCTGTAACGATCAATCAAGTTTTCTAAGCTTAAGCAGATATCAACAAAACTTTCCACAGTGTCATAACCGTAGCGATCCATATACCTTCGAATCCGCACAGCGTGATTAGCCGTTTGATCCATCATTTTACGATTTGTTTTTCCAAACCAGATATTATTTTTAAAAAAATCACAGTGACCAAAAACATGGGCCATCACAAGTTTTTGATCCATCATCATATTGCCTTCCATCAAATAGGCATAACAAGGATCATTATTAATCACCATTTCATAAATTTTTGATAATCCATATTCATAGGATTTAGACATATGTTCGTATTCCATGCCAAATTTCCAATGAGGATATCGGACTGGAAAGCCGCCATAAGCTGCAATTTGATTAATTTGATCATAGGTCACGAGTTCAAAAATTGTTTCAAAACAATCGAGACCAAAATCTTCTGCAGCTTTAAGGATCCGAACTCTTTCGCGTTCAAGTTCAGGAGTTAAAATTCCCATTTTATTTTCCTTTCCCTAAAAATTCTTTGATGGAATCTAAAATTTTGTCTTTAGAATCAATCTGAGAAAGAGTCAGTCCTGGTTCGTTGGGGAAATCTTTTTGTAAGTCCTTTAAAAACTGTCCGCTGCCATATTTACTTTCCACTTGTCCGTAAGAAAATATATTCACATTGGGAATAAAAAATTCTTTGATCATTCGAACGCAAAGCCTTGTGTCTTCACCACTCCAATTATCACCATCAGAAAAGTGAAATGGGTAAATATTCCAATCTTGCGGAGGATAATCTGTTTCAATTATCTGTTGAGCTAATTTATATGCTGAGCTGATAAGAGTTCCACCCGATTCGCTGGTTCTAAAAAAAGTATCTTCATCCACTTCTTTTGCGGCCGCATCGTGGATAATAAATCTTGTCTCTAAACCTCGGTAGTGTTTTTTAAGCCAAGTGTTAATCCAAAAACTTTCAAGTCTAACGATTTCTTTTTGTTCATCTCCCATAGAACCCGACACATCCATCATGTAGATGACGACTGCTTTCGTTTGGGGTTGAACAACCTTTTTAAAGGATCGGTAGCGAAAGTCAGGACGAATCGGCACTATGGCTGGTTCTTTAGGATTGTAAATTCCAGATGAAATATATCTTTTTAATGCTTTTTTATAGGACTGTTTAAAATTTCTAAGTCCCTCGGGCCCCACGGGCGCAATGCCAGAGTATTTAGTTTTCAAAGACTCTAGGGATTTAGCACCTTTGGGTTGAATTCGTGGAAGCTCAAGATGCTCTCCTAGTAAATCAGCGAGTTCGTCTAAAGACATTTCTACTTCTAGTAGATGTTCTCCGGGGGTGCTTCCAGCTTGTCCTTGTCCATCGCCGGGTTCACCAGCTTCTTGACCGGGCTCACCCTGCCCCTGGCCGACTCCACCCTGCTGTTTAGGACCGTAGCGAAAATTAGGAATATCAATTTGCGGAAGCGGAATTTTAACAAATTCATTTTCACGCTTTCCAATAAGTTCGCCTTGCGTAACAAACCTGCGGAAGTTCTCTTTCACCTTCCCCTTCACGATATCTTTAAAGCGGCTTTGATCTTCCCTAATTGACATAAATCCTACTTATTTTTGATGTCTCCGCGAGCAAAAATACTGGCCACATAATGAAGTACATCGGTTGCAGAAATTTCGTCGTAGCCAAAATCTTTGATCAAACGAGTTTTCACAATATCAATTTTCTCCTGAGTGTCTTTATCAACAACAGAACTTACAAGTGAGGTCAGTTTGATACTATCTTTTTGGTCTTCAAAAAGTTTGAGTTCTAAAGCTTTATGAAGACGCTCGTTCATCTTATAGTTGAATTTTTTTCCTTCAACAGCCAAGGCACCAATGTAATTCATAATCTCACGACGAGTGTCTTCTTTGCGGCTTTCAGTCACTTCCATTTTATCTTCGATGGATCTCATCAGCCTTTCATCTGGCTCTTCATCCATTCCTGAAAATGGATTTTTGACTTTTTCCTTCTGAGTAAAGGCTTTGATATTATCAATGTAATTGGCACACAATCTTTGCAATGCACTTTCATCAGCACTGATCGCCCGTTGGACCTCAGACTTTATAATTTCTTCGTACTCTTGTTTCACAACTCCTAAAAGCTCTCGGTACTCAGTTTTCAAATCTTCATTAGAAATCAATGAATGGGATTTTAAACCTGATTCTAATTCATTAATAATCATAAAGGGATTGACTGAACCACGATTGTTTTGCTGGGCATTCACAATCGCATTAGAGATTTTATCTTGAATATATCTTGGAGAAATTCCAGCCAAGCCCTCATGAGTTGTTTCTTTGCGAAGCTCTTTAACGTTGTCTTCTGTATAATTGGGTAATGTTCTACCGTCATAAAGTTTCAGCTTTTGTAACCGTGTCAAATTTGCTTTTTTGGGTTTTTCTAGCCTAGTTAAAATCGCCCACATAGCTGCCATTTCGATCGTATGAGGTGCGATGGAAATTCCTCGCATTTTCTGTGAGTTGAAATCTTTTTTGTAGATTCTGATCTCATCTTTAAAGCGAGTGATATAAGGAATATCAACTTTGACTGTACGGTCGCGTAAAGCTTCCATGAATTCATTGTCTTGTAATCTTCGGTACTCAGGTTCGTTGGTATGACCGATAATGACTTCATCGATATGAGTTTGAGCAAACTTTTTTGGTTTTACTCGGTGTTCTTGAGAGGCCCCTAAAAGATCATACAAGAAAGCCACATCAAGTTTTAAAACTTCAACAAATTCAATTAAACCACGGTTGGCCACATTGAACTCACCATCAAAATTAAAAGCCCGAGGATCTGAATCAGATCCATACTCTGCAATTTTACGGTAATTAATATCACCGGTTAGTTCTGTTGAGTCTTGATTTTTTTCATCTTTCGGTTGAAATGTTCCGATTCCGATACGATCAGCTTCGCTTAGGAACATTCTTCGAACCCGAACATGAGAGAATACTTTTACTAAATCACCATTATATTTATCCATTAATTGACGAAAGATATAACGTGAAGGTGGAGATAATTCGCCCTCAATTTTTATACGGTAGTCACCTTGTTGACCGCGATTGATTTCATCACACAATTGAGTTCGTAGCTCTTCAGGAATCAGCAGTAAGGGTTCTTCATGCATCGGAGAGGGAAAAACTTTTGTATCTTTACCGAGTATCCCACCCAATTCGTTTTTTTCATCGATCCATTCAAATGTATAAAGTGAACCCTTTTCAGTTCTTGAATAGGCTTCAAGACCTTTCTTTAACATTCGACAAATCGTTGATTTTGCACTTCCAACGGGACCATGAAGTAAGATCACCCGTTTTTCAGTTCCATAACCTAATGCCGCTGCCTTTAAAATATTCACAAGCTTCATAAGCGCCACATCAAGCCCAAATACAGCGTCTTTTCCGTTATTAGGAAGATCATCAAAAAACTTGTAGCGAACCACAGGCTTTTTAAAATCAACGTACTCTTCAGTGCCTGCTTCAATGATCATGTCGAACATTCTTTGAAATGCATTTCGACTGATTTTTGGATTTTGTTTTACAAGATCGAGGTACTCATCAAATGTACCTGACCAGTGAAGCATATGAAGATTGGATTTATCTTGGTAGTTTTGAACCATTGATCGAAAATTAATAGATGAGCCCATGCCACACTCCTTGTGATTCCTTATTAAGATTATGCCTTAAGGCGAGTCGGTTAGAACGTAAAAACGCCCAGGTCTTGTTTTTTTCGACCTGGACCATGAGCTAGATTTATAGCTGTTATAAGCTGAGCTTGTCGTAGGACTCAGGTATCTTTAAAACGAAGTAGGTGGATCTTTCTTCCACGTTAACAGGGGGCGAGATTTTCCATTGAAATAGAAAATTAGAATTTTCTACAGTCACCATGGTTTCTTGCTGTTCGAGGTCTTCCCAAACAACTTTTAGTTTTGAAGTTTTCTGTTCACACCAGCTGAGCAAGCCTTGAGTGGTGATTGCACAGGTCCAACCAGCTCCGTTAATAGCTTGTCTGTACAGCATGGCATGAAAAACTAATGGGTGAAGGGGTAATCTTAGTGCTTTCTGCAGCACTCTTTGCGAGGCTGGACCTTCATAGGATTTTTTTTCTGCATGCAAGGCCACTTGAATTTTATCTGGATTCATAACGACACTAGCCACATGAACACCAAAAATAACTTTGGCATCTATTCGTAAATTTTTATTCTTACGAGCTATAACTTCCAGATTCAATTGTTGGTTTCTTTGATTTTTTTTATCCTGATACACGGCCTGTGTATCAAATCTTTGAACTACAAGTGCTGGCTGTGGACCCTTGGTCGCACATCCAAGTAAAAATAAGAAAAAGGGAATGATAAACTTCATAGGAAGAGCCTATTTTGTAGGCTCTCAAGATTCAAATTAAAAGTGACTTATTTAAGGTGCCGATGCGGGACTGCGGTCTCTATTAACATCCAAAGATGTCAACTTCGATTGAATGGCATCTAATTTGTCTTTTTCAGTTTCTGACTCAAGTGCACGGCCATACATGCCTCTGGCTTTTTCGATCATGGCTTGTTTCACATAAACATCACCTAAATGTTCTGCAATTATAGGAACCTGTGGAGCTAACTTATGCGCAGCTTCTAAAAACTGCAGAGCCTCAGTATATTTCCCCTGTTTGTAGAGTACCCATCCTAATGTATCCAAAATATATCCATCTTGAGGCTCTAATTTTACTGCTTTTCTAGCGTAGGCTTCTGCTTCATCCAGATTTTGTCCACCATCGGCCCAAGTGTAGGCCGTATAGTTAAGCGCTTGCACATGTTTGGGATCAATACTTAAAACTTCTTTCATTGTGCTAATGACTTTGTCTTTTTTATTAACAGAGTCATATAAAGTTCCTAAGTAAAATAAAACTTGGGTATTGGATGGAAACTTTTCTTTAGCTGACTCAAGAAGCTGTATCGCTTCCTCAGATTTTTTTTGTTCATTCAAAAATGAGGCGTACAAAGAGTAAAAATTAGCTTCTTCTTTTTTCTTAATGGATTCATCTAATAGCTTGGCTGCTTCCGTAATTTGATCGTTTGCTTTTAATAAATAAGCAGCATGTATGATGGACTCATTGTAGTAGGAACTATCAACTGGTACTTTTTTATATTCACTAACAGCACGGTCCACTTGTTGAGTCTGTTCATAAACAGCTGCCAAATAGTATCGAGCTCGGTCAGAATCAGGAACCTCATTTAAAATCTCTTTAAATTTTGTAATCGATTTATCGTAGATTTTTTTCTCTACTAAAATGAGAGCCATTTTTAATTTAGTATTAAGCTGGTCTTCCCCTTGAAGCTCCATGATTTCAAGTTGCTCGTAGGCTGAGTCGTAATCTTCAACTTCAAGGTAGGATTGCGACAGAACTTCTGCGATTCGTACAGAAGGTCCATATCTTTTTTGATAATCTTCATAAAGTTTTAAGCTTTTTTTATCTTGGCCGACAGAACTGTAAAATGCTCCTAAAGTCATAAGTGCTTCAGAAAATGAAGGCTTTGCTTCGATCGCTTTTTTAAGGTGGTGTTCAACTTTTTTCTCAACATCCTTTTGGTCACTTTCAAGGTGAACTCGAGCCAAATAGTAGTGAATCATGTGCTCTTGATCTTCACTGGTTTTTAAAAGTTTTTCGAATAATCGAATCGCTTTATCAAATTGTTTAGTTTCAGCCAGTAAGGCCCCTAAATACAAAGCGGCTTCGTGATTGTCAGGCCTGACAGTAAGGGCAGCTTGATAATTTTCAATCGCTTTCGGATAAAGCTTCAAAGTGGAATAAAGAGCCGCAAGCAACATGAGTGTGGGCTCATTTTTAGGCTGATCTTTAGACACTTCCTGAGCCAACGCCAACGATTCACTGACTTGTCCTGTTCGTAACAACTCCGAGGCTAAACGAATTTTTATTGTATAAGCTTGTGGGTCATAAATAAGGGCTGTTTTAAAATGCTCAATTGCTTTTTGAGAAAGCCCTTCGATGGAAAAACCCTCAGCCAAAGAATAATTGTAGTCAGCTTGAGATTGATTATAAGCCGGATTGAGCTGCGGCCCACTTTCTTGAAATACAACCGGAGGGGTAAGGGCAGCAGGAGCTCGGTTGCTTCTCTCTCCCATGGAGTCATGAAAAGCACCCTCTTTTGAAGACTGCAATGTTGCGCAAGATACGAAGAAAAACCCTGCAGCAATCGCTAATAGACTTGTCTTTTTTTGAGGCATGAAAACTCCCACAGCTTTATTCTTTTTCGGCTGTGAGGCTGAGCAACTTAATGCGGTGAAGAAGAAAAATTGATGGCTGTGATCAGGTCTGACTTATTAGTTATAAGAACCAGATAAAGGGCCAGTTTCCTGGTGGGCTGGAGGTTGCATCTCAGAACCACCTTCTTCCACATACTCAACTGGACCACGTGGGCCGCCAGAGCGAACAACAACTCGGGCAACACCCGCGCTGGTTTGCAAAACAGAATAATGATACGGACGACCTTCATCATCCGTTCCCATATAACCTTGGGCTTCCACACCTTCAGCCGAAGCTGGCATTCTGGAATCGCCCTTGGTTTGGACTTTAGACTGAACTCTTGACGCAATCGCTTTACCGATGGATTTAGCCTTGTTGTAGGCTTGAAGTTTCTCGGCTTCTCCCGTCTGAACGGTTTGAGGCACCACCACTGAAATGGCCACGGTTCCTAGAAAAGATAAAACAGCCACGCTAAATGCCGCCTTAAGATACTGAAACCTATTGTCTTTCATGAATCATCCTCGCCGAAGAGCTTATGACTAGCTGTTCGGCTACTAGCCCTGAAAACTTGAGCAGGACTAAAAAAAGATTTTCTTATACCTTGGTCTAGTATAACGCATTGCATATTTTACCGATCTGTACGTCAACTTGACAATATGTGGCGGCCGGGGCTAATTTGCCGCCATTGGTACAGGGTGGGGGGCTAAAATCCTTCAAATTAATTAAAGATCTCGAGCCTGCAGAACCAAAGTAATCCTCGAGATTTTTCCAAGACGGGAGGCAACTTGATCAACCAGAGTGATTCCATGACGGTGAAACCAAACTCTAAAGTCAAAATCATTAAACGTTACCAAAACCGAAAGCTCTACGATACGCAGCAAAGCTGCTATGTAACGCTTGATGATATCGCTAAGATGATTCGTTCAAATGAAGAAGTAATGGTTATTGATAACAAATCAAAAAACGACATTACGGCTGCAACTTTGACTCAAATCATTTTCGAATCTGAAAAGAAAGCATCTCAGTATGCTCCACTTTTCACACTTCGCGAAATTATCCAAAACGGTAATGGCAGCATTTCTAGCTACCTTGCAAAGTTAGGTGCGTTCCCACAGGACTACATGACTAAGCAAGCTCAAGCTCAGATTGAAAAAGCCACAACTGATGATATTAAGCAAAACCTAGAAAACAGAGTTGTGTCCGCAGCGACTCGCTACAACACAGATTCAACTGCAAAAGCAGCAGCTGAAAAAGCGACTGTTCTTCCAGGTTACCAAGCAGAAGAAGAAACTCCAACTCTTCCTGGTAGCAACCATAACCTGAACAACTAAATTCAAAATTAAAAAGTTGATTTCGAAATGCCGGTGAAAACCGGCATTTTTTATTTCAGCGATCGCCAAATAATAAACTCAGATTGACCTGGCTTCACCACAACTTTTCGAGCTTCCATATTTTCCGATGTGGCTGCTCCGAAAGAATCTAGTCCTTGCAATGAAACTTCATACTCACCGGCTGGTAATTGAGTTTCTGCAATTTGAATCGTGGATGGCAAGAATGACCACTGTCTTAGGTCTGCTCTTTCAGAGGCTTGCATAACAATAAAACTCACCAGTCCGGCAGCTGCTGTTTCATCATTTTTCGATAATTCCCTGGCCACTGCTTCTCGAGCAATTCTTGCAGCCACACGTCTTGCAATTAAAGCGGGACGGTCAGCCATCAAAGTTTTTATCGCAGCATCGCTGGTATCATAAGCAACTTCTGTTTTTACAGTTGGATTTCCATTCACCATGAGTTGAGCTTTTTGCGTTTGATTAGAAACTGCCTCTAAAGTCGGGACGAGGGGTTCATAGGGATCAGGCTTTTTTCTTGGGCCCCAACCTTGTAAATAAATAACCCTAAGAAAACCATGACTTCTTCTTTTACTACGATCCACGACCACTTCTGTATTTGGAAAATTAGCTTTTAATCTTTTGATTTCACTTTCTCGACCCGAAAGTATTGCAGTTCTTAAAAGATCCTCTGGAAGACGGTTCCATTCGGGAGCTAATTTATAAGTTTCGTTATAGGCAATAAATGCATCATCCATTTGTCCTGTCGATTCGTAAATTAAACCTGCCAAATACCTGGAGAATGGATTTTGCTCGAAACTCTTTTTTTCATCGAGACGATATTTATTGAATTTTTCATTCATCCTGCGCACTTCAACCATGGCAGAATCAAAGTTTCTTTGCTTCAAAAAATTCAAAGCCAAAAACACGTGGATAAAGGTTTTTTCAAAGGAATCACCTTTGTATTGAACCATTTCTTCATTAAAAAGCATGGAACCTGTAACACGGCTGACAGAATTGTAGTCCTTTTCTTCGGACAGTTGACTGGCTAGAAGGAAATACTTATTGCTCTCTTCAATTTGTCCGGCAAATTGCAAAGCTGTTGCATAATCAAGGACATAAACTAACTGGTCATCACTTTTCTGATTGGCTTTAATTTTTAAACTATCCAGCGCTTTCTGAACTTCACCACTAGCCAGTTGTTGGCGTGCCTGATTGACGTGATCTTGATAAGTTGCACATCCCAAAATCTGGGTAATAACTACCAAAGACGTTACAAAAAAAAGACTCCTAATAATAAGGAGTCTTTTAAAGGTGAAGCTCATCATCTAAAAATTAAAGTCCTATGGATTTTTTTCTAAATGTTTTACGAATCTGTTTATAGTTAGACCAGCTAATCACACCTGTTTTCAAATTCGTCATATTTAATGTGATTTTATAATAAACTGTTTTGTCTTTTCCAACTTCTTGAACGATGGAATCAAGACGACCATTCATAATAAAGTCTGCACCCGTTTGGCCGCCTGGACCCTTTTTAGTTTCTTCGGCCACCATACCAGAATTTTGATAATTGTATTCATCAGCAATATCTTGGCGTGCTTCTTTATCTATAAAACCGACTTTGCCTGTGTTCATCAGTTCGACTCGAACCATGTCCATAATGCTTTGAGTGTCGATGTGCTCACTGGTTTTATTTTGAAGGTTAGTTACCATCACGATGGGAAGACCTTTCGCACTTTTTAAAGTCGGGTGCTGAACAGCACTTGCAACCAAGTCAAATACGGCTTTTTGCATATCTGTTTCAGACCACGAATCATTTAAAAGATTTTCCCTTTGAACATCATCGTAGTTTCCTTTGACGAAGGCCTTCGGGCCGCAAGAAGTAGTTAATAGAGCGATTAAAGAAACAAGAATAAAACTTTTAGTAAACATTTGAACCCCTTTATAACAAAAACATAGCATAGGAGTTTTTAGCCGTAATGTGAACTGTTCGGACGTGGGGCGTAAAAAAACTGGGCCCCTATAAATGCACCTCATTGCTAATGAAACTTAAATGACAGAAAACCAGACTCCACTGCTCACAGCCTTAGACGCCTTCAGAAGAATTCAGCCTCATTTCGAATGGGACCAAGAAGAGGTCCATGTCATCGCACTTGATGCACGCCAGAAAGTCATTTCGCACCGGATGTTGTTTAGAGGTACCGTCGATCACTGTCATATTCACCCAAGAGACCTTTTTCGATTTTTAATTCTGGCGAATGCCTCAGCTTTTATACTATTCCATAATCACCCAACTGGAGATCCGACACCGTCTTCTATGGACATCAAAATCACTAACAAACTTCTTAAACTATCACGACTAATTGAAATAAAATTGCTCGACCACTTAGTTTTAACAACTGACGGATTTAAGAGCTTCAAAGAGTTAAAACTACTATAATTATTGATTTATCGTTGACGGTTGACGAGGTCGAATCTTTTTCACCGAAATAATCTCTAGATTGGGGCCCAATTTGATTTCCCAACCACCAGCTCTGGCGTTTTCAACAAATTGCTTCATATAAGCTTCTAAGTAGGCCTGACTTTGTTTATTCACTATTTGCTTTCTTAATAATTCATTCTGAATCATTTGCTCAGGAGTAAGCTCACCTTCACTTAGCTCAAATGAGCGGTTCAGATCTGACGTTAATTGCTGCATATTAGGATCAGATTCGAAAGAAAACACAGGTGTCTGACTATAAACATTTTGTTGCTCAGTGTTTTTGTATTGATTTAAGGTTTGTTGAGCCTCAATTTTTTGATTCACTTTTTGTTGCTCTAAGTTAAGAGCCGTTTCCTTAAGATGCCTATTTACAAGCTCTAACTTTTTGGGATCTTCCTGCTGAAATTGTGACTTTGAAAGACGGCTTTGTTGGGGTGAATTCTTAGAAGAGCTGAATTCATAAGCAATTAAGATGAGTCCTAAAACAAGAAGAAAAACAAAAAGCCAAGTGGGATTGTTCGAATTTTTTCGAGCCATTTTTTTTTATCGGACATTTGGCAAAGGATCTAAATTAAATCTCAAAATGATACGAATTATTTCACCACTGATCCCTGCAGGTCTTTCAGAGGAGGCCTAACAGGTAAAAGGATTATAAATTCAGTGCCGACTCCCAGTTCTGATTTAACTTGAATGCTACCACCATGATTATCAATGATTCCGTAAGATATACTTAAACCCAGCCCCGTGCCCTGACCAATTTTTTTTGTAGTAAAAAAGGGATCAAAAATTTTATCAATCACATCTGGTGACATTCCTTTTCCAGAATCTTGAATTGAAATCTGAACTTTTCCTTCTTTAAACTTTAAGTCTTTAACGTGAATGGTTGAAATCCAAACTTGCCCCGACCCTTCGACGGCTTGAACTGCATTGGAAAGTATATTCATAAACACTTGATTGATTTGGCTTAAATAACCATGAATTTTGGGAACTGGATCATAATTTTTATAAATTTGAATTCGCCCTTTGATTTCACCCTGCAGAAGATCAAGAGTGGCATCTAGGCCTTTATGAATATCAATTTCATTAAGCTTAGCTTCTTCAAGCCTAGAAAAATTTCTAAGCCCTAAAACAATATCTTTTGTTCTTTTTGCTCCGTCTTCACAGGAAGTGATCAGCTTTGGAAGATCTTCAACAATGTAGTCAAATTCAAATTCTTGCTTAGCCTGTTTCAATTTTTCAGGATTTTCCTCTGCAATCTTAACAAGCTGAATAAGTCTTGTTCCGTAATCACGTAGATGAATCATATTAGAAAAAATAAATCCGATAGGATTATTAAGTTCATGTGCAACACCGGCCACTAGCTGCCCAAGACTTACCATTTTAGCAGAATGAACAAGTCTAGTTTGTGTTTCTTTAAGTTCGCTATTTGCTATTTGTAATTCATTAACGTTTCTGCGTAAGTCAGCTCTGGCTTGCCAGATTTTTTTGAACATTTGATTAAAGCTCTCGGTCAATAAACCAATTTCCGTTTCATTCTTTACCGGAATTGTAATGGCTTGTTCTTGTGACTCAAATGATTGTAAGGCATCGACCAGTTCTTTAAGTGGCCTTAGGATCCAACTGGATATCACAATACTTGTAAGAATTAAAAATACAATCACAGTGCCTATGACAGTGATAAACGCAATGTTAACATTACGGATAACAGCTTTTGTCTCACTTTTCGAAGCCCCCAAAGCAAGCCATATTCGGCTATCTCCCCAATTCAAAGGATAGAAGAAAACACCGTATGGACTTTCCTTTAAATCTATATCAAAAAATAAATCAGACTTTTGAGTTATAACTTGTCTGACGTAATCTTTAGATACCGAAAGAAGTGTTTTATTGGTTGCTAACAAGGGTTGCCCGGTTTCACGAACAAACATCAGTTCTAATTTCATTCTGTCACGTAATCTTAATAAAAAACTGGAATTAAGCTCTATGATTTGCTCAATGTAGCCCACTATACGACCTTTTTGATTGATCACTTTTGAGACTAAAATAAGAGAGACACGCTTATTTTCTTCGGTCTCAATAATTGCAAGCTCACCATTTTTTTCTAAATGCTGGACATATTTTTCGGCAAGAAGAACGGCGTCTTTTGTTGGAATTTGGAACCTAACTTGTTTTTTTTGATCTTCAAAAATTGTTACCATTAGGCGACCTTGACGATTAAAAAATCCAAAACTACTAGATGGATCTTGTTTGATCCATGAAGAGCCAAGAATTCTTAATTTATCACGTTCCGAAAACATCAAATGATATTGAAGCTGAGGATTGCTTAAGTAAGTATCCCTTTTCTGCCTTAATAGGTTGATATAATCATCAAAAATGATTTCAATTTCTTTCGCATTTCCACTTAGACGAGTCAGCATTTCTCGGTCAATGGCAGTTTCAAATTTAACCATTGAGTATCCAGTGACAAAACCTAAAGGAAGAATTGAAAACAAAAGGAACCAAACTATTAAAATAGTTCTAAGGGATCTTTTGGGTTTCCTTGAGGTCAGTTTCAATTTTTACTCTCTTGAGCAGTCAAAATGATTCGAATGATTCCGTTAGGCATAATCCTTGGGTGAGGATCTCGGCTTATTTTTAATTCACCTAAGGTTTTTATGTACTCTTGTAGCTCTTCGTACCTGGACTCAGGAATTGTGAAATGAAAATAATAATCTCCCTGATTTCTTCTCCAGCCCAATTCGACTTCACCCGCTTTTCTTCCGCCAAATTCTACAATTTTTTCCTTCAATTTAACTGAGCCCATTTGAGCATTAATAACACTGGCTGTGCCTCTATAAACAAATCCTTGAGTTTTAATTGGATCAACAGATGGCGGAGCTTGAGGTTTAGCATCATTTTTTACAATAGCAGAGGCACTTGCAAGAACTGGAACTTTTTCCTCATCTTCGAAAGTGTCACTTTCTTTTTTTTCATCGCTCTTTTCGACGACCAAAACATCAGATATTTTTTCATCAGACTTCTTTGATACCTCTGCTAGAATTAGCTCTGTTCGTGATTCTCGAAAAACAAATTCTTTTGCAAGGTCCCAGGGAATGACAACAGTAAGAACAACGACAGTAAAAATGATGGCGAAGGCCTCTATGGTCCACTTCACAATGGGAGGCCACTGACTTATGCTAAGAGAATTTTTTATAAAATGTAGATAATTTTTTTCACTTTTAATATCTTCGAGTAATGATGTCGAAATCTTAAGTTCATTAATTTTGTTGATATAAGACAGTCCGGTTTGAATTTGAAATAGCTCATCTTGAAGTGATTTCGATTTTTCAATTTCAGCTTTAACATCCGAATGCCGATCTTTATCTAGCGATCCAGTTGCATAATCATACAACATTTCCTGTACCATAAAATAAGAGAGCTCTCTTTTTTTCAAAGGATCCCTCCACTTTCAAGAACAAGATTGCCTAATTTTCTAACTCCCTTAGAAATTCGGTAATTGATTGTCCCCTTTGATAATCCTAAGGATTTAGAAATAATATCCGGATTAATTTCAAGAACTCGGCACAAAAGCATGGAAAAAACTTCTTCCTCAGAGGCATTTTTTTGGTAGGCCACCCAAGGCTCAATCTTAAAATCAGATTTAATAATCCAACCCGAATCTTGATTGGTTTTAGTAACTCCGTAACGTGGTTCATTTTTTAAGCTTTCCCATTGATAGGAAAGTCCTAGAATTAAAATCTCTTCTGAAGTTAATTTTGATTGTGCTAGTTTTTTTGATAAGCACCAATTCCAACATTTTTTTGATAGTAGCTTCGCTTTTTGGTCATCCAGTGTTGCAAAGAAGAAAAAGATTAGAATTTTTCTTAAGTGCTCATCTGTCATTTTAGCTCTACTCGATCGTTAGCTGTTTTAGTAAATCGATATTATCTAAAACTTTTCCTGATCCCATAACGACACAACTGAGCGGATCTTCTGCTATTGAAACGGGTAACCCTGTTCTTTCGCGAAGTAGTACATCTAGATTGTGAAGCAAAGCGCCGCCGCCAGTTAAAACAATACCGTTATCAACTATATCAGAAGCTAATTCCGGAGGAGTCTTTTCGAGTGCTGTTTTCACTGCATCTACGATTTCAGATAAAGGATCCATTAATGAATCATTAACTTGCGAGCTTGTTATCTCGATGGTTTTAGGTGCACCAGCAACAAGGTCACGACCTTTAATCTCCATTGTTTTTTCTTCTTCAAATGGATAAGCATTGCCGATTTGAGTTTTAATATTTTCAGCCGTTCTTTCACCAATTAAAAGATTAAATTGGCGACGGATGTAATTCACAATGGCTTCATCTAATTTATCGCCAGCCACTTTAATTGATTTACAGTAAACAATTCCACCTAATGAAATAACGGCAACACCAGTTGTTCCACCACCCATATCAACAACCATATTTCCACTTGGTTCAGTTATGGGAAGACCTGCACCAATGGCAGCAGCCATAGGTTCTTCAATCAAATAAACTTCCCGTGCTCCTGCTGATTGTGCTGCTTCTTTAACGGCACGTTTTTCCACTTGAGTGATTCCGTAAGGAACACAAATAATGATCCTCGGGCGCATGAAACTTTTTTTCTCTCCCATGGATTTACCAATAAAATATTTCAACATGGACTGAGTCACTTCAAAGTCAGCGATAACACCATCTTTGATGGGGCGAATAGCAACGATACTACCAGGAGTACGACCTAGCATTTCTTTAGCTTCTTTTCCGACAGCTAAGACTCGGTTTTGCAATCCACGATAATTTTTTTGCACTGCCACCACTGATGGTTCGTCCAAAATAATTCCTCGTCCTTTGACATAAACAAGTGTGTTGGCAGTGCCCAAGTCGATGGCAATATCATTTGAAAAATAATCTGTAACGCGGTCTAAAATTCCCATGTGATTCCCATTGTTTGGAGAAGTTCATTTCAAGTCTAGGAGGGGTTCCTTACGAGTGTCAAACTTGAATTACTGAGTTTTCCAGTGCAGCTCTTTTTTAATATAATCAAAATAATTTTGATTTTGCTGCTGTGTTTGTTTTTCACTCCAACCCAGCTCGGTGGCAAAGACGCGGGAAATGTTTTCTAAATAGGGAACTCCATGCTCGGGGTCTGCTAAAAATAAAGGAACTCGTCGAGTCATAAAATCCACAATGGAGTTGCACATAGTATAGTGAATAGCTTGATGAGCTTCTTTTTCCCAGACCGAAGTAAGATGAGAAGTGCGCTCTAATATCGGAACGACCTCTGCACCATAACGTTCGGTCAGCCATCGAACCTCTTGAGCATCAAGCTCAAAACTAGTTGCCAGTTGATTGACTTGATTCAATATATCATAATACCGATGCTTTTCTACATATGCGTTAAGTGGCTGATTTGTATTTGAATTAACAAATCTCACTTGCTCGCCAACAGAAAAAGCCTGTAGCGCCTTGTCCACCACCTGCTGAGCCATCAGACGATACGTGGTGTACTTACCACCGGCTACAAAGGTGATGCCCCTGGGGTCTTGCCAGATGGAATGTTCACGACTGGTTTTACCTTCAGACTGAGAGCCGTCATGAATCAGCGGTCGCACTCCAGCATAACTAGAAACTAAATCTTTTTGAGTGATTTTTGCACCGGGAAAGTATTGGTTCACGATATCGATTAAATAATTCACATCTTCCAAAGTCGCATCGACATTAGTAGGTGAGCCTTGAAAATCTGTATCGGTGGTTCCGATTATAACCATTTCATGACGAGGAATGCCAAAAACAATTCGATTTCCTTTTTCAGCTGCCATCACCACTGCGCTCTGCAGCGGCAACCGATCCTTTGTTAGTGTGAGATGAATTCCTTTGGTTGTTCTTAAGGTTTTTTTCCATCCTTTAAAAAGTTCAAAACCCATAACATCAGTCCAAGGGCCCACAGACCCGATAAGGTGTTTGCCGTGGATGAAAAACTCTTCTCCAGATATTTGGTCTTGGACCTTTAAGGCTTGGAACTGATTTTGAGAGTCATATTTGATATCAATCGCTTTTGTATAATGGACAGACACAGCTCCATCTTCCTGAGCGGCACGTAGTGTTTCTAAAACCAAGCGATCATCATCCATATAGGCATCTGAATAAATATAAGAGCCTTTCAACCCATCAGGCTTTAATACGGGCATACGGGCCAAAGATTCATTCGCATTTAATCTTTCGTGAAACTCTGGGGTTTGAAACAGTGAAAGCGCATCGTACAACCACATTCCAAGACCCATCAAAAACATTCCTACGCGGCTTGATTCATAGATGGGAACCATGAATCTGAGTGGATGTACAAGATGAGGTGCTAAATCAAATAGTTTTGTTCTTTCATTCAAAGCTTCAAAAACAAGTTTGAATTCACGGTTTTCTAAATACCGAATTCCTCCGTGAACTAATTTAGAAGATCTTGATGAAGTTCCTGAAGTAAAATCAGAGGCTTCAACTAAAGCGACTTTCATGCCTCTTGATGCTGCATCACGGGCTACACCAGCCCCATTGATACCACCACCAATAATAACCAGATCGTAATGATTGGACCGCAGGGCTTGAAGATTTTGTTGCCGGGTTGCAGAGGAAAATAGCTTCATGAATTGGCCTTACTTGTTTTTACAAAACATGAAGTGGGCGACCATGCTTCCGGTTTTAAGTGAGAAATTGCATTTTGAATTTGGCCAACATTCGGAAAATAAACTCTTTGAAAGTGTTTTTCCCTAGAAAGTCTGTAGCCCAGGTCACAAAGTTGATCGCGAGCCTGCAAAGATGAGTAACTTAAATGCTCGATCCAAAGGGATTGGGTTTGACCATCAAAAAACAAAAGAGGCTGAGCTATAAAATATCCAACCAACAGTCCTTCTTTAGAAAACTCACTGGGTTTATCAGCTTCACGGGCCACGAAGCTCCAACCTAACGGCAGGTGTTGTTGTAAAGACTCTGTTCGCCATTTAGAGTGCCAACTTTGAATTTCACGTTCCATGGGATCCGAAACTGATTCAAAAAGTTTATTTTTTTCGAAGGTTTGGATCTCATCAAGATCATCAAGATTGGCAATGCGAAAAAAAAGACTCATTTTTAGCAGTCTCCTTGTCTATGAATGAAACCTATTTCATACTACTCGACTATGATATACAAAGATTTTTCACCAGAAGTCTTGAAAAAAATTAAGCACTGCCTGGATCAAGCGAAGAAAACTCAAGCCCACCCCGTCGCCGCTTTTGATGCCGATGGCACCCTATGGGACACTGACCTCGGAGAAGCTTTTTTTGACTATTTGATTGAAAATAAAAAAGTCGATTTACCCCCTGAACCTTGGGATCACTACAAAAGTCTCAAGAAGAAAAAACCAGAGGAAGCTTACCTATGGCTTGCTCAAATATGTAAAAACTTTGACCTTACACAAATTCAATCCTGGGCAACGGATTGTGTCCTGCAACTTCGTCCACCTTTGTTCGAAGCTCAGAAAAACCTCATTGAGTTTTTTATCAAAGAAGGGGTTCAAGTCTTTATCATCACAGCTTCAGTGAAATGGGCTGTAGAACCAGGTGCTTTGTTATTTGGATTAAGTTCTGACCAAGTCATTGGAGTTGAAACAAAAGTTATTAATGGCAAAATTTCAGAACAACAAGCAGGCAGCATTACTTACCGGCAAGGTAAAGTAGAAGCTCTAAAGGAAAAAACAAACGGAATTCTGCCGTTCTATTCTAGCGGCAACAGTGAAGGTGACACTGAACTTTTGAGTTGTGCGACCCATTTGGCTATGGCTGTTTCTGCCTGCCGACGTGATGATCCTTTGTTCAGATCTGAGAATCAGCTGTTCAAAATAGCGAAAGAAAAGGGCTGGATGGCTCATCGATTTGTTGAAGATGATAATT
Organism: Bdellovibrionales bacterium Ga0074139; assembly: GCA_001464795.1. GTDB lineage: Bacteria > Bdellovibrionota > Bdellovibrionia > Bdellovibrionales > Bdellovibrionaceae. Next base: position 48,332 of record LNEB01000015.1, read on the forward strand.
AAATGAAATTACACGTTGGATATTATCAAGCCTTTGCCGTCTACTTCATCTGGGGTGTTTTTCCTGTGTATTGGAAATATCTTAAAGAAGTCGAAGCATTTGAAATTTTATCACACCGAATTCTTTGGAGTTTCGTTTTCCTTGGGCTGGTTAGTTATTTATTCAAAAAAACAAATGCTAAACAGTATATTCATATTTTAAAAAACAATTTTAAAATGATCTTTCTATTGGCAGGCCTGATCGCCACCAATTGGATCGTTTATGTTTATGCTGTTAACACCAATCAAATCCTTCAAGGAAGCCTTGCTTATTTCATGACTCCTTTAATTAATATTACTTTAGGATCATTTTTATTTAAAGAGCACTTATCAAAACAAATGAAATTGGCAGCAGGAATTGCAGCCTTAGGCGTTTCGTTTTTAATCATAGCCAATAATTCATTCCCCTGGATTGCTTTAAGCCTTGCTTTCTCATTTTCATTTTATGGTGTTGTTAAAAAGAAAATTAAAGTGGAAGGCCTTGAGTCCTCTTTATTAGAAAGTTTTGTTATGCTTATTCCTGCAGTCATCACTGCACTTATGATTCGCGCGAGTGCAGAAACATCACTGCAAACTCATAGTTGGATTTTGCTTGTTCTAAGTGGAGCCGTAACTGCCACTCCCATTTTGCTGTTCTCGCTATCAGCCAGATCCATACCTTTTAATCACATTGGCATTTTGCAATTTTTAGCACCGACTTTACAATTTATTATTGGTTACTTTATGTACAACGAAGAGGTCAGCCAACCGAAAATGGTGGCTTTCCTTCTTGTGTGGATTGGTGTGGGACTTTATTTACAACAAATTTTAAAAAAGCGCTCTATTTAGGAGCTGACTTCGTTAGAACTTCATATCCATTATCTGTTACTAATATGTTGTCTTCAATACGGACACCAATACCTCTGAACTCAGCAGGAGCCGAAGTGTCGTTAGCGGGTATGTAAAGCCCTGGTTCAATTGTAAAACACATTCCTTTTTCAATGGGACGAGGTTCATTGTTTTTAAAATAGTAACCTCGGTCATGAACATCCATACCTAAAAAGTGACCTACACCATGAGGATAATACTTTCGGTGGACTTGACCTGCAATAATATCGTTTTTTCTCCCAGTTAATAAACCCAAATCAAGCATGGCTTCTGTTAACATATCGGCTGCCGCATCATGAAAATTCTTAAAAGGCACTCCTGGTTTTACCATTTCAATTAACTTCAATTGAATATCCAAAACACGAGAATAGACTTCATATTGAGGTTTTGACATTTTTCCATTCACTGGAAAAGTTCTTGTGATATCTCCTGTGAAGTAATTGTATTCAGCTCCGGCATCAATCAACAACAAATCACCATCTTTACAAACTTGATCATTGAAATTGTAATGTAAAGTTGTAGCCGCATTTCCGGAAGCAACGATGGGGTAATAACCATCACGAGCTGCACCCCGAGACATAAATTCGTAAGCTAAAAGGGCTTGAACTTGTCTTTCTGTCATTCCAGGTTTGATTTGCTTTTGTGCAGCCAAATGACCTTGGGCTGAAATTTCACAAGCTGTTCTTAAATTTTGCAGTTCAAATTCATCTTTAATAAGTCGCATTTCACCTAAAAATGCATTGGCATCATGAATTGAAACCATGCCGTAACCAGTGCGACCCTGGCTTCGTTTTAATTTTTCTAGTACAGACATCATTTGGGAATCTTGTTCGGCATCTTTTCTTAGATGCAAATAAACACCCTGAAAACCATTTAACAATTCGACAGATCGTTGTTCGAATTCTTCGATAGGATAAACTTGATCAATTTTAAATTCAGCTTGAGCTCCTTCGGGACCGAAACGGAATCCATCCCAGGTTTCACGCTCAGGATTTTTTCGTCGAACGAATAAAACTTCCTGGGGACTTTTTCCAGGTAGTAACATCAAAATAGACTCGGGCTCTTCGAAGCCTGTTAAATAATAGAGATTTGAATCCTGCCTGAAAGGATAATGAACATCGTCATTTCGAATAAGTTCAGGGTGTGAAGTTACGATCATAGCATGACCAGATAGTTTTTGAATGGCTTGATTTCTTCTGTTTTTAAATCTTGCTACATCTTCGAGTGCTTTTCTCATGGTCAATCCCTACATTTTTTGCAAAAGCTTTTCAGTGAATTCCTGTGACTGATCAAAGCCTAATTGTATCATTTCTGTTTGAAGTTTAAAGTCGCGAATACTTTTTTTGTCTATAACCAAATCTAATCGATCATTCACTCCAGGCCATGGCTTTTTTAAATCGTGGGCGAGTTCTAGCCAAGGGGTGGGCTCTGCCAGTGATAAGCCATTTAAAACGTTAACAAAGATGACATAATTGGCACCCTGAGACCTTAAAAATTCTGCAGATCTTAAGAGTTCACGATTAGCAGATATCGTAAAGTTGTAAGGTTCAAATAAAGGAGGATAACTAAGGCAAAATGGCAAAAGTTGATCAAGACGTCCTTTAGCCATCATATAAACCTGAGATTTTTTAAGGTTCAAAGAGGGACAAGCAAAAGGAATTCTTGAGGATTCAGCACGAGCTGATTTCAAATAGGGTTCGATCAGTTTTAAAGTTTCACGAACATCAGATTGGTCTTTTCCGTTCCAATCCCTAATTTTTGAAAGTTGCCATTCGGATTCATGGCTTGAGGCTTTATTGGCAAAGCTGCTGGCAATAAGTGCGCCCCACTCGATACCGACGATTGCAACTACAGGAATTTTTTTGTTTTGAAGCTGTTTTAGGAATCCCACATGGGCCAGGGCTCGGGCTCCACCAGGCCCTAAAATAAGACCTACTTTTAAGGGTTCTTCCTTTTCAGTCTGAATGGGAGTTTGCTCTTTGGTGTTCACTTGTGCAGTGGATTCTTGAGGTGTTTCTTGTGGGCTTTGAGGCCGCAAGTTCTGACAGCCTAAAGACATCAAAGCCGTAAAAATTAAAGCATACTTCATAGGGTCCCTCTTTTTTTTCTGGCATGAACAAAAAATTCTTGGTTTCCATCACGGCCCTGTATGGTGCTAGGAAAATAATCAATCACTTCCATATTCAAATTTTTTAAACCTTCGACTATTTCACACTTAACAACAGTAAATAGATTTTCATCTTTTACCACACCATTTTTATCTAAGTTCTGAATTCCCACTTCAAATTGTGGTTTAACTAAAGAAATAAAATCTCCTGATGTTTTTAAATACGGTAAGCAGCTAGGCCAAAGAATTTTTTGAGAAATAAATGATACATCCATCACCATTCCATCAAATCCAGCATCCGGAAAGTGTGAGGTCACGATGGGTAAATTCTGGAGCTCTCTGGCATTAATATTTTCAAAATGAATCACTTGATTATTATTCTTTATACTTTCATGAATCTGACCGTGGCCTGAATCAAGACCTATGACAACCTCTGCACCGGCTTGAAGTAAACAATCTGAAAAACCGCCAGTAGATTGACCCACATCAAGAAATATTTTTTTCTTCACATCAATTTGGGTTTTTGCAAGGGCTGATTCCAGCTTAAGCCCTGCCCGACTAACATATTTATTGAGTTCCTGAGACACAACAATGACCCGAATGGAGTCATCCACAACCAAAGATGGCTTTGCATCCACGATAATGCCTTTTACAAATACGCGAACATCACCACGCTCGATCATCTCTTGAGCTTTGGTTCTTGAAGGGCTCCAGCCCATTTGTACAACGTACTGATCGAGTCTCATTTTTCACGACTCAAATTATAATCAACCATCTGTAGCAATCGTACATTTGGTTTGGCTAATTTATTTAAATAATCTTTGGCTTTACGACTTGTCGTCGTCAGTAGCTCTTGGGTTTTCTGCTGACCTAATAAAGTGACAAAATTCTTTTTATCGTTTTGATCCTGAGCAAAATCCAAAATGTCGTCACGAATCTGGAAGGCAAATCCTAAACTTTCTCCGTAAAATTTTAATGCTAGGGTATCATTTTGACTGGCCTGGCAAGCGATCGCCGCACCTTCGAGTGCCACTCGAATCAACTTTCCTGTTTTTTGTTTATGAATTTGTGTCAGCTTCACACTATCGGCAGGATTGTGATCAGCCAACATATCTTCAACTTGGCCAGATATCATTCCTTCCATACCCGATGCCGCAGAAATTTTTCCGACAAGCTGAATAGCCACTTCTGGCTGAGTATGGTAGTGCTTGAAAAGAATCGAGAAAGCTTCCGTTAACAAAGCATCTCCTGCGAGCAAGGCGATGGCTTCACCGTAAACCTTGTGGTTAGTCGGTTTGCCGCGGCGTAAATCATCATTATCCATACAAGGCAGATCATCGTGAATCAGGCTGTAAGTATGAATCATTTCAACACTACAGGCCCAAGGAAGAACTTGAAAGGGATCCACATCGTAATGCTCTGCCACCATCATGGATAACAAGGGTCTAAAACGTTTTCCACCTGAATTCAAAGAATAGGAAATGGAATCCAACAACACCTTTGGAACTTGAAAATCTTCAGAGCGGTAAACATCAAAATGAGTGGACGAGAACTCTTCGATAGATCTGACCCATTTTTGTAAGTCTGCATCCCACATCAAGATTCACTGTCTTCTGTTTTGAAATCTTTTAGGACAGGTCTGCCTTCGCTATCAAAGTCAATCAACTGCTTCACCTTGGCTTCAGCCTGAGTTAATTGCGATTGGCACTCCCTTGATAGCCTAACGCCTTCTTCGAAAAGTTTTAATGAATCTTCTAAAGCAAGATCCCCTTTTTCCATTTTTTCAACGATGGTTTCTAAGCGTGTTAACTTTTTTTCGAAGTCCATAAACTCTCCTTGGATGTTTTTTTAACAATAAGTTCGGCTTGCCCACGTGCTAGGCTTAATACAACGACATCATCAATTTTTAATTGATCAGAACTTGTAATCACTTGGTCTTTTTTCATTGCAATCGAATAACCACGCTCGACAACTTCAAGTGGGCTTAATGAATTCAAAACTTTCATTTGTTGTTGCAGTATAAATTGATTTTTTTGCGATCGATTTTTCCAGCCCTGCCAAAGCCTTAAATGCAGCATTTCAAGTTCAGAAGACTTTTCTTGAAGAACTTGTTCAGGTGATTTTAGTTTTCGGTAATTAATCTGGATGTCGTATCGCTTGGACTTCAACCAATTTTCCATGGCTAAGGTCAGACGATTAATAAGATCATCGTTGCGTAAAATTAAATCTTGGACTCGGCGTTTGGGATCAACAAGTAAGCGCTTTAATTGAGCCACTTGATCATGAACAATTCTGATTTTACGAGAGGTAGAAATAACTAAAGCACGGTAAAGGTTTTGAATTTTATTAAGGGTTTCATCATGACTTTTTGCCACAAGCTCGGCGGCAGCACTAGGTGTCGGTGCCCGCAAATCGGCCACAAAGTCACAAATCGTAAAATCAATTTCATGGCCCACAGCTGAGATGACAGGAATTTCTGAGGCCGCGATAAGCCTGGCCAGGGCTTCGTCATTAAAGCACCACATATCTTCGATGGATCCACCACCGCGGCCGATGATAATGGCGTCAAGCCCGCTTAACCTTTGAGCTTTGTTAAAACCATCCCGCAAGCTACTAGCAGCGGCCTCGCCCTGAACAAGAGCAGGAATTAAAGTGACTTCAACGTGAGGTGCACGACGTGATAAAATATTTAAAATATCACGGATAGCAGCACCGGTAGGTGAAGTAATAATTGCGACATGCTTAGGAAAAGCAGGAATCGATTTTTTTCTAGAAGAATCAAAGAGGCCCTCTGATTTTAATTTTGCTTTCAGTTGTTCAAAGGCCTTTTGCAAAGCACCTGCACCTACTGGTTCCATCATTTCACAAAGTATTTGATAACTTCCACGCGGTTCGTAAACGGAAATGCGACCACGGACAATCACTTCGGTGCCATCACCGGGTTTAAATTTAAGTCTTGAATTATGACCACGAAACATCACGGCACTGATTTGTGATTTTGAATCTTTTAGACTAAAATAATAGTGACCCGAGGTGTGGGCTTTGAAATTTGATATTTCCCCCTGAACCCATACAGTGGCGATTTCGCCCTCAAGAAGTCTTTTAATTGTCAAGTTTAATTGCTCGACAGATAAAACACTGCTCTGTTCATTTTGAGATGTTTTTTCTAAGCCAGTGGGTCCAGTCATCGACTCCGGTTTTAGGCCAATAAATCATTCATTTCAAGAAATAACAGTCGAGCGAAGTTGCTAAAAGAAGATTAAATGTTAAACTGAATACAGGTCCGTTGATGTAAATCTCAACGAAAATAACCTTACAAGCACTAAATCGGGGACTGTCCCTGGCAACGGTGTGCAGGCCCACCTCGTAGTGGGAAGCCTAAAGTTGTCATATGGTCACCCACCTGGAGCCCAGAGGTTATCTTTCAGAGTTATCTACGGGCCTTTTTTTTGCCTAAAATCAGCTTAATTTTTAATTTTTCATCTAACTTTTTATCACTGTCTCAACTTGATAATGATAACAGTGAATCAAGCTGAGAATCATCTAGCTAAAAGTCAATTTTCATTAAAAAAAATCCGATAATATTAATATGCAGGTGTACGTTTTCAGAGGGATAATTTTCTCTCTTTCTTGTTTATATTTAATAGGTTGTGGGGGAATCGCACCAGCCAGTGATAGCGGAAGTGCCGTTGTAGCAGAAGATGCTTATTGTGGGACAGCTTATCCAACAACAAACACAATCACCTTAACCGGAACCGCTCAGTACATGTACAGACCCATGAATTGTGGAGCTTCAACATGTACAACTCTATCAGCTTCAGCTGTAGCCCGAGGAATTCCTCATGCAGAAGTGATTGTGAGAGATTCTGCTGGAGTGATTGTTCAATGTGGGACAACGAATGCAAGTGGTGCAATCAGTTTACCGATTACAAAAACTGTGGGTAACTTTTCTGTTACTGTTAACTCTCGAGCCGATCACAGTTTGTTAAAGGCCAGTGTTCTAAATGATATTACAAGCAACAGTCCCTACGCTTTGACAACAAGCTTTAGTGTTGCTGCCAACACGAACTCCGTTAGCGTTGGCACTTTCACCGCAAGTGCAACGGGCCCAGAAGTCAAAGGCGCAGCTTTTCATATTCTTTATAACATCTGGACAGCCAATGAATTTATTCGAACAAGCATTAGTAACCCAGCATTTGTAACTGATAAAGTAACAGCCTATTGGAAAGCCGGATTTAATCCTGGCAGTTACGTGGGGACCAGCAGCCCATTATCCTTTTACATAAAAGGCTCAAGACAGTTGTATATTCTTGGTGGGTCCAACGGGAACTTTACAACAGCTGATTTTGACCACTTTGATGATTCTGTTATCTTACATGAGTTCGCCCATTTCTTAGAAGACGTTTACTCTGTATCTGATTCACAAGGTGGATCACACAATGGAAATTTTATTATAGATCCAAGGCTTGCCTGGAGTGAAGGATTCGCCAATTATTTTCAAGGTGCCGTTGTTAGACAATTGGGTGGAACCAACGACTCGACTCGGGGACGATTTTATATTGATATTGTTGACGGTACCAGCCCCGGAATACTTTTCAATTTAGGTGCTGATGGACAAAACACTTTTTATGATGAAGTGTTTTACGACGGAGAGGGCACATTTCGTGAAGTTTCAATAGCTAGAACCTTATGGAAAGCCACAGCACCGAATGGTGCCACATCTGTTCCAACAGCTGGTGAAGTTCCTTTTTCTGCTGTATGGACGGCATTCACAAGCACCACGAATGGAATTAAATCAGCCACAGAGTATTTTAGAAATTCAGGGTTATTTAATGGTTTCCTAAATTCAATAATAACCGTTTCTCACAACGCAAGACTTACTGCTTGGACAGCTATTGTTGCAAACGAAAAACAAAATATTGATACCCGTGATTATGCTGATCCTGTCACCCCCGTCACTGTTGGTGCCTGCACACCAGAGTTTCCAAAAGTACTCGCACCTTTTCCCGAAGATCTTTATGGATCTTCTTTAAAGTCTGATTTGCTGGCTTCCAATGATTTTTATATTTTCAGTTATTCAGGTGGGGGAACTTCGATTTCAATCAATTATGCCAACAACGGAGTTGCACCAACAGCTCTGTCGAGTGGTGGATCCAGAATAGATCTGGATCTTTATTTATATCGACAAGGATATGTTTATCAAGAAGATGAGCTTGAATCCATCGGTCAAACCACAGGTGGTGTTGTTGCTAAATCTGATAGAGTGAATCAAGTGTCAGAAACAGGCACAGAAACAATCAGCCTTTCAGGAGTGAGTGCTGGAGTTTATCTAATTAATGTCAAAGCCAATACCTTTAATAAACTGAGCTCGCAAATTACACCCGGACAGGCCACTTACACTTTAAAATACACTCAAGGAGCAACTACATGGGATCTCTGCCCAGAAAATTAATCCTAGCAACTTCATTTGTTTTGCTTTTTGGTTGCGGCTGGTTTGTAGCTTCAGTTTTACAGCAAAAAAATTCACAGGCCCGAACTTTATCAAGCGTAAGAAACCAATCCACGATCATGATGGAAAAACATCTCATGCCCGTGACTGTTTCCATTGTTGTTGTGGGTGAAATTCCAGAGGAATCAGGAGAGCTTGTGACCATCAAAGGACAAATTAAAACGCCTTTTGATGATTTTAATTCCATTAGTTATCATTGGAACTTGGATGAAAGTATCGAGATCGTGAAAGGTCAAGCCAAAGGTGACATTGCCAACCCCACCGCTGGGCATGTTTACGAAGTGGAATTGATTGTGAAAAATTTTGATAAACAGTACCGAAAAGAAATTAACCTTCAGGCTTATGTTTTTGATACTGATGGTGTTAAACTTGGAAACTCGACTGTAATAACGAGTCGACCTGAAGATGCCATGGAGCACTTAGCACCCATGATGATGGTGAAAGCTCAAGAAGCAGCAGCCATCAAAAATCGAATGCCAGCCTCTGAGGAAGAAGAATAACTAAATCGGAACCACTTCAACTTCTGGGTGAAACTCGTCACGCAGAATGCCTTCAATGGCCATTAAAGTTCCAGTCGTTGAACTTGGGCAAGTTCCACAGGCCCCTTCATAAAATACATAAACTTTATTTTCTTCGTACTTCACAATCGCAATATCACCACCATCACCCTGTAAACCAGGACGCACAGTTCGGTCTAAGATCTCTTCGATCTTTTGTAACTCAGGAGATAGACCTTCACGGGATTTTTTCTTCTCGTCTAAAACGGTTTGATTGGGATTGTGCACAGCTATGCGCGTTTGAATAACAGAGATCACATCGGAGTGAAGATTTTCTGCATCCACATCAAAAAAGAAAGTCACAGTAATTACATTTTGAAAAAAGTGAACCTGACGAACACCTGGAATATCAAATAAAGAAGAGGCCATAATATTGTGTTTAGCTTCTTCAATATTGGAATAAGTGGCCTTTCCATCATTCAAAACTGGCTTGTTCAAAACATATTTCCAGGCCGTCGGATTCGGTGTGGGCTGAACCTTAACCAATGTTTCTTGAACCGTATTTTCTTGATTATTCATGATAGCATCTCCTGAGCTTTTTTAATCCCAGCTGTGAGTTTTTGAATTTCTTCAGTTGTATTGTAAATAGAGAACGAGGCACGAACACAGCCTGGAATCGCGAAGCGATCCATTAAAGGCTGTGTGCAGTGGTGGCCTGCTCTGACGGCGATTCCCATCTCATCTAAAATTTGTGCTAAATCAGAATGATGAATACCCTTTAAATTAAATGATAGGATTGGGGATTTTTTTTCAGCAGTTCCGTAAAAGAGGATATTTGGAATAGTCGATAAAGCTTTCTGGGCTTCTTTTAAAAGCAGCGCTTTATGTGACTGAATGTATGACCAGCCGACACCTTCTAAGAACTCTATGGCCGCGTGCAAACCGATGACACCCTCAATGTGGGGTGTGCCCGCTTCGAAGCGAAGAGGTACATCATTAAAAGTTGTGCTTTCCAAAGTCACTTTTGAAATCATACTTCCACCCCCTTGATAGGGAGGCAAAATCTCAAGGATTTCTTTTTTTGCGTACAAAACCCCGATTCCAGTGGGTCCAAAAACTTTATGGGACGAAAATACAAAAAAATCGGCGTCCAATTCTCTGACAAACACAGGCATTTCCGTTATCAGCTGTGCTCCATCGACTAAAAATAAAGCAGAAGAGTTTTGCCTGATGATTTTTGCGATTTCCTGAATGGGAGTGATCGTACCTAAAGTATTCGAGCAGGCTGTTAAAGCGACAAGCTTAGTCCTAGAATTCAATTTTGCTTTCAAATCGTCGAGATCCAACTCACCTTGATCAGTTATTCGAACGGCATTTACTTTAATATTTATTTTTGATTGAAGCAGGTGCCATGGAACGATATTGGCGTGATGCTCCATTTCAGAAATTAAAACCTCGTCACCTTGCTTTAAATAGGACTGACTTAAACAACTGGCAACAAGATTAATACCTTCTGTTGTCCCACGCACAAAAACAATTTCATCTGAACTTTTAGCACCAATAAAATCAGCAATTTTCTGACGTGAGTTTTCAAAATTAGTGGTGGTTTGAGCGCTCCATTGATAACCACCACGGTGCACGTTCGAGGCCTCCTCGGAATAAAACTTTTGAATGCGATCTATTACAACCTGAGGCTTTAGAGTGGTATTTGTGGAATCAAGATAAGTAAAGTCTTGACCTGAAAATTTTAGTTTCAATGCAGGAAATTGAGAGCGAATATTTTTTACTTGATCTGCCATTGCGGTCATAAAATTCCCGCTATCTTAGCTTTCAAGGCTTTCTTAGCTTCTTTTTTGAGAGTGGCATTTTCTAGGCGCTCAATGACATCCATAACAAAAGCTTGAGAAAGCATATCGATGGCCTTCGCTTTTGTGATGGCTCGACTTTGTAAATAAAAGAGCTCTTCTTTTTGCAATTGGCCAATTGTGGATCCGTGAGCAGCTTTTACGTCATCAGCATAAATCTGAAGCTGTGGTTTACTATTAATTTCAGCCTTGTCACTAAGTAATAAATTTTTATTGAGCTGCTCAGAGTTGGCTTTCTGTGCGTTTTTAGCGATGAAAACTCCACCATTGAAAACAGCTTTCGAGTTCTGATCAAGTAAACCTTTATAAAGTTGAGTGGTCTGGCTACCACCCACATGATGATTCATATTCGTGTAGTGATCAGACTGCTGATGACCATTTAATGCGTAAACACCAAGGACTTCTGCTGATACATCAGAGGCTCTTACTTCTAAATCAAGTTCAGACCTTGATTGCAAAGCTCCCAAAGATAACACACAAGTTCTGACTGTCCCTGGGCCCAGCACTTCTAGATTGGATCGGTGCAAGTGAAAAGACCCAAGACCCACATTTTGTAATTGCAAGAATTCAAGCTTCGAATTTTTTTCAGTCGAAATTTTTGTAGAATGAAAAATAAAAAGATGACCCGAGCCATGTTGCAAGTGATGTTCAAGTATTGCAACCGATGATCCTTCTTCTACATGAATGCTGATTTCTGAAGAAGTATAAGCTTCTGAGGCCTGAGATGCGGAAATTAAAATAATTTCGATGGGACGACTTAAAGAAACATTCTTTTGAATTAATATCTTATATTGAATCTCAGAATTCAAATTTGAAAGAGCTTGAAAGGAATCGTGAGATGATTCCGATTTTGCCATTGATTGCACTTGAACTCCGTCTGGCAAAACTGAATGTTCAACTTGGAAATTTCCATTCACAAAGACAATTGGAAATGTATCTTGGGATTGAATTTTAAATTCAGCACCTTCAGATGAGGCCAACTGATAATCTTTGCTCACCCAATTTTTCAGTGAGGTGTATTTCCAATTTTCATCTTTTTTACTTGGAAATCCTTTGGTCTCAATCAGTTTCAAACTTAATTGTTTTGTTAAGTTTGAACTTTTTGATTGCTGAAATAGGTTGTTGAATAGACTCATTTAACCAGCCAATCATAACCTTGTTTTTCGAGCTTAAGAGCCAGCTCGGGTCCACCAGTTTCAATTATTTGTCCGTTGGCTAGAACATGAACGAAGTCAGGCTTAATGTAATCAAGAAGTCTTTGATAGTGGGTAATCATCAGGATCGCATTGGTTTTATTTTTTAGTTTATTTACACCTTCAGCCACAACCCTAAGGGCATCGATATCAAGACCGGAATCTGTTTCATCTAAAAGTGCCAACCTAGGGGCCAGGACTGCCATCTGTAGAATTTCATTTTTCTTTTTTTCACCGCCAGAAAATCCGACATTCACTCCGCGGTCTAAATAATCGGATTTTAAGGAAACAATTTCCAACTTTTTAGTCACATATTTTCTAAAATCTTCTTCTGGCATAGCGGCTGCACCTTGTGATTCAAGAATGGAGTTATAAGAAGATAGCAAAAACTGAAAATTAGAAACACCTGGAACTTCAATGGGATACTGAAAAGCTAAAAATACGCCCTCTTGAGCCCTTTGTTCAGGTTCAAGATCTAGCAAGTTCTTCATTTCAAAGTTGATTTCGTAAAGGACTTCACCGCTTGTGACTTCATAGGCGGGATGACCGGCTAAAACTTTAGAAAGTGTGGATTTTCCAGATCCATTGGGCCCCATGATGGCATGAACTTCACCCGCATTTATTTTAAGACTAATGCCTTTAAGAACTTCTTTGGAATCCACACTGGCTTTTAAATTTTTTATTTCTAACATTTTAACCCACCGAATTTTCTAACTTCATTTCTATTAGTTTTACAGCTTCCACTGAAAATTCTAACGGAAGTTCTTTGAAGACATCTTTGCAAAAACCATTCACAAGCATAGAAATGGTTTTCTCCATGCTAAGACCTCGCGATTGAAGATAAAAAATCTGATCCTCAGAAATCCGGGAAGTGGAAGCTTCATGCTCAATTTGTGCTGATTTATTTTTTACTTCTATATAGGGATATGTGTGCGCAGAGCTTTTATCACCCACCAACATCGAATCACACTGGGAATAATTTCTAGCTCCTTCAGCGGAAGGAAGAATTTTAACTAAACCACGGTAAGCGTTAGAAGAGAAATCGGCAGAAATCCCCTTTGAGATAATTGTGCTTTTTGTATTTTTACCTATGTGAATCATCTTTGTACCAGTGTCGGCCTGCATGTGATCATGAGTTAATGCCACCGAATAAAAAGCACCTTCAGATTCATCACCTTTTAAAATACAAGATGGGTACTTCCAGGTAATAGCTGATCCACTTTCGACCTGAGTCCAAGAAATTTTTGATTTTCGACCAGCACAAATTCCCCGCTTGGTCACAAAATTGTACACGCCACCTAAACCGTTCTTGTCACCGGTGTACCAATTTTGCACAGTGGAGTATTTAATTTCTGCATTTTCCAGAGCGATAAGCTCTACGACAGCTGCGTGCAATTGATTTTCATCCCGTTGAGGAGCTGTACAGCCTTCAAGATAATTCACAAACGAATTTTCATCTGCGACTATCAATGTTCTTTCAAATTGTCCTGTTTCTTTAGCATTAATACGAAAGTAGGTTGAAAGATCGATGGGACAGCGAACGCCTTTGGGAATATAAACAAAAGATCCATCAGTAAAAACAGCGGCATTTAATGCTGCGTAATAATTGTCAGTAATAGGAATCACTGAACCTAAGTACTTTTTCACTAAATCTGGATATTTTTGTACAGCCTCACTGATGGGGCAAAAAACTACGCCCACTTTTTCAAGATCTTCTTGATGAGTGGTTGCAATGGAAACAGAGTCAAAAACAACGTCCATCGCCACACCAGAAATTCTTTTCTGTTCCTGTAGAGGAATTCCAAGGCGTGCAAATGTTTTTAACAACTCAGGGTCTATTTCTTCTAATGATTTGGGACCCGCTTTTTCATCGGACTTCTTTTTTGGAGCTGCATAGTAGCGAATGTCTTGAAAATCAATTTTGGGGTACTGAACATGAGCCCATTGAGGTTCTGTCATAGTCAACCAGTGGCGATAAGCTTTGAGGCGATACTCAAGCATCCATTCAGGTTCATTTTTTTTACCTGATATCAATCGAATGACATCTTCATTTAAACCTTTATCAATGACATCCTGTTCGACTGAAGTGTCAAATCCATATTTATAGGCATAATCTAATTTTGTTTCTTGTGAATCAGACATGGTGGATATCCTGAACAAGTTCTTGAATGGTGATGGTTTTATAAAATTGATTCAATTTTTCATTAAGAATTTTCATCGGTGGAACGATATTGCAGCTGTCTTGGATTTCACAGGCTCCATCATCTGTGATGCATTTTACGATCGATGAAGGACCTTCAATCATTTCAACAAGTTGATGCAAAGAAAAGCTCTGTAGACTTTGAATCAATCGATATCCACCTGACACCCCTTGTTCCGAGTTCAGAATTCCTTTTTGTGCTAGGACTTGAAGCACACGTGCCACAACATCAAACGAAATATTCAAATGATCGGCCACTTCTTTGGCTGTCACTTTTTCGGGTGATCGCAGGTGGAGATATTTAAGGGCCATAAGTGAGTATTCGACTCGTCGATTCAATTTTGTCATCGGGATGCAAACTAATTGAGAATGACACTAAACTCAACAACAAATACGTTTTTATTTGTCGTATTTAAATTGTTCGTGATTTCAATATCTTATGCTGTTATGAAGCCTGTATGAAGTTGTTAGGAATCAGTCTTTTTTGCCTTTTTGCCACATTGACCATTTGGGTGACCCTTTCTCAGTTTGGGGGTGCCCAAAGCTATCAGGCCTACGATCACGCCCTGATGAAGTTAGAAAGCCCCAGCTATGCACTCAGCACAAGCTCACCTGAAGCAGCGGAAAAGTTTCTTTTGCAAAATAAAAAACATGGGCTGCGATTACCGATCCATATCAGTTCTGATGGTAAGCTTTTTACGGCCCCAAAAGGTGGCTTTGATTTTTTAAAAACTTTAGTCGAAAAAAATCCTGCCATGTTTAAAGGTTTGAAACCGCACCTTTATAGTTTTGAATTTTTAAAATCGCAAAATCCAGAGTTTATGACAGCTGAGACTTGGAAAAACCTTAAACCTGCTTTTTGGATTTTCGATATTCAAGATAATGCCACAGATGCTGATCGTTACATTGTAGAATGGGTCGAAGCTCACCAATTGGCCGATCAACTGATTATCAGAAGTGATGTTGACCTTGTTGTATCAAGCCTTAAAAGATCAAAGCCACTTTGGATCTATGGATCAAGTTTGTCTGACAATACCCAATTTTTAACAATGGCCTCTGCTCACTTAGAAGGACTTCCTAGGTTCTTGCGAGATTATTATTTTACAACCTTAACCTATCAAAATCGAGACATGATCAATCCCCGTGTTTTTGATGAAATGCGAAAACGACAAAAAAAAATTGCAATTGGTCCAGTTTTTTCATTGGAAGAAAAAAATCGCGCTGCTAGCTATCTTCCTGATATTTTAATCTTAGATGAATTACTTCTCGACACTCACAGCCAAAATTCATTGTAATTTTATTTTACTATCAAGACTTTATCTTCTTACAATAGCTCTATGGAAAAAGTAGCTGTTAATACAAATGCATGGGATGCGATACTTCAAGCCAGTCCAGTGGTCCAACTCACACTGCTATTACTTGTTGTTCTGTCAGTAGTCTGTTGGGGAGTTGGAATCACAAAGTGGCGACACTTTAGAAAAATTGCTGAACACAACGAACTTTTTTTAGCCCATTTTTGGAAAGCCACAAGCCTTGATCACTTGTACGAACAAATTGATCAGTATGCTTATAGCACTCTTGCAAGGGTCTACAGGGCTTCTTACATTGAATTAAAAAAATTGGCAGAAGCCACACAGCAAAACAAAAACACTCAGCTTTCGGGAAGTGATAACCTTGAACGAGTGATTCGCAAATCCGTTGAAAATGAAATTTCAAGACTTGAATCAAGATTGAACTGGCTAGCTACAACGGGAAGCACCGGACCCTTTATTGGCCTATTTGGAACAGTCTGGGGAATAATGGGTTCTTTTCATAAAATTGGTGCCACTGGCAATGCAAGTTTAGCTGTTGTGGCCCCTGGTATTTCCGAGGCTTTAATTGCAACAGCCATAGGATTAGCCGCTGCTATTCCAGCAGTCATGCTTTACAATCACTTCGTTGCACAAATTCGCAAAGAAGAAATTGAACTCAATAACTTTACGACTGATTTCATTAACATTGTTAAGCGAAATTTTTTTAAGGCCTAATCTATGGCAATGAGTTCATCTGGCTCGGGAAAATCAAAAGCTGTTTTAAGCGAAATCAATGTGACTCCTTTAGTGGATGTCATGCTGGTTTTACTTATTATGTTTATGGTGACCACGCCACTTATGCAGCAGGGAATAGAAGTCGATGTCCCTAAAACAAGTTCAACAGGCGTCGAAATGACAGACGAACCTTTTTTAGTCGTTATCCACAAAGATCGACGAATTGAGGCTGGCAAAGCTCAGCTGAATCTTTCCACCATGAGTGATAAATTAAAAGCCATTTTTAAGAATAGAAAAAATAAGCAAGTTTTTATTCAAGCCGACCGAAAAGTGGATTACGGAATCGTGGCTGAAGCCATGGCTGAAATTCGCGCAGCAGGAATTACTAATATTGGACTCATCACACTGCCTAAGGATCCATGAGTTCAGAAATACTCAAAGATCCTTTTGATGAAAGCACAGTTTTCAAAAGCTCTTTAAAGCTTTCACTGGGTGCCCATATTTTTGTTCTTCTGTTTTTTACAGTCAAAGCACTGATTATGCCTGATGCTGCACTTGATTATTCTTCAGCCATTCGTGTGGATATTGTCGCATTGCCTGAAAAACTTGATCCTAATCAAATTGAACTTGTGAAACCAGAACAGAAAGCAGAAAAACCTCAAGCTCAACCTCAGCCAAAAGAAGTGGTTCTTCCTAAAAAAGAGCCGGACGCTATTTCTTTAAAAAAATCGAAATCAAAACAAGAAGAAGCATTAGACCGACTCAAAAAAATGAGTGCTATTGACAGAATTAAGAATGAAGTGGAATCCAGCCAGAAAAAAGCCAATGCTTTAGAAAAGGTTTCACAAGTAAAAGGTAATATTTTAGCAGCTGGTACATCACTGACTGGACTTAATAAGCTTCAACATGATCAGTATATTTCAGACCTTGATGCAAAAATAAAAAGAAATTGGACAAAGCCACGCTGGATTGAAAAAGAATTAAAGGCCCGTGTACGAATTAAAATTGATCAAAATGGAACTTTAATTTCAAAGGTTCTTGAAATCAGCAGCGGAGAGCCTGCTTATGATGATTTAGTTTTGGAAACAATTGATCGCTCGGCCCCTTTTCCACCACCACCTGAAAAATTTATTAATATTGCTGCGGTACGTGGAATTTTAATAGGCTTCCCAGATTAACACCGACAAAAGAGGTTTTATGAAATTATTATTTATCTTTATTCAATTGCTGCTTAGCGCTTCTTTATGGGCTCAAAGCACAACCGGTGAAGTTTTCATCAAAATGGGAGAAGCACAAACAAAAAAAAGTTTACTTGCACTGCCTGACTTTCAATCCTTGGGTGGGGCCAAACCCACATCCCAAAATATTGCTGTTGCTAATGAACTTTTCACAGTCATTAAAAATAACCTAGAGGTCTCGGCTTATTTTCAATTGATGGACAAAGCTGCTTTTCTAGAGGACACAACCAAAACAGGACTAAAACCTATTCCCACCGAAGCCAATGGTTTTAATTTTTTGAGCTGGCAGCAGATTGGGACAGAATTTTTAATTCGTGCAGGTTATTCAGTCATTGGTAATCAAATCAATCTTGAGGCTTACGTTTATCATGTTCCCAAGGCCCGCCTTGTTTTCGGAAAAAAATATTCTGCACCCATTAATGGGGTTAGAAAAATGGCCCACACTTTTACAAACGATATCTTGGATTCTTTAACTGGAAAAACGGGAATGTATTTGTCACGAATTGTTGTGGCCAGTGATCGTGGCGTATCACCCTCAAGAGAAATCTTTGTCATGGACTGGGACGGAGCTAACGTAGAAAGAATTTCGAACCATCGCTCGATTTCTTTGTCACCTGCTTGGTCTAGAGATGGAAAAAAAGTGGCCTATACATCTTACGTAAAGCGCGGAAGAACCACTTTAAGAAACGCTGATATGTTTATCTATGATTTAGCCACAGCCAAACGCAATGTTATTTCTTTTCGCCAAGGTCTTAATTCAGGAGCCAGTTTCTCACCTGATAACTCTATTTTTCTCACGATCTCACAGGGAACCTCTCCTAATATTTATCAAATCAATCAAGCCGGTGATATTGTTGCGAAGGTAACTAACGGACCTACGGGAGCCATGAACGTCGAGCCCTCCGTTAGCCCCGATGGAAAAAAAGTGGCCTTCAGCTCTGACCGTGCAGGACGAACCATGATTTATGTTATGGATTCAAACGGATCCAATGTGAAAAGAGTTACCTTCGCAGGACAATTTAATGCCTCACCCGCGTGGTCACCTGACGGAAAAAAATTAGCGTTTGCAGGTCAAACTGGGTCCAACTTTGATATTTTTATTATGGATGTTGATGGTCAGAATATGAAACGACTGACCTCTGCAAAAAGATCCAACGGAAGACCCGCCAACAACGAAGATCCCACTTGGTCACCTGATGGTCGCTTTGTGATGTACACAAGCGATAGAACAGGCAAAAGTCAGATTTATATTTCCACCGAAGATGGTTCCGATGAGCGTCGCATCACGATTGATAGCGCAAACTATTTTAAGCCCAAATGGAGTCAGAATTTATAGAATGCGTCATGACTCTGTAGATGTCCCGGTTTAGCTTCCTGGCCGCTATCATAAGCGAAAGGTTTCAAAGCTATGTCGAAGACTCAAGTGAAAAAAGCAGCCTGGATTTATATAGCTGCTTTTTTATTATTCGTTCTGAATTTTCACGCGGAAGCATCGAACAGCATCGCTTCCAAAAAACTAAAAGCATCATCCACTCAAAAAGGGGCAAATATGACAACTGTAATCATGGAAACTTCGCTCGGTAACATTGAAATTGAACTCGATGGTGAAAAAGCGCCTAATACGACTGCTAATTTTTTAAAGTACGTCGATGACAAATTTTACGATGGCCTAATTTTCCACCGAGTTATCAGCACATTCATGATCCAGGGTGGTGGCATGACTGAAGACATGTCTGAAAAGAAAAATGGTTCACCCATTCAAAATGAGGCTTCCAATGGCCTTAAAAATAATGCGGGCACCATTGCGATGGCAAGAACTGGCGACCCCCACAGCGCCACTTCTCAGTTTTTTATCAACGTGGCTGATAATGGCTTTCTGAATCATACAGCTCCCACACCATCTGGATGGGGCTATGCTGTTTTTGGAAAAGTCACAAGCGGAATGGATATTGTTAATAAAATTAAAGAAGTTCCAACAGGCCGTAAAGGTCATCATGATGATGTACCTAAAACAGCTGTCGTTATTAAATCAGTCAAAAGAAAATAAATTTGGAATCAATTATTTCTGCCGATCATGCTTTGTTTAAACTCATTAATCAAAGCTGGTCGAACGGGCTTTTTGATCAGATTTTTCCCTTCATCACGGACCTTCACAAAACTCTTTATTTCAAAATTATTTTTCTAGTTCTTATCTTTGGATTCCATTTTTACAAGTTCAGTAAAAAAGGAATTTTCACGGGTCTTGCTTGTTTGCTTTGTGTAGGCATAACAGATTGGACTGGAAATCAGTTTTTTAAAAAACCAATCGATCGTCAGCGTCCCTTCGAGTTTGTTCATCTTGAAACCATCCAAAGAACAAATGCGCAGCCAGGCTCTAGTTTTATTTCTAACCATGCAGCCAATATGTTCGCACTAGCCACATTTAGCAGTTTCATAGTCCCAGCCACGGGAATTATATTAGTTCCATTCGCAGCCCTAGCCGCCTATAGCCGCGTTTATAACGGAGTTCACTTCCCGCTGGATGTTCTCGGAGGGGCTACTTGGGGAGTGTTACTTGGCTTTATGTTTTCACAAATTGTTATGCGATATTTAATTCAAAGAAAAAGTAAGGCACTGACATGAAAGTTGTCGTTACAGGTGCCAATGGCTTTCTTGGCAGTGCATTGACCAAAAGACTGACCACTGAGGGCTACGATGTGCACATTATTTCTAGGCCCAGTAGTGATCTCAGTGAAATAAAAGATCTAAGATTTCAAAATCATATTGGTGATATTTCAGATCTAACCTCGTTGAATAAGGCTTTTCAGGGCGCAGAAATTATTTTTCATCTAGCTGGCGTTGTGGCTTATAAAAAAAGTCAAAGACCACTTATGGATCAAGTCAATGTGGTGGGAACTCAAAATGTGGTAACTGCAATGCAACAACAAAAAGTGAAAAAGCTTTTACACCTATCTTCTGTTGTTGCAGTCGGAGCTGGTTTTCACTCTGGACAAATTCTTAACGAAGAGTCCGAGTTTAATTTGAAGCATCTAAATTTGGGATACTTTGAAACTAAACGCCAAGCAGAAGCCTTAGTTCTGAAAGCCTTTCATGAAGGGCTGATCGAGCCTTATATTGTAAATCCCAGCACCATTTACGGACCTGCAGATGCCAAAAAAGGAAGTCGATCTGTTCAATTGAAAGTCGCAAGGGGGAAGTTCCCATTTTACACATCAGGCGGCGTTAACGTCGTGTCTGTAGAAGATGTCATAGAGGGAATTTTACTTTCTTTAAACAAAGGAAAAGCAGGCCAAAGATATATTCTATCTGGAGAAAATTGGACGATTCGTAAGCTATTTCAAGAAATTGCCGATTCGGCTCAAGTTGCACCCCCTAAAATATTACTGCCTAACTTTTTACTCCATGCCATAGGAAGCTTAGGTGATCATTTTCCAACCATTGGTATCTCAAAAGAGAATGCTTGGACTTCGACCCTTTTTCATTGGTTTGACAACTCAAAGGCTAAAAATGAACTTGGCTTTAATCCCCGACCTGCCAAATTCGCAATTCAACAATCCGTAGACTGGATGAAGGCACAAGGCTTAATTTAAAATGAAAAAAGTTTTTGTTACTTTGCTTTTTTTGTCCGCATTTCCATTTTTAATATTAATTTATATTTGGATCATGCTTCCAAGTGAAAAAGACATTCGGGGATGCATCACAACAACCATGTTTCAGGTCAAGTTATGTGACAAATCTCCTGGCCACACAAAACTTAAAAATGTGTCTCCCTATTTAAAAAAAACCATTCTATTAACTGAAGATTCTTTATTTTATCAGCATAAAGGTTTTGATTGGGAATCGATTCAAAGAAACTACGAAGAGAATAAGAAAGCAGGTCGCTACAAACGTGGTGGATCAACAATTACTCAGCAGTTAGCTAAAAATATGTTTCTAAATTCTGACCGAACACTTGTAAGGAAAGGTTTAGAGGCACTCATAACGATCAAAATAGAAAAAACGCTTAGTAAAAATGAAATCTTTGAAAAGTACCTAAATATTGTTGAGTTCGGAAAAAACATTTACGGCGTTAGGCAAGCCTCCCAACACTATTTTCAAAAATCACCTGGCCAATTAAATGTTGTTGAATCAGCTTTCCTAGCAATGCTGCTTCCAAATCCCAAAAAATACTCGGTTTCATTTTACAGAAAAGAACTCACGCCGTTTGCAAGTCAAAGAATTAAGCAAATCATTAATAATATGTATCAATATAAAAAGATTAGTGAAGTTGAATACGGCCAAGCACTTGTGGATTTAGAAACTTTCTTTCCCAGCTCAGTTGAAGAACAATTATCAAGTGAAATTGATGAGGATCTGAATCGCTTAACACTTGAAAAGCTCGAGCAAGAATCGGAATCTGAAGATCGATTTTAAATGAATTTTTCTTTAAATTTTTTGTAGCCTAAAACAAAAACTGCATAAGAAATAATTAATAAATATAAAAAATTAAATACAGAAAAAAGACTTATTATTCCAGACATAACAGAGTGGCTAAGTTGAATGGAGTGAGTAAATGGCAATAAATAAGAAACAACCCATAATGGTAAGTTAAGAGTCTGGACAGGAAAAAAGATCCCTGAAATCAAAATCATAGGAATCAGCAAGACAAGATTAGGAATTTTTTGTTTTCCAAGAAAATTAGAATTTGCAACAATAGATCCCAAAGCAGAAAACAAAAAGATTGAAATAAATAAAAGCAAAACTAACGGTATAACAAGAAAACTTTCAACAACACCCATTGCAAGACCTACTACACAAGTGATTGCACAACTCAATAGACCTTTAAATGCAGAAGATAGAGTTTCTCCTAAGTAGATATCGAGCTTCTTGATAGGTGTGATCAACCATGATGCATAAACTTGTTTTTCATTCATGCGATAATTTTGAGTGTTGAAAGAATCAATAAAGGCAACGACGGCCGATGAAACACTTAAGTATCCAATAAAAAAGTACTCAAGGTAGCTTTGTCCATTGATGCTATTAATGTATTGGCCGATTCCATAACCAAAAGCAGACAAGAACAAAAAAGGCTCAAGTAGCATATAAAAAACTTGAGAAATCCAATTTTTCTTAAAAACAAAAAAGTTATGAGAAACTATTTTCAAATACCCTTTTTTTGTCATTGAATTTCTCTGAGTTGTTGACCTGTTAATCTGATAAAAGCGTCATTTAAATTCGATTTTCTAAGAAGAGTTCTTTGGCTTGCAAATAATGATAAAATTTCTTTCACAGAATTTTCATTTTTAAAAAAAATCATAACTGTATTTTTGATGACCTGATAGTCAAGTGACAAGTCTTTTAACTTTTTAATATAGTAATTAAGATCTTTTGAGTCACAATCAAACTCAATTACATTTTCCCCGACAAATTCATTTTTAATTAATTCTGTTGGTCCTATAGAGACAAGTTTTCCTTTATGAATTAAAGTCACTCGGTCACAAATTTTTTGAATCTCAAAGCAGTCGTCCGTGCTTATAATCACTGTCATCGCTTTATTTTCTTTTAATGAAACTATAAAATTCTGAAGCCATTCTTTTTCTTCAAGATTCAGATTTTCGGTGGGACAATCCAGAATAAGAATTTCAGGATCATTGATTAAAGCTATGGCAAAAGAAAGCCTACGTAGAAATCCTGGGTTAAGATCAGACAATAAACTGTCGGCTTTATCTTCCATTTGAAGAAGTCTTAAAAGTTTAGAAATTTTATCACTAGAAATATTTTTAGGGATATCATATAAACGTGAAAAAAAATTTAGATTTTCAAAAACTGTTAGCTGATCATCAAATAGATCGGTTCCACTGACGACTCCAAGGCGAGCTTTAATCTCTGACATATGATCGCGAACATTCAACCCTAAAACGTAAGCATCACCTTCAGAAAGAAAACTGGCTCCGTAAAGGGTTTTAAGTAAGCTGGATTTGCCTGATCCCAATGGCCCAAGCAAACCAAAGCATTCTGATTTTTTTATTTCCAATGACGTAATATTAACAGCCGTAAAGTCATCATACTTTTTAATCAGATTTTTAATCTGAATGACGGCTGACATTATTAAGACTCACTGTCTTTCATCACCTTGCCACGCTTATGTGGATCTAATTCGCGGCAACGTAAACGAATGTGCTTGGGTGTGACCTCAATGAGCTCATCATCCTTAATCCATTCCATGGCCTTTTCCAAAGTCATAGGCTTCACAGGAACAAGGCGGATCGCTTCGTCACTACCTGAAGCACGTACGTTCGTTAGTTTCTTTTCTCGTGTAATATTCACTTCAAGATTATTTTCTTTCGCGTGCTCGCCAACGATCATTCCTTCGTAAACGTCCTGACCGTGAGTCACAAACATCACTCCACGCTCTTGAAGATTCCAAATCGCGTAAGCCGTAGCAGTGCCTTTTCGATCAGAAATCATAGAACCATTCATTCGATTAGAAATTTCACCGCGGTAGTCATCCCAACCATCAAATTGAGTATTGAGAAGCCCTGTACCACGAGTATCCGTTAGGAATTCAGATCGATATCCGATCAAACCACGTGAAGGAATTCTAAATTCTAAACGAGTACGACCCGTTCCCTTTTGTACCATATTGGTCATGATACCTTTACGTAAGCCGATCTTTTCTGTTACGGCACCCACGTAAGGATCTTCAATGTCGATAACTGCGATTTCCATGGGCTCGAGTCTTTTGCTACCTTCTTGTTTAAAGATAACTTGAGGTTTTGAAACAAGTAGCTCGAAACCTTCTCGGCGCATTTGCTCAATCAAAACACCAAGCTGTAATTCACCACGGCCGATCACTTTGAAAGCATCTGTGCTGCTCGTTTTTTCAACTCGAATGGCAACGTTATGAAGAAGTTCTTTATCTAATCGTTCTAAAATTTTTCGTGAGGTCACACTTTTACCATCTTGGCCAGCAAACAAACCGTTATTTACAGAGAAGATCATTCCCACTGTGGGCTCTTCGACGCGAATTCTTGGAAGCGGCTTAGGATCAAGTGCGGACGTAATGGTGTCACCGATAGTAAAGTCTTCAAGACCCGCAACGATTGCGATGTCCCCTGCACCCACTTCTTGAACTGGAATTTGAGAATTCACATGGTACTGAAATAAAGCAGAAACTTTCACTTTCTTTTGGGAATTTTCTTGAATGCACAAAACTTCATCGCCCACTTTGATTTTACCTGCGCGAACACGGCCAATGGCTAAACGACCTACGTAGTCATTGTAGCTGATATTAGAAACCATCAACTGCAAGGAGCTGTCTTCAACAACCTTTGGTGGTGGAACTAAGTTTACAATTGCATCGTAAAGAACTTCTAAATTGTCTGTTTTAACATTGGGATCCAATGTGGCCATACCATCACGAGCGACCGAGTAAATCGTGTGAAAATCACATTGTTCTTCTGTTGCATCGAGATCGATGAATAAATCGAAAAGTTCGTTATGAACTTCTTGAATACGCGCATCGGGTCTGTCGATTTTGTTGATACAAACCATGACTTTTAAATTTTGCTCGAGAGCTTTTTTTAAAACGAAACGAGTTTGTGGCAGTGGGCCTTCTGAAGCATCACACAATAAAATAGCGCCATCCACCATGTTTAAAATACGTTCCACTTCACCACCGAAGTCCGAGTGTCCCGGAGTATCAACGATATTAATTTTGTGACCTTTATACGTGAATGAGGCATTTTTTGCAGCGATTGTGATTCCACGTTCTTTTTCAAGATCCATTGAATCCATGAGTCGCTCTTCAACTTGTTGATTGTCTCGGAATGTTCCCGCTTGCTTGATCAAGTGATCAACGAGAGTTGTTTTGCCATGATCGACGTGAGCGATTATGGCGATATTGCGCATCATTTTTGGATCTACTATCATTTGGTTTTCCTTCGTCTTCGTTAAATTAAAATCAAATTAACTAAAATCTATTAACCGTGTCCGCCCATAAGAAAGTCTTCCCGACTTGTATCTTCCTGATCATAAACTGAAATGGAATCAAAGAATGACAGGGTTTTTTCAAGAGTTTGCTGAACGTCCTGAGATTGAAAGATTTCTTTCCTAAATTGCGAGGCGCCAGGATACCCTGTCGAGTACCAAGCTGCAAACTTCTTAAGCTGGATTCCGACAAGATGCGGCTGACAGTAGAGGTCTAAGTATTCATAGAGTTTCTTGAAAATCATTGGAAACTGACGATTTTGTTTTTCTGTGGAGCTTTTGCCCTGCCACAGGCGGTAAGCATCAAAGAAAATATAAGGATTTTTTAAACTACCACGCCCAATAAGAACTCCGTCGCAGCCTGAATTTTTAAGTCTATCCACCGCCTGCTGAGCCGTGTGAATGTCTCCGTTTCCCAAAACAGGCAAACGAGACTGAGCTTTTACTTCAGTGATATAATCCCAATCGGCTAAACCCGAATAGCCTTGCGCTCGAGTGCGACCATGAATGGCCACCCAAGTGATGCCTTCGTCGTGGGCTAAATGACAAACATCGATGGCGTTTCTTAATGAAGAATCCCAGCCCGTGCGAATTTTGATTGTAACCGGAATTTTCACGGCTTTGACTGTGGCAGATAGCATTTTTTGCATCGCAGGCAGGTCTTTAAGCATGGCAGAACCTGCACCTTTTTTAACAACTTTAGGCACAGGACAACCAAAATTAAGATCAATAAAATCAGCTCCGTGAGCCTCAGCCACCTGGGCTGCATGGGCAACAATTTCAGGCTCTTCACCAAATAACTGAATGCCTAATGGCCTTTGAGTTTCATCAAAACTCATCAAACTTAGGGTTCGATCAGATTTGTATTGGATGCCGTGCGAACTTACGAGTTCGGTAACAACGACTCCTGCATCAAGAGCTTTCATAAAAGAACGAAAAGCGTGATCTGTGATGCCTGCCATGGGAGCAAGAACAAAGGGATTATTTTTAAGGGCCTCTAGGGGGTGAACTCTTTGAAATGACATAGGAATTTCAGAGTTGAACCATTTTCGCTGTTACTGTGCAAGGGGATTGTCAAAGATTGAAAATTTAGCCTACTTCAACCATGTAATTCGACCTTCAGTTTGTCTGGGGGCTTTTGGTGGCTGGTGGTCAGGAACACCCACAGTGACTGCACATAGTAATTCAAGATCTTTATTCTGTGAATCGACCCCAAGAAAAGTCCTTACATCTTCTTGAATTTCAAGTGGAGCCCCCATTGTGCAACAGCCTAAACCCTCGACAAGACAAGCTAAGTTTAAGTTTTCTACAGCCATATACACAGATCCTATACTTGTGTAATGCCTTTCCTCTGGTGAGTTTTCAGAAAAACAAAAAATAATGACTGGAGCATCACCTAGGGTGAAAAAAAATCTTTCCGTAAATTCATAAAGGGAAGGCTTTAGTTTTTTTTGTAAAACATCTTTGATACCCAACCAAGATTTTTGCGAAAGCTTTAAATACTGCTGTCTTTTTTCACCTTGCACGACGAAAAAGTGCCAATTTTGCCGATTTTTCCCCGACGGCGCTTGCATAGCCGCATTCAAAATTCGTTGCAGGGTTTCTTTGGGTATCTCATCAGATTTATATTTTCGGATTGAAGTTCGGCTTTCGAGTAATTTATAAAATTCATCTTTGGTCATAACAAAGATCTTATGGCATCATTTTGGTTATGACAATTCGGCCACTGACAATTTTGCTTTCTTTTTTAACGATCGCCCTTGCAGTCATTGCAGGAGTTCCCAAATTAAGGGAGACCGTCAGAAATTTTCTTCTTCCTGATAAAAGAATCATTATTGCAAAAGTAGAAGGTCGAATTACACCTGATACCAACTTACTAACTATTCTTAAAGTTAAAACACGGGATCAGTATTTTATTGAAATTTATAAAACCAACGACGAGCTCTCTTTGTTGCAAAGAATTTCTTTAGAAGAACCTACGGATGGACAGTTTGAATTTCAAGGTCGATATACTAATTTAGCATTAGCTGATCTTGATACAAATGGAGAATTTGAAATTGTAAGTCCAATGTACGATAGAAATGGAACTCCAAGGCTTCACATTTATAAATACAACCCAGACATTTTAACTTTCGAAAAGCTCACTCCAGAATAATTTATTTATTTTTATCTAAATCTCGCCAAGATTTACCCTTACGAGCATTGCGGTCCCTTTGAAACCTATCAACAGCACTGTTATGCTCTTGATAAGTTTTTGAAAAAATATGTGTTCCATCATTTCGGCTAACAAAAAATAGATACTCTGATTCCTCTGGGCTGACAGCTGCCTTTAAAGCCTCTATTCCAGGATTGGCAATGGGACCCGGAGGTAATCCAGCACGCGTGTAGGTATTGTAGGGATGATCTGTTCTTAAATCAGAGCCTTTAATGTTGATGGTGATTTTTTTATCTTTTAAAGCATTGGCGTAAATCACAGTAGGATCTGTTTGTAGCCGCATTCTTTTTTTAATTCTATTATGAAAAACAGACGATATAACAGGTCTTTCATACTCTGCACCCGTTTCTTTCTCTATAATACTGGCTAATGTAACCACCTGATGAGCCGTCCAATTAAATGGATAAGGTGGCTGAATTTCAGCAAAATTTTTCTTAAACTGAGAAACCATAGTTTCTAAAATCTTTTCAGTTTTTGTGTATCTGGTGAATTGATAGCTATCTGGAAATAGGTAGCCTTCTAAACTTGAAAGCGGCTGACCCGTTAATTGTCTAACGAACTTTTGATCAAAGATCAGGTTTAGAACTTCGTCTTTTTTAGCGAAGCCACCTTGCTCGAGAAGTTCAGCAATTTCAAATACACTGTATCCTTCAGGAATTGTGATGACCCTACGAATAGACACTCCAGAGGTCAAAACTTGCATCACTTGACGAGGAGTCATCGTCGTAAAAAACCGATATTCACCCGCTTTGACTTTAGGAATTGATCTTGTGATTCGAGCATAAAGAGCAAAGGCCTTCGCATTTTTTAATAGCCCTAGGGATTCTAAGTCTTGGGCCACTTGGGGAAAGGGTTTCCCTACAGGAACTTCGTAAATCACTTCTTTTTTTACAACATCAGCTCCTTCGAAAAGAAACTGTTTTGTTAAAATATAAAAAATCCCACCAAATGAAAAAACAAAAAGAAAAAGCACCAGTAGGGTGATTGAAAGTTTTTTTCCTACCATTTCGACCAATCCAAATTCATGCCTGGAAGAGCCTTTGTTCCATCAAAGGGTGTTTGATCTTCAAGCGAAGAAACAGGGACCGTACAATATTGAATAGCACTATTGCCAGAGGGTCGATCATTTCCAGATTTTCCCATCCCACCGAAAGGAAGTTTAGAGCTGGCTCCGTTGGTTGTTCTATTAAAATTCAGCAAACCAACTCGAGCTTCAATCAAAGCTCGTTTATAAAGTTGTTCATTTTTTGAAAATAAGGCCATCACTAATCCATAGCCGCTGGAATTCACAATTTGCAAGGCTTCATCAAAATTCTTAACCGTATAAACGGCAACATTAGGACCAAAGATTTCAGATTTTTGATAAACAGACTGGGGATCAAATTTATTCACGATGTGAATACTGGGAGTTACATAATAACCTTTATGTTTTAAATCGAGTACTTTGCCTCGCATCAGACTTTCACAGTTTTCACGATTGGCAATTTCTTGGAAACGTATGTACTTTTCTACAGCGGCTGCATTGATGAGAGGTCCCATAAAGTGATTTTCTGACCAATGTCCAATGGAAAGCTTTTTTGCTGCTTGATAAAACTGCTCAATGAATTTTTCTGCAATACTTTCATGCAAAATAATACGACTGGTGCAAGAACATCTTTGTCCTGAACTCATGTAAGCACCCACTAGAGTTTCATAAAGAGCTTTTGAGAAATCTGCGTCATCCCAAACCACAGTGGCATTTTTTCCACCCATTTCTAGAGCTAAAATTTTCCAGTAGTGAGCCATGGTTTCTTGTTTAATTTTTAAACCCACTTCATAGCTTCCTGTGAATAGAACTCCGTCTATGTTTTCATTAGCTACCAAACGACGTCCACTTTCAGCGTCTCCTTGTACTAAATTAAACACTCCTGGTGGAAATTGTGCTTTTTCAATAAGCTCAGCGTAAAACTGTCCCACTGCAGGCGTTTGATCCGAGGGTTTAAAAACGATCGTGTTTCCAGTAAGAAGCGCGGGAACAATGTGACCATTAGGAAGGTGGGCTGGAAAATTAAACGGTCCTAGGACTGCCATTACACCGCGGGGCTTGTAGCGAATAACACCATCAACAGATGGCAATGCATTCACAATTCTTTCTTCCTGAACAAGCTTAATCGAGTGATCAATTGTAATATCAATTTTATTGGCCAAATTTTTTGCCTCGGCCACCGCATCCCAAAGTGACTTGCCGGTATCACGGGATATCAGTTCAGCCATTTCAGATTCGTGAGCCACAAAAAATTCTTTTAATCGGCGTAAATATTTTTTTCTTTCTTCGATGTCCAGCGCCGCCCATGCAGGATAGGCCACTTTTGCAGCTTCGCAGGCTTCTTCAATATGAGAATGCACAACTGGAAAGTTACCAATGCTGTCACTTAAATCACCCGGGCTAAAATCTTTAATTTCTAAACTGGGTCTTTCAACGTGGCGAAAATGGCCGCGAATAAAATCACCACGGACTTTGAAGTTCTGCGTTTTCATTAGGGCCTCGCTTTCTTTCCGTACTCAAAAGGAGAAGCAAAAACTTTATCACCGGTTGATAAACCCAGCAAATCTCTTTGCTTGTTAGGAAGTAGAATTTCATCACCTTGAATATTGCACGATGACAAAGTCATTTTGAAACTTTCATTGGCAGTTGCCACTAACATTCTTGTTGTATATTGGCCCTCGCCCACTTGTCCGACGTTGAAATAACGCCCCTCTTTAATTGGCAAAATGGCGTCGGTTTCACAACCATAGTGAGGCCCACCGTCAAAAGGGTCCACTTCTTCTAAATATTCAAAACCAATACTTTCAAGCAGATGCTGAGCAGGCTTTGTTGCCTCACCCACTTGTCCGATGACAACACGTGCTTTGGGATCCAATAAACATAAATAAATGTCTTCCTGAGGAAACATACTTTCAATAAATTCTTTGTTGGTCTGACTTAACAAATCGGCTTCATTGTAATTAAGTCCTGTGAATCTTCGGCCTAAGGCTTCCCAAAACTCGCTGCGATGATCATCTGTTAATGGAGGTGTGAGTTCACACAAGACTTTATCTTTAAAACGCTCGGGATGAGTTGCAATATACAAAAAGCGACTTAATGAAATTTGTTTTCCTAATTTTTCAGGTCTACGACGATAAATTTTATCAACTAACAATCCGCCGATTTCAGTGGGCCCATCATTATCGGTTTGAAATCTTAATACCTGATGTACAAAACCAATTCCTAAAGCTCTTGAAAAGTGATCCTTTTTTAAAATTTTAAAATAACTATGTGGAACATTATCATTACCGTGTTTTGCTAATATCAAAGAACTACCCACGACTAACGTTTCCTCAACGTCTTCTAAAACAAATAAATATTCCGATTGATGCTTTGGAAGATCGCCCGCAAAAGATTGAACACTTCTTTCAATCTTGTCGGTCAAAACTTTTTTATCACCAGGTAAATTAAGCAAATTAAATTGTTTCGCTAAATCCATTAGCTGATGAAGATCATCAAAAGATACAGGTCGCACGATAAAGCTCATATAGAAAACCTTTCAATCATTTGCGTGTAAAATTCCTGAGCCTTTTGGAGGTCTTGGAGTTTTACATTTTCTTCGGGCGTATGAATATTGCCTTCTCGGTGACCAGCACCAAAGCAAAGACAATCCGCACCGACTCGAGAAAATAAACTGGCTTCGTTTGTTGAGGGCTGTGTGGATAAGTCAGGGGAAAGGCCCAATTCACTTAATAAACTTAATCCACCTCGTAAAAATGCAGACTGATCTGGAGTCCGAAATGGTTTCTTGTAATCTAACACGCGAAAAGCAACACCAAGCTGATCACACTTATTTTTTAAAAACTCGATCCAGTTTAAATACTCAGCTTGGGTGACCTTAGGAGGGATACAACAATTCCCCATCATCAACACATGATCTTCAAAAGTTCGAATCAGTCCGATACTTAATGTCGAGTAAGAAGGCTGAAAATCAGGATCAGATATTTTTTTAAAATCCTCTGCTAATTTTTGTATGCTTTCATAAACTTTTTTTACCTTACTGGAAACGGGCTGCTGAATGGGGTAAACGTCTATTTCTAATAATGCATGGGCTGGCACAGAGTTGTAATTAATGCCACCGTCAATTTCCATGGTGGCTAGCCCTTCAGGCATTTGCATCAAATAGTCGAGCATTTTTTTAATGGCGCTTTCGCCGCTTTCGGGGTTAGAGGAATGGGCGGCTTTTCCCATAAACATTTTTGTCTGGGTCGAAGTGCTTTCACGTAGGTTGTGATCTTGACGGTACTGAATTTCTTCCTGGCTGAAAGGAATTCTAATTTCTACACAGGCAAAACCTTTAGCAGCAGACACAATTTGTAAATCAGTGGGTTCTGCAATTAAAGCGAATCTGGGTGAAACTAAATTTTTTCTAATCAGTTTCATTGCGCCAGTCATTCCCGACTGTTCACCGAAAGTTCCCACTAAAACAGGAGGAAGTTTCCATTGAGTTTGGCCCTTATGGTGAATCATGGCATTCAGCTTACAAAGAAAATCAAGTTTGGAATCGGCCGATCCCAATCCATAAATTCTTCCCTCTTCAATGGTGGCATCGAAGGGATTAAAACCATTTTTTTTCCACGCATGAAAGGGACCTGGATCAGCTGTATCCAAGTGGGCTTGTAATAAAAATTCAAACTCGGCCCTTTGCGCTGAGGGTCTGATAATAATATTCGATTGTTCAACGTCTTCAGAGATACAAACTTGGGTCTCAACATGCAAACCATTGGACTCAGCAAGTTGGGACAACCATTGAATCATCGACTGATTCGATTGCCCGGGACTTGTATCAAAGCCAATTAAGGTTCTGCAGTTTTCAACAAAATTCATTCAACCCCTTCAAGAATTGTTTTTTCAATGACGTTTAACGCAAGATCAAGATCTTCATCTAAAATGATCGCTGGCACTAAAAACCTAGCACGGTAAGGACCTTTACCGCATGGAAACGCGATGACTCCATTTTGAAAAAGTTTTTTCAAAAATAAATCCACTTGCTCTTTTTTTCCTTCAAACGGAGTAAAGGCCATCATCAAACCCATACCACCAGCATCATTGATTTTGCCTTTGCACGTGGTTTCATTCAGGTGATTAAGACCATTAATAAACTTCTGATGAATTTTTTGAATACGTCCTGATTTTCCCATGTAGCCACCGTTAACGAGCTCGTCAACAATCGCCATTCCTGTTGTCATGGAAACAGTCGCACCAGAAAATGTACCCGCAATAAGCCCTGGTTTGGGATTATACTCTTCTGTGTAAAGAGTGGCTCCCAATTGGGCTGTTTTAGCAATGGTCACAATATCAACTAAATGACCCAGTTCAAGAGTTTCAAATGCAAAAAGTTCTCCGGTTCTAGCAAAGGTTTGAACTTCATCTGCACAGGTTGCAATTTTCTGCTCACGGCAGAATTCTAAAAGCGGTAGAAAAAATTCCCGAGTGGCCGGCGTGTAACCGCCTTCACCCAACATGGGTTCGAACCAAAAACAGCAAATATTTTTATCATGATTGGCGACGTGCTCTTTGATAGCTCTTAGAGTTTTTTCAGTGCTTTGTGGATCCGCTTTGTCGTACCAAGGAATTCTTAAAACTTCGTTATAGTCAGGAAGTCCTTGTTTGTAAGCCACATTGTCAGTGACTTCAGCCATCATCGTCGAGCGACCAGCAAAAGCATTTTTAAAAGCTAAAATCATTCGTGCTGGTGTGTTTTTTTGTCTTGCGATTTTAATAGCATTTTCATTGGCCATGGTTCCACATGTTGCAAACCATGCGTATTTGATGGCACTTTTTCTGGCTGCTAACTTCACTAGTTTTTCTGAAAACTGAATGTATTCTTTATTAGGTTCTAGGTTTCCCTGCATGATCACATCAGATAAAGCACCGCGAACGGCCGCTTCCATGACCAATGGATGACCATGACCAAAAATATGAATTCCAATTCCGTTGATAAGATCCAATTTCACACTACCATCTTCGAGCTCAACATAGACACCGCGACCAGAACCGGATCCCACAAAAGGGTAAGCCAAAGGGCGTCCACGAAATTGAGCCGCTCGATCAAAAAGATTTTTTGCATGATCTTTGAGTTCGGGTGCTGATGGTTGAATGGAGTGAATATTCGAGTTTAAGGTTTGAACTTCTCCAACCAGTTGCTTGATTAAAGATTTTACCTTTTCAGATTCTGCGATTTGATGGCCGACAAGTGCTGACATGTTAATCTCCACATGTATTTGATTTCTTTCTAGATTACTCTCCGCATAACACCAAGACAAGGCGAGACGCGGACAGTAGTCTAATTCCATGTCAATACAGGTTTTATTCGACGAGGGAGCGCAAGCTTTCGCCCAAAAAGATTTTGCAAAAGCTTCTGACGCCTTTTCCAAGGCTTTAGACCTGCAACCCAACAACGTAACGCTTCTTGTTAATTTGGGTTTGTCCAAGTTTGAACTCGGGCAAAAAATCGAGGCCTTTGCTTTGTTTAAAAAAGCCGAGCATTTGGATGCAAAATCGGAAGCCGTTCAGCAAGGACTCGCGTTTTTAAAAAGCCAGGTACAAATTCAAGAGGTTCCAAGAAACTTAGAACTTTACGAACAAGCCCGTACATTCATGATTCAACCATTTACCATCACGACACCCTTAACTTTTTTGTGGATTCTGATTTTGGTTTTTGGCACTTACTTCATTCGCTTTCTTGCTAATAAAAAAAAGGCCTTCCTTGCAGGGGAAGATCCTCAGCCTTTGGGTGTTCCAGCATGGATAAGTTTTTTATTATTGCTAATAAGCTTGTTTTGGCTGGGACTTTTCCAGTGGGATTCACAAATTTCACGAGGTTTTATCAAGCAAGAGGTTTTATCTTTACGAAGTGCCCCTGAAAACAATGCACCTACGATCTTACAATTAAATGGTGGACTTGAAGTCAAGATCCTTAGAAAAAATGAGGGTTGGCTGCAGATTCAATATCCTGGCACCTTTTCGGGGTGGGTTGAAAAAGAATCAGTTCTAGAACTTTAGTTGACTTACCATTTTCGAACTTGTTTAAATGGGTCCGTGAAGATGCTACGAGTCATTCCCCTCTTTCTATTCTGTTTGTCTTTTTTTGGCTGCTCGTCTGCGGAAAAAGATGCGCCTACAGCGCAAGCCCTTTTTGATATTGCACGTGAATACGAAGACGATGATCGCTTTGAAGAAGCCATCAGGCGCTACTCTGAAGTGAGATCAAAATTTCCCTACAGTTCTCAGGCCGTAGAAGCCGAGCTTGCAGTGGCAGATGTTTACTATAAACAAGAATCTTATCCTGAGGCCCAAGCGGCCTATCAATCATTTTTAGATTTGCACCCTAAACACAGCAAAGTCCCCTATGTGACCTTTCGCTATGCCTTAAGTTTATTTATGCAAGTTCCAGAAACCATCGACCGTGATTTGGCCGTAGCGCCTGAAGCGATTCTTGCTTTTAATGATTTGATAAAAAAATTTCCTCAGTCTGAATACGTTAAAGAGTCTCAAGAAAAACGCACAGAATTAATAAAAAAATTAGCTGAGAAAGAAATTTATATCGGAGATTTTTATTTTAGAAAAAAAATGTACACCTCATCTGTTAAAAGATTTGAAGTGGCCGCCAACGAATACCTAGGACTTGGCTATGATGAAAAAATATTATCTCGCCTTGTGATTAGTGCCGCCAAGTCCGGCGACCTTGTTAAAGCCAGACAGTTTGCAAAAAAATTAGAAGGCTTAGCATCCCTTGGTAGCGAAGGAAAAGAAGCTCTTCGTGAGGCTCAAAAATGAGTGCTTTATCCAATGAGCTTTTAAAAGAAGCTCGTCAGTATTTTATTGAAGGTCAGTATAAATTGGCTGAGCCCTTACTCGAGCAATTGTTATTACAAAATCTTCGTAGTCCTGAAATTTATCAGATGCTAGCGACGCTTTATTACGACCGTGGCCAATTTAATAAAGCCATTAAGACATTCAAAAAAGCCCTTGAAATTGATCCTGGATATACCGACGCAAGCGTTGGCCTATCAATCATCTTAAATGATTTAGGTCGCTACGATGAAGGCAAAAAAGTTTTCACAGAAGCTCGTGAAATTTTAGATCAAAAGAAAAAACCAAGTCTTGGTTTTTTAGATGAAAGTATATCTAAAAAACACGAAGAACTGGCGGATCTTTATTCACAATCAAAACAGTGGACAGAAAGCCTAGAGAACTTACTTAAAGCGCAAAAAGTGATGCCACAAAGAAGACGTGATTTAGGGATTAAACTGGCTGATTGTTACAGCCGCCTAGGGGAATCACAAAAAGCGATTCGTGAACTCAAAGAAGTTTTATTTATTGATGGTGACTATCAAGCGGCCAGGTTGAAGTTAGCACAGTTGTTGTTTTCTAATAGCCGAGTTTCAGAAGCCCTCGAGCAATGGGAGCTTGTGCTACTTCGTGATCCCACTAACTTTGAAGCTCGTGATGGCTTACTAAAAGCAAAAAAATCAAAATCAGCATTAACTGTTCAATTTTAATAAAAGGTGTTTTTTATGATGAAAGATAAAATGGTTTCCTTCCTATCCAGAGAAGAAATCTCTGATCTTGTTAAAAAATTAGCCCGAGAAATTGAAGCGGATTATGCTGGCCAAGAAGTCATCATGATTTGTCCGCTGAAGGGTTCCGTTCACTTTACAGCCGACCTGATGCGCGAAGTGAACCTGTCTCAGCAAGTGGATTTTGTCTACATCACGACAAGTAAATACGAAGGCACTAAAATCGTGAAAGACATTTCCATCGACATCGCAGGAAAACACGTTCTGATCGTGGAAGAAATTATTGATGCCGGAAGAACATTAAGCTTTTTAAGAAACAGACTTATTTCTTCACATCCTTCAACTTTAAGAATTGTTACTTTACTTGATAAACCCGCCCGCCGGGAACTTCCCATCCGTGCTGATTACATTGGAAAAACCATCGATGATCGTTATGTCGTAGGCTACGGAATGGATTCAGAAGAAATTGGAAGAAATTATCCTGATATTTACAATCTTCAGAATTAGTATTAGCTAACGATCACGTTTACTAAAAAGTACGCAATCACACACACTACATAAAGAACAATAAGCTGTTTAGACATGAGTCACCCTCGACTTTCGATAGACTAAGGTCTGTCAAAGCTTTGGTCAACTGCTGTCTAGACTTTAGTTGATCTCAATTTGAAACACGACATTCTGATTTTTTCGCCTTCACCACTGTGAAGTTCTATACTGAAGTGACCGATAGTAAGAATGTAGGGGGTCATTATGTTGAAGACTTTTATTAAAAAATTTCGAAAAAATTCAAAAATCAATAATGAAAAAGGACAGGGAATGCTTGAGTACATTCTACTTGTTGTAGTTCTTGTCGGCATCATTGTTGTATCGGGTCCATTTCTTAAAGATAAAGTGGGTGAAATTCGTGATAATTTAGGTGGCCAAATAGGCGAAGTTTTAGGCCAATAACCAAATGACTCTCGAATATATTTTGCTTTTAGTTTGTGTATTCATGTTCGCGCTGAAAGTTTTTATTTCAGCGCCCATGACTGCCTTTAAAGAATCAAGCCCCCGTTTGGGTGCAAGAATCGAGAAGCAAATATCAACAGGAACAGGATTTCAGAATGAATGGGAACAACCCAGGTAGATTAAAAAATCGAAGTGG
This sequence comes from Bdellovibrionales bacterium Ga0074139, assembly GCA_001464795.1. Taxonomy (GTDB): domain Bacteria; phylum Bdellovibrionota; class Bdellovibrionia; order Bdellovibrionales; family Bdellovibrionaceae. The sequence goes on from LNEB01000015.1 coordinate 85,786, forward strand.
TCAGGTGGCCATGGAGGCTCTACTTCTAGCCGTCGTCTCGTTGGGGTTGCTTGGAGCAACCCTTCGTTATTTTAGAGAGGACAGGACTTTAGACAAGCTGACAAACGCAGCTTGGTCGGGCGTGGCTCAAATGGCTGAGTACGGAGCCTGGCCCAATGGAACCACTCGACCTGTTCATCCTAACAATTCAGACCGGGTCCGAACATTGAACCCGCAACCTTAAAGGCATACTTAACAAAGAAGGAGGTCAAAATGAAAACTAAAAAGATTCTAAATACCTCCTCTGGTTTTGTAACAGCTGACTTTGTGTTTTCTTTTCTACTTTCAGCAATGATGACAGTTTTGCTATTTGCCCTTTGCTTTTCCTTTACCGTGATCGAAATTTCTCAGTACATCGCATATTCAAGTGTCCGAGCTGCCATTCCTGGCAGAAGAAACTTTGATGAACAACGAACCCGTGTGAATGACAAATTCCTACAGCTCACAACTAATCCGGTACTTAGACCCTTGTTAACCAACGGCTGGTTCAGTTTAGGCCTTCGAGACGTAAGACTTTATGAAACCCCCGACGACAGCTACCAAGAGTATGATGAAGGGGGAACAATTGTTCCCACAGCCGGCGTCAGACTGACTTTGACTGCTAATATTTTAAATTTAAATCTAGGGCCCTTTGGCCGCATTGAAAGTGAAACTGGAAATGGTTTTAGCTTAACCATTGGAAGCTTACTGTTTCGTGAGCCCACGCAAGTGGAGTGTCAGGAATTAATCACTACCAGATACAACAGAATTTTAGATCTCAGTGATGCCTACCCAACCCTTGGAAGAGCTGGCGCCAGCGGAGACAACGGCTATTACCGTATGGAGGACAACGGATGTTAAAAATATCAAGTTGTCTTAAAAATCAAAAAGGGATGGCTGTTTTTGAGTTACTGCCCACTTTATTTGTGTATATGTTGCTGATTAATTTTTCGTTGGGATTTTTTGGTATCGTTCACAGTGGTATTTTACATAGTATTGCTGCAAGAAATTATACTTTTGAAACTTTCTTCTTTAAACCAAATCTTAATTATCATATTCGTGCTGATCCCTCCACACTTGCCACCAATAACTATGAAATCAGAGGCTTTCGATACTCAGGAATTGTGTCCGCTGGTGTGACTGACGGAACAGCTTGGGTGGCGCCATCAAGACCCATTGCTTTTACATCACAGTTTGGTGGAACTGATAATGATGGTGTGGATTTGGCTAACAGAAGTCCTTCGGGCGTTCCTGGCGAAGCCAGTGTTCATAATGTTGGGGTTTTAAATTTAGATGAAGCCAGAAGAAATGAAACAGTCGCTGTTAAATCAGTTTGGATAAAATCAATTTACGGAATTTGTATGAACTCACAATGTGGGGATCCTTAGTAAGGGGCAACTATGGGAAATGATACTCGAAATCTTTGGCTTAGTATTGGAGCAGCTTTATTTGCTGTGTTCCTTATTTATTCCTATTCACAGGAAAAAAAAGCCGAGTATGACAAAATGTTTGGTGCTAAAAAAACAGTCGTTCGAGTGAAAGAAGACATCCCAGAAATGTCCACGATCTATGATACGATGCTGGAAACTGTCGAGGTTCCATCTAATTATGTTTACCCTGATACCGTTTCAATTCCAGATGATATCATTGGCCATGTGGCAGCTGTTCCTTTAAAAAAGGGTCAGATCATTTTAAAGAATATGCTTTTCACTCCGGGCCCTGACACAGGAATTTCACTTCAGGTGGCTCCTAATAAGCGAGCTGTATCTATTCCCATCGATGATATCAGAGGCGTTTCCAAGTTAATTCGCCCTGGTGATAGGGTTGATATTGTAACAGCTATTGATGTAGGAAAAGGCCAAACAGCTAGACGTGAAGCCGTGGTTTTAATGGAAGACGTACCGATCCTTGCGACCGGTGTCTCAATTGTAAACAACATCCCTCGCCTAATGGAATTAGATGCTTCTGGAAAAAATCTGACTCAAACGTCTCTCACGGGAGATACAAAATATAGTACAGTGACAATAGAGGCTTCACCGAAGGAGGCTCAGGATCTTATTTATTTGTTGTCCACATCGCCGGGAAACATTTTCTTTACTTTAAGAAATCCCAACGATCGAACAACAAGATTAAGACTTCCTAGTTCTACAGCGGAATCAATATTGAACCGCGGTGGATTTGATCAAGGAAGAACAGGATTGCCAGGTTTCCAGCCCACACCTGGATTATTGGGTAATCCTGCCGGCCAACCTCAGGTTGTGCCGAGGTCAAGGTAGTTGATATGAATTTAGGGGGAGCTTACATGTTTCGAATGGTCCTGGCAGCGACGATGCTATTTTTATTCTCGTCAATGTCATTAGCACAGTCTGAACCATCAGAAGACATGCAAGAGATTAACTCCTCTGAAGAATTTCGCTCACGCCAATTTTTAAATCTGACCGTTGGAATCGATGAAGATATCAAACTTCCCCCTCTTCCAAAAAATGTTGAGTTCGGTGGAACCTTTCGTGATTTTGTGAAAGCTTCAATTTCAAGAGAACTGAACGTATTACGGTTTTCTCCGAAAAAAGAAGGTAGTGCAGTTTTAACTGTAATCGATCAAAAATCAAAAAAAGTGGTTGCTGAATATAATGTAACAATTAAGAAAAGTCGCCTAGACGGAGTCGCCAACGAAATGCGCGCTTTATTAGGTGACATCGAAGGTATCGTAATCAAAGTCATCAACAACCGTGTCGTGGTGGATGGACAGGTTCTTTTACCCAAAGACATGAGCCGCATTTACGGTGTCGTGATGCAATTCGGAGAACAAGCGGCTTCTTTGGTCACATTAAGTCCGTTGGCTTTGAAAAAAATCACAGAGTATATTTCACGAGATATTAATAATCCTGAAATCGAAGTTCGCGCCATCAATGACAAACTTATCTTACAAGGCTATGCAAACAGTGAAGATGAAAAGGCTCGAGCTGAAATCATTGCAAAAACTTACATGCCTGACTTAATTGTTGATGCAGCAGAGGAAAAGGGAATCGTAAAAAAACGAAAACCCGCCAATGACGGAGTCATCAACTTAATCAATATTAAAGAAGCACCTTCAGCTCCACCACCAAAGATGGTTCAGCTTGTTGTGCATTATGTGGAACTCAAAAAGGATTACAGTAAAGCTTTCCAATTTGATTGGCGCCCAGGAATTACAGATGGCAGTAACTTAAGTTTTTCTGCTGGTGAAAGTGGAAGCAGTGTAGTTTCTGCTATCACTGGAACCATTTCAAGTTTAATTCCAAAACTCAATTGGCTTAAAACTCATGGTTACGGACGTGTTCTAGAAAGCACAAGTCTGATTGTTCAAGACAGTAAAAAAGGTGAAATTAAACAGGTCACCAATCAACCTTATGCCGTGTTAGGACAAGAAGGAACTCAAGGCACAGCTTTCGCAGAGGTCGGAATTAATTCTATTATCACTCCTAGTATTTTGGGTGATAAATCGGGATCCATCCAACTCGAAATGGCTTTTTCTATTTCCTCTATGGCAGGACGTGGTGCTGGCGGAGCTCCGATCACATCAAAAAATGAAATCAATACTCAGGTGACAGTCAGAGACCGACAAAGTGCTGCTGTTGGTGGTCTTGTAAGAAACTCTTCGACCACTGCTTTCAATCGTCCATCTAGCGGGGTTGCTAACCCGATTATCAGTCTTTATGCTTCGAAAGATTTCCAACGGGACCAAAGTCAGTTTGTTGTTTTTATTACACCCGTCATTAAAACATCAGCCAGCCAAGGCTCTGAGCAAATCAAAAAGAAGTTCCGCTTAAGAGAGTAAAATCCATTAAGCTAAGACCTTTGGCCCGTACACAAAACATCCCTATTTTCCGACAAGTCTTTGAGGTCAATTGATGGCATTGCATCCAAGTTGTAATTTAATTGGTGTTATTGGTGGTAAAGGCGGCGTGGGGAAAAGTGTCTTCGCGGCGAACCTTGCCTGTTCGTTGCTTGTGGAAATGCGAGCCAAAGTTCTTTTAATCGATGCTGATTCAAAGTCGGTTGGTGATCAAAATATTATCACAGGTCTTAAACCTTTAAAAATTTTAAAAGATCTTGCTACCTATACTGGATCACTCGCACAAGCACCCATTCAAAACTTTGTAACACCTCACCCATCCGGATTATCTTTTATTGGTGCTGTTAGAAGTCCTGATGAAAAATTAGATGTTCCGGTTGAAAACTTACTAAAATCATTAGATTACGTTTCAAGGCATTTTCAATATATCGTTGTGGATTTAGGAAATGATATCGGTCCTTTGCAAATGGCCATCTTACAAGAGGCCACAACAGCAATGCTTATTACAACTCCTGAAATTTTAGTGGTCACACAAACTCAGCGAATTTTAAACGAGATGATGTCGGCCACTTTTCCGAAAGATATGTTTCAACTTGTACTTAATAAATTTGCATCCGGTGGCGTGTCCGCTCAGGCCATATCAACACAGCTACAAATGCCGATCATCGGAGCCATTCCTCAAGATGACATGACGACAATGAACGCCTTACAAAGATTAACACCTTTTGTCTTAAGCCAACCGAAAAGTCCGATTTCAGCTGCTTACACAGAAATTACTCGTAAGTTGACCGGTGGAATTTTACAGCGACTCAAAACTATCAACAGACCCAAGGCTCCTGTTGTTGCAACCCCTGCCAATCAAGTTGCCAAAACTGATTCATCGGATACAAGTTTGGATCCTAAGACTCAGCTTAAACTTAGAGTTCACAACGAGCTCATTCGCACTTCAGATATTAATAAATTAATGGCTGAAGCCAAAGGTGATGATTCAAAACAAAATGAACTTCGTGAGCGAGTTAAACGAGACATCACGCAAATTCTTGACCGTGAAGCTCCTGAACTTGCCAGAGATGACAGATCAAAAGTGATCAAAGAAGTATTAGAAGAATCTCTAGGCCTTGGACCCCTTGAAGACTTGCTAGCTGATGCGGCTGTCTCAGAAATTATGGTTAATGGCGCAAAGAAAATATTTGTAGAAAAAGCCGGAAAAGTTCAGCTCTCAGGAACAACATTTACCTCCAATGATCACCTAAGAAGAATCATCGAAAGAATCGTTCTTCCCTTGGGTCGACAAATTAACAATATGACTCCTTATGTGGACGCTCGTCTAAAAGATGGAAGTCGTGTGAACGCTGTGATCGAACCTCTAGCTATTGATGGTCCTGCACTGACCATTCGAAAATTTAAAAAAGGGGGCGTGAGCCCTGAAAAATACATCGAATACGGTTCCATGAATCACAACATGGTCCAATTTTTAAGAATCTGCGTGGAAAACGGTCTTAATATTGTGATCAGTGGTGGTACTGGTTCTGGTAAAACGACTTTGCTTAATATGCTTTCCTCTTTTATTCCTTCCAATGAAAGAATTATCACAGTGGAAGACGCAGCAGAGCTGCAGCTTCAGCAGGAGCATGTTGTTAGACTGGAAACTCGACCTGGAGTGGGTGATGGTTCTCACTCGATCACGATCAGAGATCTAATTAAAAATGCTCTTCGTATGAGACCTAATAGAATTGTTGTGGGAGAGTGCCGTGACGGCGCTGCTTTAGATATGCTTCAAGCCATGAACACGGGCCACGATGGTTCCATGACAACCACCCACGCGAATTCAGCCAGAGAATGTTTATCACGAATAGAAACCCTATGCATGATGGCAGGTATGGATTTACCGATGAAGGCCATCCGTGAACAAGTGGCCAGCGCTGTTCATTTAATTGTTCAAGTTTCAAGGCTATCAGATGGCAGTCGAAGAATTTTAGGAATTACAGAGGTTACAGGCATTCAAGGTGAAGGCATTACGCTTGGTGAAATTTTTAAATTTAAAGAAACAGGCATGGATAAAAATAGAAAAATACTAGGCCAGTTTCAAGCCGTCGGTTACATTCCTAGTTTTATTCAAAAACTAGCTGACAGGGGTGTTATCGTTCCCCGAGATCTTTTCTCTAATGAACAAAAACCAGCTGCTCAACAGCCCAATCCTACCAACACTCAAGTGAAGAAGGTGGGCTGATAATGTCTTTTTTATTTAAAGATATTATTTTTATCCCGCTAATTGCAATTTGCACATTACTTTTCGTTTACCAATTTGCAGATCCTTTTATTGATTATCTGTCTAAAAAAAGTCTTGGTAAAAAAGATGATGTCATTAAGTACATGAAGCTTATGACTGGAAAAGCAGATGAGAAAAAAATTACTCTCATGATGCTACTCATGAGTTTTGGACTTGGTTCCATGTTTTTTTTACTTCTATGGCCCAATTTTGTTATGGGTTTAGTTTTTGGTGGAGCCATCACAATTGTTGGCTGGACGATTCCACTTATTTTAGTAAAAGCTCTGTATGAAAAACGCTGTGATCAATTTGTTGATCAACTTGTTGATGGATTGACAATTATGTCCAACGGAATAAAAAGTCAGACCAATGTTGCACAAACCATGGAGCGAGTGATTGAAATCATGGGCAATCCATTGAGATCAGAATTTGAACAGGTTTTAACACAGCATCAATTAGGTCAAAGTTTTGAAGATGCACTGCTTGATTTGGGAAATCGAATTCCAAGACCCGATGTGCAAATGCTAGTGACTTCAATTAATATTTTAAAAGAAACGGGCGGAGATTTAAGCCAAACTTTTGATAGTATTGTTTACACAATTCGTGAGCGTCAAAAACTCGAAAAGAAAATTCAAGCACTGACGGCCATGGGAAGATTTCAGGGTCTAGTCGTGACACTCATACCTTTCGTCCTGGCACTTGTATTTTTTATAGCCGACCCCAATCTTATGATTCCCATGTTTACCACGACATTGGGCTTGTTCCTTATTTTTATCATGTTATCTCTGCAAGTTATTGGTGGATTCCTCATCCGCAAAATTGTTACAATAAAAGTCTAACAATCAAAATTCGCTTCACGGATGAGGTGCTAAAAAATGAAGTTCTTTATATTTGCATGGATTGCAATTCTATTCTCACTCCCTTCTTTTGCTGTCGTCGATATGAAAAATGCAAACTTCAGTCAGTCATGGATTGATATTGAAGTTCCCGGATCAGGCTACGACCTCCGTGTTCAAAGAACCTACAACAGCAGGTCTTTGTTCAATGGAATGTTTGGCTTTGGTTGGTGCTCAGATTTCGAAACGAAAATGGTGATCACGGCAGAAGGTAACCTAAAAATTACAGAGTGCGGTGCAGGACAAGAGTTGTTTTTTTCTCCTCGGGAAATTTCAAAAGGAGAAGTCGAGAAAACCATTCAAGGCATTATAGCAAAAATGAAAGAAGAAAAAGTTGTTGGAAGAAACGACGTTTTTTATAAAAAATTAGCTGCTGAACTTTTTGAGCAAGATGTTAGACGTTCGCAAATGGCACAACAATATAAAATCATTGTTCCCATCAAGGCTGGAACTCGATTTTTTGCCAACGGCCGTGAAGTTGAAAATATCATTTTACAAAAGGATGTCTACACCCGAACTTTGCAAGATGGCAGCAGTCAAAGGTTTGATAAACTGGGTCGGCTGACTCATATGTACGATAAAAACGGTAACTTTTTAAAATTTGATTATGATAAAGAAAATATGATCATGGTCACTGATAATAATTCCAGAAAGTTATCATTCAAATATTATCCCAATAGAAAAGTAAAAGAAATCACAGGTCCCAACAGTGTGAAGGCCGAGTACACTTATAAAAATTTAGATGATCTTACATTAGTTAAAAATGGCTGGAAGAATACTTACTCTTATGAGTATGACGAACTTCATAATATGACTAAGGCCACTTGGCCTGATAAAACATCGATTGCCATTAAATATGATCTGAAAAAAGATTGGGTAACATCTTTCACAGATAGAAAAAAGTGCAACGAGTCCTACACTTACGAACTTTCCAAAGAAAATCCTAAGGGTAATTACTGGTCCACTGTTAAGAAAGTTTGTGGAAAAGAAATAGTTGCCAATAATCGCTATGAATTTTGGTACAAACAGCGAGCTGATGGTGAGTGGATTTTGAACCGCGTTCAGTCTGATGTCCAAGGTAATGTGACTGATATTACTTATGATGATGTGACAGGAAAACCAACGGCCATCAGAAAAAATCAAGAACGAATTGCCTATGAATATTATTCTAACGGACTGGTTAAAACCAAGGCCAGCGGGATCTTTAAACAAAACTTCAAGTATGATTCTGCTCTTAATAAAGTAACCGAAGTCTCCACTGATTTTTACAACGACAAAGCTCAAAAAGTCGGAACTCGTATAACTAAGTTTTCTTATGATAAAAAAGGAAATTTAATTTTTGCACAAAACAGTGACGGGCAAAAAGTAAATATGACCTATGATGCACGAGGAAGAATTGCTTCAATAACCGATCAGGCTAAGAAACTTGTCAAAATTCAGTATGAAGAACGTTACGGTAAGCCTGCTGTTGTAACAAGACCTGGATTAGGCACCATTAAGGTTCTTTACAAGCCAACTGGTGAAATTGACCGTGTTGACAGCAAAGACGGGCCTGCTGTGGCTTTACAAGTGGCTTCTACATTTAACAATATGCTAGATATTATCGCACCTGCGACCAACGATGTTTATTTATAAGGGGTTTCAAATGAAATTTATTTTGTTTTCAATTTTAGTCAGCTTTAGCTTTTCCTACGCAAATGACTTCAATTCTGATGATTCAAATATGCGTACAGCTGAAAGTACATTTGAAGGTGATTTCGCCGATGTCACTGGTATCAATCAAAACGCCATGAGATCTGCCGGTATAACTCCTGCTGCCAATTGCCCCGCCTGTGCCTTTGCTCAGCAGCTAGGGGCTCATGAATTAAATGCCGTTGAACTGGGTGCCGAGCCTGGAACTTACGGCAAAGAACCTGCAAAACCTGAAGCTTCAGCTAAAGAGCAAAAGTAATCTCAAATTGAGACAGGGAAGCCTTTTTCGGCTTCCCTTAGAAAAAATCAGACATATCAAACTGATACAATCTGCAACCTCTTGATATCTCAAATGATTCAATGATGATTTCCATCATAAGCCTGGCATCCTCTTCGCATAGTACTTAAGTAGGTAGAAATACGTCTACCACTGGAGGTACCAATGAAAGTTCTAATTCTATTCTCATTTTTTATAAGCGTGATCGCTTTTGGAAAAACAGAGCTGAATTGCACGGCCAAATCAAGCGTGTCACTACACGATGATACAGCTAAATTAAACTCACTGGCCGCACATAAAGCTTTAGCAAAAGCTAAAAAAGAAAAGCATCAGAAGTAATTGTTACTGATTATTAGTCTTTGAATCATCACTGAACACTGGCTTTACATAAGCCAGTGCATCTTTCGTTAAGCCAATGATTGTGTCTTTTGATTTTTGAAAAGCCAATGCCCCACCCTTAGCAGCTAACTGCAGCTGGTCTTGAATTTCAGATCGACCTGCCAAACGAAAAAGATGGGTTTCCACTGTGGACTCTCCCACTTTCATCTGCAGCAAAACAGCAGCAATAAAAGTAAGAACTAAGCACTTAATGATAAAAATCACATCAGACATTTTTGGACTCCCTAGCCGTCATTTCTTTTTTTAACAGCTCTTCAATCTCTATTTTTGAAAATGGTTTTGTAATATAGCCAGTCACTGATTTTTCACTTAATTTTTTCATAATATCTGGCTGATCCAAGGTCGAGCAAATCACGATTTTCATTTCTGGCCAAATTTCTTTTAGCTCATCTATGATCTCAAGCCCATTTTTCAAAGGCATTACTAAATCTAAAAAGGCTAAGTCTGGCAAAGTTCGACGTACAAGTTCAAGTGCATCCCGTCCGTTTTCTGCTTCACCAACGCATTGGCCGCCCACACCTTCAGTGATATTTTTTAATATCTCTCGAATAAAGACTGCATCATCAATCACAACAAAGCGAAACTTCATAGCTCATCTTAAGATTGATTTCTTCACACAGCTATTGAAGATCAACAAACTAGACGAAAGCTTATGAACTTCTTATGAGTTCTTTACCTGTTAAAGAAAACTTACGACAATAAGTGTATGAAACTCTTTTGTTTTTTTATAATTTCCATCATGGTTCCAATTCTTGCCGAAGCTCAAGCCGGAACCCAAGCTCAGTATTTAAGTGAAACCGATGAGGCTTTGCGGATTCAAAGTGTTGTTGTTGCTCCAATTGTTGATAACGTCAATGGCATCTATTCTAAACCCATAACTGAAAAACTGATTGAACAAATTAATTTAGAAAAACAATGGTTTGTTAAAACTTTAACGCAAAATCAAGACTCTGATTTTTATGAACCCGATCAGGCTTTAAAAATTATCAACTCTAATCAAGTGGATTGTTTGTTAAGTTCTCGTGTGCTGCGCGGGCCTAACGGCATCAGCCTTAGAGTCAATTTGTTTACTAAGCCTTACGGGGAAGCTTTAATTCAAGAATCAAAAAATTTAGCCAAGACAGATTCTTTAGAAGAAATTCAAAATGAATTCACAAAACTTTATCAGCTGGCTTTGACCCGGCTGCCTTTTGATGGGCAAATTTTAAGTCGAAGAGGCCTGGATGTCACACTCGATGTGGGAAGCCTTAAAGGTGTTAAACAAGGTCAAACCATTGAGGTCTTACAAGTTCTAAAAATTGACCGCCATCCAAAACATAAATTTATTATTTCCTCAGATAAAACAATCACTGGAAAAATCCTAATTTCAAAAGTTGAGCCCACGCTAAGTTTTGGAAAAGTTATTTTTGAAAAAGAACGTGGTGTCGTTGTGGTGGGATCTAAAATCATCACCAACAGATCTGTGACCTACGCTTCTTCAAGTGCTGTTCCTCAGGATCCCGCCTTTGGTGACAATCCAAAAGAGTGGCGCGACGAAACCCGTCCCCAGTTTGGCAGACTTTCAATTTTAGCAGGAATTGGTCAGTACAACCAATCCGCTAACCTGGTGGGCCTTAATGATGTTAGTGCTAACAGCCCTACTTCACCTACCATCAAAGTTGAGGGTGAGCTTTGGCTAAGTAGTGAGTGGTTTTTATCTGTGGCTTTGATGCAATCGGCATTAACTCTATCAAATCCGATCAACGGCGATAGTCCAAAAAATCTTAATACTACACTCAGTTCTTACACTTTGTCAGGTGGGTACAATTGGTTGCTGGATCAAGATTTCTATGGTCCTAAAATACAAATCTCTGGAGGTCTTCATCAGTGGACTTCAGATCCTGCACGGTCAACGCAAGTGGCATTCACACGAATGCAATTTGGTGGCATGTATTTGGGCTTTGATGGAAGTTTTACTTTAGATCCTGAATCTTTGTGGTCCATGGGAACACAGTTTAAATTTTATTTATCAAAAAATGTATCTGACAGTCCTAAATCAGGAGATTCTTCCAACGAAACCATCAATGATTTTGGTGTGTATGTTAGAAAGAAAAAATCAGAAAGACTTAGTTATGTGGGTCGGCTTAATTTTGAAAATTATAGCTCCTCTTATTCAGGTGCTTCAAGCCGTCCCAATGCTGCCAGAAAAATCTCTCATCGCAATCAACTTATTTTATTAGGAATCGAATATGGTTTCTAAGGAGTTTAAATGAAATCACTGCTATTATTTTTACTTTTTTTATCCCCAATAAGCTGGTCTGCAGAAACCGGTACCGTCCAGCAAATAAAAGGGCAAAGAGCCATCGTGATTTTTGATGAAGGAATTCCTTTTAGTGTGGGACAAAAACTTTATATCAATAGTGCAGAAGGCACTGAAATTGGAAACATCAAAACAACACGCAACCTATTAGAGAAAAAAAATTCGATTAATCTATCCGGAGAATTCTCATCCCTTCAAGAAGAAGGAGAGGATCAGCAAATGATTTTCTCGATTGCAGGATCTTATGCATGGAACAAAACCGTGTACGAGTTCGGACCTGAACTGACTTACAGTTTCGTTGATTCGGGTTCAACTTCTACTTTTATACGTATCGGTGGTTATTTCGATTACAATTTGAAACCCAATGATGGGGCGAACGATCAGATTTATGGCGGAGTGGGGCGTGCTAGCTTTGGAACTGTTTCCACAAAAAGTGGAAATAATACTAATAATTCTGAAATCATAAACTTTGAAGTGGGCGGACAGGCTAAATTTTTTATGCTGTCTCAGGTGCTCGCATTAAGAACAGAGTTGGTTTATCGCTACTCTACGGTTGAAAAAGATAGTACTTCGGGAATCGTTTTGAACCTGGGTCTTCAGCACTACTTCTAAACTTTCTTCATTATATATAAAAATAAAAAAGGCTGACTTTTTCAAGCCAGCCTTTTCGTAAGCTAAGTTATGTAAGCTTGGATCAGATGATTACATCATCCCGTCCATGCCACCCATTCCGCCCATGCCGCCCATTCCAGGAGCGCCACCGCCAGAAGCTGATTCCTTCTTAGGAGCTTCAGCGATCATTGTCTCTGTTGTTAACATCAATGATGCAACAGAAGCTGCATTTTGAAGTGCACAACGAACAACTTTAACAGGATCGATAACGCCGTCTTTGATAAGATCAGTATATTCGTCTGTGTAAGCGTTGTAACCGAAAGCAGCAGACTTGTTCTGAAGAACTCTGTCTAATACGATCGCGCCATCAAGACCCGCGTTGAAAGCGATTTGTCTGATAGGCTCTTCACAAGCACGCTTAATGATTTGAGCGCCCCATTGTTCTTCTTCACTGTATTTCGTTTTATCAACTTTAGCAGCTGCACGAATCAATGCAGTTCCACCACCAGCTACGATACCTTCTTCAACAGCAGCGCGAGTTGCATTCAATGCATCTTCTACGCGGTGTTTTTTCTCTTTCATTTCAACTTCACTCGGTGCACCAACATGGATAACAGCTACGCCGCCAGCCATTTTAGCTAAACGCTCTTTGAGTTTTTCTTTGTCATAATCAGAAGTGGTTTCTTCGATTTGTGCTTTGATCTGACCAATACGAGCTTGGATTTCAGCTTTTTTGCCGTTTCCATCGATGATTGTTGTATTGTCTTTGTCGATCACGATGCGCTTTGCAACACCCAAGTCAGCAACAGTGGCTTGCTCGAGTTTGCGGCCCATGTCTTCAGAAACAACAGTTGCACCAGTTAATGCCGCGATGTCTTCAAGCATCGCCTTACGACGATCGCCGAATCCAGGAGCCTTAACAGCTGCAATGTGAAGAGTTCCACGAAGTTTATTAACAACTAAAGTTGCTAATGCTTCTCCGTCAACATCTTCTGCGATGATCAACATTTGACGACCTTGTTTAGCAACGCCTTCAAGCACGCCAAGCATGTCTTTCATAGAAGAAATCTTTTTATCGTAAACTAGAACATAAGCGTTTTCTAAAACAGCTTCCATTCTTTCTGCGTTTGTTACGAAGTAAGGAGATAAGTAACCGCGGTCAAATTGCATACCCTCAACAACTGTCACTTCAGTTTTAGCTGTTTTAGATTCTTCAATTGTGATCACGCCTTCTTTTCCAACTTTATCCATTGCATCAGATAACATCTGACCAATTTCTTTATCGTTGTTAGCAGAGATCGAACCCACTTGAGCCACTTCGTTGGAACCTTTAACAGGTTTCGCCATAGACTTAAGTTCTTCAATAATAGTAATAACGGCTTTATCAATTCCACGCTTCAACGCCATTGGATTGTGACCAGCTGTTACGATTTTCACACCTTCGCGGTAAATGGCTTGCGCTAATACCGTTGCAGTTGTTGTTCCGTCACCAGCTTCATCATTGGTTTTAGAAGCTACTTCTTTAACCATCTGAGCGCCCATGTTTTCAAACTTGTTCTCAAGTTCGATTTCTTTCGCCACTGTCACACCGTCTTTAGTGATAAGAGGTGAACCGAAAGATTTTTCGATAACAACATTGCGGCCCTTAGGTCCCAATGTCACTTTAACTGCATTCGCTAATACATTCACACCTTTAAGGATGTGACCGCGAGCATCTTCTGCAAAACGTAATTCTTTAGACATTTGTGTCTCCTTGTAAATTTGAGGGAAATAAAATTTTAGTTAAAAATTCCTAGGATATCTTCTTCACGCATCATCAAAAACTCTTGGCCATCAAGCTTGAGCTCTGTGCCTGCGTATTTGCTGAACAAGACTTTGTCGCCGATGCGAACTTCCAAAGGAAGAGTCTTACCGTCTTCAGTGATTCGGCCTTTTCCAGCCGCTACGATTTCACCTTTTTGAGGCTTTTCTTTAGCAGTGTCAGGGATAAATAATCCACCCGCTGTTTTTTCTTCTTCTGCCATTCTTTTTACAAGAATTCGGTCGTGCAAGGGTCTAACACCCATCTCGTGCTTAGCCATTCGAAATATCCTCCTAAATAATTTTGAGTTTCACTTAATAAATAAGTTAATTGGGACGTCCGTAATATGGATCAGCCCTTACGGATGTCAAGTCAGCCTCGTAAATAAGCTGCTTTTGCCTCGTGTTATTTAGAAATTTCAATTATTTAGAAGCTTCGGCCGGCTGGGAATCAGCGGCCGTTGAGATCCCACTTCCACTGGTCTTAAGTAAGGAATCCGCGTAGGCCACCATGATTTCAGACACCTCTTGGGCCGCTAACTTATCGATAGCAGACTGAAATACTGCTTTATTGGTTTTATACTGAGATAAGTAGCCAATAAAATAGTCCGTGACACTTAAGTCGCTTAACTCAGAAATATTCGCTTTTGCGTCTTTCAACTCTGTATAAAGACCACGAAGAACGGGGCTTTGCGGAGTGGCCTTCTTTTTTGTTAAATAATCAGACTCTAAGGATGAGTAATGAATCTGCGCAGATTTAATCTTTTGCGACTTCCAATCCTGAAATGAAAGGACCGAGCTTTCGGTGGCTGAGAAAGCCACAAAAGACATCAACTGTAGAACTAAAAATAGACTCAAGGCTTTCACCGACAACCTCCAACAACAAAGATTAACATTACAAGGTCTGTGCCGGTGCCAACTTCAATGGATTTCAAGGCGCACCGAAAGCACTGACAAAAATGCGTATAAGGATGCCAAAATTGTTATTAGTTTCAATAACTTAGGTATTATTTCCATGTTGAATGTTTGGTCAAGAATGAAAAAAAGTGAGGGCTACCAAACTCTTTTTCTTAATTTTTGTGCTGCCTTCAGAATGGTGTTTTTTCGCTCGGCATTCATTTTATCAAAGGTTCTGACCATCATCGAAGTTCTTGGGTTTTTAAGTAAGAAGGTGCGGTGTTTATCCACAAACCCCCAATAAAGTCCGTCCACTTCATCGCACCAATCGCCCTTGGGGTAATCGCCCATTTTACGGTAAAAATTAGAGCCACAAATGTAGGGTTTAGTCGCAAAGATTCCACCATCACTGAATATAGCCATGCCGTAAACGTTAGGTCCCATCACCCAATCCGATGAATCCACATACATTTCCATAAACCATCGATGGGCTTCTGTTGGTTCAATTTCTAATAAGGTCATCATGTTGCCAATGACCATCAGTCTTTCGATGTGGTGATTGTAAGCTAATCGGTCCACTTTTTTAATGGCCGCATCCAGTGGCGGTATGCCCGTTGTTCCCTCATACCAGTGCTTGGTGATTTTTTGATTATGCTTTAAAAAATTAGTGGATTCTTGTTTTTCACTAAACTGCTGATAAATTCCGCGGATGAATTCTCGCCATCCGATCACCTGCCTAACGAATCCCTCAATTGAGGCCAATGACATTTTTTTCTTTAAACCCACGCTGGTTACTTCTTTAATGACTTCTTCAGGCGTAAGCAGTCCGACGTTAATAAGCGGACTTAAAGCCGAGTGAAAGACAAAGTCACTGCGATCTGTCATCGCATCTTCATAGGGACCAAATTCATTTAATCGTTTCTCAACGAAATCTTTCAGATGAGCTCGGGCCTCGGCCCGTGTTGTGGGAATCCAATAATGCTTGTGATCACCCGGGTGAGAGGCAAAGTTTTGCTCGATCAATTTTTGCACATCTTTGATGTGAGGGTTGGCTTTTAACGTTGGAAGATCAGGAATTTTCACATCATCTGGAAGGGAGAGGCGATTTTCAGTATCAAAACTCCACTTACCACCTAAAGGTTCACCCTCTTTGGTTAGTAGCAATTTTAAATCCTTTCGCCTTTTTTCATAAAAAGTCTTCATGAAGGGTTTTTTGCTACTGGTGATCTCTTTGAATTGTTGTCTGGATGTTAAAAACAAAGAGGATCTGACTTCTACAGCTTCTACATCAAGATTGGATAAACATTTTTTGATTCGAGTTTCAAAAAACTTATCTTCGATTTCAAAATAAAAAACCTTTTTAATTTTTTTCGCTTTTATAAATTGAGTCAGAGCCTTTTCATATGTTTCACTGCTTTTTGTATTCATTTTTTCATAATGAACCTTTGTGAAATCAGAAAGCTCATCAGCGTAAGAGCGCATGGCAGACAAAAAGAATGTAATTTTATGCTTATGAAACTTAAAATAAGTGCAAAGCTCTTGGTCTTCTCTCATAAAAATATAGTCAACTGAGTCTTTCACTCGCTCTTTGATAACAGCTTCACTGAAAAGTTGATTACCTAAAACCAATAAAAGATTCACTTCAAGCTCCCGTTTGAAAATATCCATAACAACAGACCTGATCTTAAGGTCCATAAAATGGTTCTGGGCCAGTTGGTCAAAATCAATTTTTCAATCACAAGATCGTCACGCATGACAGACAGCTTCATGTGCAGCGGCACACTTATGAAAAAGGTACTGGCCCACAACAATAGAATTAGAAAAAAATTAACAGAGAAAAAAAAGTTTTTGAAATAATAGACCAAAAATAAACCTGTAAACAGTTCTAGCACCATAGGAAGAGCTGTAATTGGCGTGATACTGGTCCCGTGAAATTGAGTGAAATCGGTGAACTTTGATAAATCGATATAACGAAAGGCCGGGTAATGAACAAGTTGGACTGTCCAAATTAACCCCGTCATAAAAAGACAGAGTGCAAGATGCGCGAGTAACAATTTGTTAATCATGGAGTTTAAGGTATATTAAACCATTAGGAGATTCAAACTATGTTTAAAATTCTGTCCCTCTCAATTCTGGTTTCATTTCTTGCGGGCTGCTCGTCTGTACAAGTGTCAGATTACAAAAATGAAAAACCCATTTTAAAATTGGAAGAGTACTTAAATGGAAGTTTGATCGCTCATGGTTTTTTTCAAGACCGTAAAGGTCTCATCAAGCAAAGATTCACAGTGGACCTTAGGGGAACTTGGGTGGGTGACACCGGAACCCTCGAAGAAGATTTTATTTATTCCGATGGCAAAAAAAGTCGTAGGGTTTGGACGATTAAAAAACAAACCGATGGCAGCTACACTGGTACCGCCAGCGATGTGGTCGGTGAAGCCAAAGGTGAAATTGCAGGTAATGCTCTTCAGTGGAAATACACTTTAGCGTTGGATGTGGACGGATCTGTTTATAATGTGAAGTTTGATGATTGGATGTATTTAATGGATGAAAAGGTTATGATAAATAAATCAAAAATGTATAAATTTGGAATTTATTTGGGGGAAGTGACATTGTCATTTTATAAAAAATGAAAAAAATAATTTTAATTGCTCTCCTTTTTTCTGTGTCTGGTTATTCTTTAGAATTCACTGGCAAGGCCTACAAGCCTGGTACCACTGAATTGCTTTATATTGAAAAACATAAAACCCAAGACGATGAAAAGGGTTTCAATAAGGTCATTGAAACAGAATATGTCACTCCTGACGGTAAAGTTTTTGCCAAAATTAAATCTGATTTTTCTAAAGATCTCATCATTCCTGATAAGGTTTTCGAGGATTTCCGATTGGGCATCAAAGACACTTTGGTTTTTAATCCCGAAAATCGAAACGTTAAAATCACCAGAACAGATGAAAAAACCAAAAAAGAAAAATCAAATGATTTTAAGGCAAAGAAGAACTCTTTAGCTGGGCAGGGATTTAATAATTATTTACTGCAGAATTTTGCAACACTTGAAAAAGGTAAATCTTTACCGGTTAATTTTATCGTTTTAACAAATCAAGACTATTTTGAATTTGATATTAAAAAGAAATCTGAAAAAGAAGGTGATATTATTTTTGGCCTTAATATTAGTAGCCTTTTATTTAAAGCTTTCATCAGCGAAATTCGCACCACCTACGAAATCGCAAGCAAAAGATTACTTGTGTTTTTTGGATTATCGAACATTGCTGATGCAAAGGGGAAAGCACAAAACGTAGAAATCAAATACGAGTATCCAAAATGATTACAAAAAAGCAACAATCCCTGCTTTTTGCCATTTCTTACTTAGGTTGGTTCGGTTGCGTATTTTCAGGAAAATTTGAACTGGGGCTTCTTTCTTATCTAATTCCTGCGTCTTTTTTGTTCGTTTACAGTCGTGTTGAAAAGTTAAGCCTGTCTTTAGCACTTGTGTTCGGCATTGTTTCTGTTGTGGGCTTAGCTTTCGATGCTTTGGCCATGGCAAAGGGATGGATTGTTATGCTTCAGCCTCACTCGGGCTGGGTTCCACCCCACTGGCTGATTTCGTTGTGGCTACTTTTTGCTTTTTCCATTCCTATGTATAATTCGTGGCTCAAACAAAAATATTTGCTTTCTGCCGTTCTTGGCTTTTTTCTTGGGCCTGTCACTTATTTTTCTGGAGTGAAACTGGGCGTTTTACAAATGGAAAAAACGGAAGCCTTTTTATTTTACGCAATCTTCTGGGGCTTTTTCTTTCCGGCCTGTTTTGCTTTGTATGAAGCTCATTTGAAAGCCAACAACACAGTGCCAAAGTTATAGTATGATTGATTCACTATCTAAAGGAAACCCAGAACAGAGCGCTTGTTTGCAAAGATGGGCTTATCCTGTCATCAAATACAGTGGTGGACAAGTTCGTACCTGTTGCCGAACATTTCCAAACGAAGTGATTTCTGACGAAATGCTTTTAGAGCTTGGTATTAATGCATTTATCAACTCGCCAGAACTTCAACAAAGACGTCTTGAAATGTTAAGCGGGATCAGACACCCTTCTTGCAAATCCTGCTGGAAGCTTGAAGTGACCGGAGTTAAAAGCTTTCGCAGCAAAGTCGAAGATTTCACTCGGTACATTCATGAACGTGAGGGTGGGCCCAATGACTTTTCTGAAATTGTTCGCAACAAAGAAAAGTACTTAATGTCGACAAAGCCCCAAATGTTAGAAATTCAAATTGATAACATTTGTGACTTAAAATGCATTTATTGTAACGAAGAGTACTCATCACGTTGGGAATCCGAAAATAAGATGGATGCAGGCTATACCCCTTCTGCTCATACGATGACGAAAGACTCGTCGCCCCTTTTTAAGAAAACCTTCTGGAGTTGGTTTCAATCGATTAGCAGTGATCTTAAATGTCTTAATCTTATTGGTGGTGAGCCAACCCTAAGCCCTAAGTTTTATGAAATATTAGACAAGCTTTTATCGGATGAAATCCAATGCAGTCCTCACCTTGTCATTAGTATTGTTTCTAATTTTAATTCCAATGAGTCTCGTTTTAATAAATTCACATCCTATCTTTCTCGACTATCAAAAAAATACACTCTGTCTATCGATGCCTCCTGTGAGGCTCTCTCAAAAAGGGGTGAGTTCATACGCCAAGGATTAGACTGGGAAATTTTCCAAAAAAACGTAAACTCCATGGTGGATGTGATGCGTTCAATTCCATCTGAAAATAGAAATCATAATTTTGGAATTCAAGTTACAAATAATATTTTAAGTGTTTCAAGTATAAATGACTTCCTTAATTGGGTTCATTCGATAGTAGAATTAAAAAAACACCCCATCCATCTAAGGCAAAATATCGTTTCATATCCTGATTATCTGTCGCCGATTATATTAACATCTCATTTTTCAAACTATTATTTCGACACTGCAAAACTCATAAGACATAAGGCAGATCAGGCCATTGACTATGGTCACATCAGTAACTGGTTATCCTTTGCAGACTTTCTAGATTCCATTGGGAAAAGTATTCTTACTCAACAACCCAATAAAAACTCTCAAAAGAGATTCTTAGATTTTGTGCAAAAAAGTGAGCTCAAAAGAGGCATCAATTTTATCGAGATTTATCCCGAATATTCTGATTTTATAGATTACTGTAAAAGACTTTAAGATTTGAATTCGTAAGGGTTTAAAAAACTAAATGGCTCAGAAGGAGGGACTCGAACCCCCGACCCAGCGGTTAACAGCCGCTTGCTCTACCAACTGAGCTACTTCTGAACTGGAAGATTGAAATTATGTTTGAGCACGCTTCTTGTCAAGACCTCACCCTACTTTTGAGGGGCTTCGGACTTTAATTTTTGTATTAACTCAGTCAGCACTTGGGATTTAAATGGAAGTCCATCAATGCGAAAGAAGTCAAAATTCGCACTTGCTTCCAGCACTCGTGGTCCAGTTGAAGAGATGGCTTGAATAACTGGACTCCACTGCAGATCTTGAATCTCTTCGGTCACAGGCCCTAACTCAACTCGGCAGATGCGAACCATAGTAGCAGCATCATTGATTTCGCCACCCTCTGACCATTCTAGCTTAGAGGTTTGCTCGGGGCACCAGTTCCAGTTTTTTTGACTGTAGGGATTAAAAAGCAGATCCAAAGAGGCTTGAAACTGAGATGTCTGGGTGTACCGCATGGCGTAAAACAGGCCTACCAAGGCCGCAATCATACACCCGATAATGATGGCTGACTTTAGAAGAGTGATTTGCGGCTTTTTCATTGCACCATAAAAATTGAAGTTGGTGCACCCGGAAGGATTTGAACCTCCGACCACCTGATTCGTAGTCAGGTACTCTATCCAGCTGAGCTACGGGTGCACTAGATAATATTGAAGAATCTCAAACTTCTAAACTGTTCAAGGGGGGAAATCAAGCGAGGAGAGTTTTTTTAAAGGCCTTTTGCTTTCAAAACTTGATCTTAGCGTCCTCTGTGTGGCAGTTTAAGAAAGATTTTCAGACTAAGCCTTTGTAAATCTTAAGTGGAGAAGTGGGTGAGTGGCTTAAACCAAGCGTTTGCTAAATGCTCGAACTTCCAAAAGAGGTTCCGTGGGTTCAAATCCCACCTTCTCCGCCAATTTCTTTTATACCCTTAATTTTTACTAGTAGGAAACTTAGCTCCCCTTACGAAAACGTACTTCTTACCTTTTTTTACTTTTTCTAAAATACTTTTCTCCTCAAGGCTCGTCAAATCTGATCTTGCAGTTTCATATGCTACTTTATTTCTATTTTTATAAGTTTGCAGATCAATTTCCATCGAAGGACTTTTTTGTAATAAAGAAATTATGTCTAATTGCCGGGAATTTATTTCCTGAGAACTTACTAATTTTTCTTTTAAGGAATTAGCTTCTTTTTGTTTTCGTTTTAAATATTTAATAAAATCTTCGATGGCATTTTTAGCTAATTTCAATTTGTAAGAAAGAAAGTATGTGATGTCTCCTTCGTCGCTTTCAACATACTTAAAAGCCCTATAATAGCCAGGTTTCCATTCCTGCTTTTTTATCTGTAGTGATATGGGCAAAAATTTAAACATCCAATAATTTTTTTTAATTAGAAACCAATAAAATAAAGCCCTTGCAAGCCTTCCGTTTCCATCTACAAATGGATGAATATATCCAATTAAAAAATGTAATATTGAAGCTTTTACGAATGGATGGGTATAGCTATCCTCATCCCCCTCATTAATAAATTTGTAAAGCTGTTTTAGTTGAACTTTCGCCTCGCTTATTTTGGGTGGAATATGCACTAGTTCCCCTGTAGGATTTTCTACTACTACAACCTCATCTTCATCTGTTCGAAAGCAACCCTCATCTTCTTTTTGCTCTAACGTATCAACAGTTAAAATTTTATGAAGCTCAAACAGGAACTCATCTGACAATTCTCTATTTTTCCAATTTTCTAGTTGGGCCATGGCCACATAGTTATTTAGTATCATTTGCTCATGTTTGTTTTTGGGCTTTAATTGTTGCTCAATCATATTTTTGGCAACTTTTCTCGTGGTATTAGCGCCCTCGATTTGGCTAGATGATATTGCTTCTTCAATTAATCCATTAATAACCAGTCTATCCTTAGACGTATCATCCGGCATACCTTCGCCCGTTACAATGGTACCTGAAGAATGAGAGTCTATGAAACTTAATTGCTTCATATGTTCTTTTGTTAAAAAGATTGAGAAATGATTGGCATTTTCATCTACTACACCAATATTTTCTCTTCCTGTCATTCGAGCCATTTTGAGAAAAGTCCAGGCCGCCTCGGGCGTTATATTTTGTGGCATAGGCTGGTACCTAAATCTTTCCCAATGCAGATATTCAGAATTAGCCTTTTTAACTAACTCTTGCATCTCTTTAGACGAAAATAGCTCTATAAGCTCTCTTGGGTTCTGTAAGGATTTTTTCCAATCTGGTAACTTCTTACTCATATACTACTAATTACTACTAATAGTAGTAATTAGCAATCAAATTAGTTTGTCGCAACGTAAGTCATTGAAACTTCTCAACTACTAATGCTAGTAGGTATTAGTAGTTGAGCAGTAGTAGGACAAATTAATGGTTCTGGACATTAGTTTGTTTTAGGCAGACGTTTGAAACTCAGCTACTTCCGTCCGCCAATTTTAATCTAAAATCCGAACAACTTCATTTCTCCACCATCGACCCGTACTTTTCAGCTCATCTACGTTTGTAAACTCTTGCTTTACTAGCTGCAGTCTTACGAATTTTGGTGGGGCTTCAGGAAATGGATTTTCTTTTAATAAATTTAAGACCGCTTGATTACCTTCCAGTAATTTTTGTGGAAGATCTTGAACGCTTAAACGACGTGCAAAAAAAGCCAAAGCAGATCGATCTATTTTATCAATTGGATTAGCTGCAAACGCTTGCACAAGACCCAGGTAAAATATTTGGTGATCAATTCTGGACTGAAAAGGAGCGTAGTTCCCTGCTATTTGAGTCTCACTTGAAGGCTTATAAATAAATTCGTAGTTTTTCCAATTTTCATTATCGTTGGATCCTTGAACCACAACATCATGGCGATTTTTGGGTAAGTGACTAAAAAGATCGTAAGGAAAACTCAATTTTGCCATCAACGCAAGACGAGTGGCTTTTATAAACAAATCAGGAAGAACAGGATGAGTTTTTTTAAAGGTCCAAGTCACATCACAAAAACTAGCTTGTGGTGGTCTAGTTACCATATTCACTATCCAAAAACTTCCAATTAGACTCAGAAAAATCATCGCCGGATAAATAATTATTTTTTTTGCTCTTAGATTCTGAGGACCATAAAATTTTTCTCGAGGCTTTATTTTTTTTAAGACAGGAAACGTTTTAAGATCCAAATCGTTTAAAATCGCAAGACACATCACAATCACTAGGAATTGAAAATATCCATAATTGCCAGAAAAAAATAATCCCAGCATAAACAAGGTTAATATATAAAAAATAGCCTTTCTAAAAGCTGTTAACTTTTTGGGTATAAAAATAAAGAAGGGAATCAAGCACTCCACAACAAGAGTTATGATAGCAAAAATCTGATGAAATAAATCAGGAAGCTGATACAACCACCAAGAGATTCGGTTGGGCATGGGCTGATTCAGTAAATAATTTTTTACAAAAAGCAGGTTCTGCCAACTTGGATCATCACTGACTAATTTTACATAACCCATCATGAAAAAAAGCCGAAACACTAGAAACTGAATGAACAGTAAAACGTATTTGCTGTCGGTGCGTAAGCAAGTCAGAAGAATGGTGCAAAAGCCCATTTCCATTAGCAGAAGATCCCAGATATAGTGAAAGTAACTTAATCCCACTGCACAAATGGAAGTAAATAAGATCCAAGTACATAATGATATCCAGGTTTTGTGAACTCCTAGCAGCATTAAAGACGAAAAGACGACTCCTAGTAAACAAAGAATCTGTATAAAAATATTGGAATCATTCAACCACAGCAAAGTAAATGGATAAAGTTTTAGAGTTTTTGCAGCGACAGCTAACCCATCGGGCCCAATGATTCCAGGCAACTGGTAAAATAGGCTAATAAATGCAATGAGGTAGATCAGTCCTATTCCGCGAATTATCAGCTGAGCCAATTGAGTGTTAGAATAAGGATTGATTTGCATTGCTGTCATGCCAGAGCCTCATCTTGACCCCAATCCGAGAAGTGGTAAAGATTATTGCAAACCTAACAAATAAAGGTCCTGATGCGTTCAAAAATGCCTGATCTCAATAAAATCTCTCCCAGCTTTTGTGCCGCCAAATGGTTAAACGTGACTATTAGGTTACAAAATGGCCATAACCATTCTTGTCATCATCCTGTCCCTCATAAAATAGATCTCGAAGAAGTTAAGAAAAATCCAGGTGCCCTTCATGATACTCAATTCAAAAAAGAACAGCGAAAGCTAATGCTCGAAGGCACTCGCCCACCCGAGTGTGTTTATTGCTGGAAAGTAGAAGATCTACCAGGCGATCAGATCAGTGATCGTTTTATAAAATCAAATGAGTTCTGGGCTCGACCCTATATCAATGAAATAGCAAAAAAAACCTGGGATCAGGCCTCACCTCCGACTTACTTAGAAGTGTCTTTTTCAAATCTGTGTAATTTTAAATGTGCCTATTGCTTTCCTGACTCTTCATCAAAATGGATGAGCGAGATTCAAGAGTTTGGTCCCTACCCCACTTCCGATCAATACGGAACTATGAAATACGAAGGTAAAGATAGTAACATTCCTTTGCCGGATGATAATAATCCTTACGTTGATGCTTTTTGGAAATGGATTCCAGATGTATTTACAAATCTGAAGGTCCTTAGGGTTACTGGTGGAGAGCCTTTGTTATCTAAAGATTGTTTGAAGCTGATTGATTTTATCAAACAAAATCCAAACCCTGATTTGAACTTTTCGCTGAATTCTAATCTTGGTGTTCCCAGTCACTTAGTTGAAAAAATGATGCTGAATTTAACAGGGCTTATATCAGAGAAAAAAATTAAAAACAGCCAGATATTTACAAGCCTGGACACATGGGGATCGCATGCCGAGTATCTTCGATTCGGACTGGATCTGGATTTGTGGAAAAAAAATCTCGATATCGTGCTTCAACATTCTGCAAAACTAGAAGTCAGAATTATGGTGGCCTTTAATGCTTTAAGCGTATTTCGTTTTAAAGAGTTCTTAAAGTTCGTAATGAAAAAAAGAAAGCAGTACAAAACAGCTCCACTTGTAGACATTTCTATTTTGCAATTTCCTGATTTTTTAAATCTTCTTCTTCTTGAAGAAAAAGACAAAGAGCACATTTATGAATGTGTTCAGTATATGGAAGCTCATTCCGATAAAAATGTTCCCTATGGATTTAAAATGATGGAAATTCTAAAACTAAAAAGAATATGGGAATATTCAAAAATAAAAAAATCAGACGAAGAACTTTTAAGACTTCGAAAAGATTTTATGAAATATGTAACTGAATACGACCGAAGAAAAAAAGTGGATATTTTTGAAATGATCCCAGAAATTTATCCAGCCATGAAAAAATGGCAGCAAGAACAAAACCTAGCTTTAAAAACGATGGATTTTAAAAAGAACATCGATTGGCAATTGCGACACAATCTTCCAGTTCGATTCAGAAATTTAACTTCTAAAGTGCTTGATACCTTTTAAGGTCGAATTTTGTAGCATTTCTCTGTATTGTTTTTGCACCTCTGGCTTGGCATTAAAGTCATTCACCAATCGGGCGACCTGGACAGAACCAAGAGCGATTCGAGGGTCATTAATTTTGATCGGCCAGCGATCTTCACCAAACTCGTGGTAGAAATTTTTAAATTGAGTATCAAATTTTGATAGCTCTTCTTCTGTGGATCTCAATGTGGATCCAAAGTGAAACAAACTATCGGCTGCAATTTCGTACTGACTTAGAATTTGGTTATTGGGAACATTTCTATCATTGGCCCAAAAAATTTCTAGTGGATGCCGACCCACGTGGGGATAGTGGCTAACCACCTCACCAAAAAATTGGCTTTTGGAAAATAAATTCCATTCTTCATCTTTGATATTGTACCGGGGGCTACTTTTAAAACATAAAGCCAAGTGAGCCAATTCAATGCCCCACTTTTTTCGGCACTCTTCCTGGCCATAGTAAGATTCTAGATAATGAATAAGATCATTGTATTCACTGAGTGCTAAAATTCTATCTTTTCTGCTTTCAGATCTTTCGTGTTCAGGAAAATGCACATGCAGCTTGTTCACACTTTCCTTGGGTTTTTCTGGATTGAAGTGATCTGTGATTTTGGGTGATACAAACGTATTTAAGAAATCGATGAGTTCTTGAAGCCTAGCAATTTTTTGAGACAGTTGTTCTTTTGAAATATTAAAATTATTAAAAATGTCCCGGCCTGGCCTTAGATCATTTAACTCCTGGGACTGAAAGCTTTTGTACCATTTGTTGGCAAAACTATGATTATTCAGCTCATAACAGACAGAAAAGTTTTCTTCTTTAGAACTCACTAAATTTAATTCAAATCTCATTTCGCTAAATAATCATGTATTTAACGCTTCTGTCAAAGTGAGCTCAATGCGTAATTGGGCCCCATTAAGCCTAAGGTCTTATTTCAACTTAATCACCCCTGGACTGTTCAAAATCCCAGATCTGTTAGACAATTATAAGATGCAAATTGATCTTTCACTTAGGACCCTTCACGAATGGCAAGAGCTTTTAAAAAACTCAAGCTCTGCCAACTGGATGCAAACCTGGGCCTACGCTCAAGCCAGTCTTAAGAAAGATTTTATACCCTCTCGAATGGCGACTGTTAATGACGATCAAAATCAAGTGATCGCACTTTTTGCTTTTCAAAGAATTAAGCTGGGACCCTTTCAATATGTCAGGATTAATCGTGGTCCTTTGTGGCTTCACCGAAAACCCACGGAAGATGATCTTCTTAATTTTGCTAAAGCCCTTCGTCAGCACTTTCCAAAATCCTTTTTTTCAAGAATCAAGTGGCTTGCCGAATTTGAGCCCACACCTCAAGGCTATGAAAAATTATCAGAATTGCAGTTTCAACTAACAACACAAAAATTTGAAACCTCATGGGTGAACTTAAAGATCCCCCAAGATCAATTGAGAAAAAAGCTAAGGCAAAAATGGCGCAACAGTCTGAACAAATTTGAAAAATCAGATGTGGTTATTCGTGTGGATTCATCGCTTGATCACTTAGATCCTTTTCTCAATTTTTATGAGCTTTATAAAAAGCAAAAAAATTATAAAGGTCCCACAAGAGATTTTCTTAGAATTGAACTGGCCAATGCTTTTAGGCAAAAAGAAGCCACTTTATTTTGGGCTCTGCAAGATGGCCTTCCTATCGCGGGTCTTGCTATTCACCATCACGGAAAAAATGTTTCCTACCGGGCCAGCTTTAATTCAGAACAAGGCAAAATAACCAACGCCCATTATGGATTGATCTGGAAAGTGATCACTCACTATCAAACTCTGGGCTTTGAGCGCTTTGATTTAGGTGGACTGTTACCTGATGAGGCCGATGGTCTGACCCATTTTAAAATGGGTCTCAATGGTGAGTATCAAAAATCACCGATCTTGATTGGCTAATTTAATTTAGTAAAGCGTTCTATCGCCCTTAGCGGTCCAGGCTTTAAAAACCTTTAAAGCTTCGTCGTGGGAAATTTGTGTCATTGTGATTTTACGCTGCTCGATGGGTTTCGGAACCTCTTGATAAATAAAATCATCATCGAAGTCGATATCAGCAGCATCTTTTCGAGTGTTCGCATAATAAATTTTATCAAGCCTGGCCCAGTAGATAGCAGCTAAACACATGGGGCAGGGTTCACAGCTTGTGTAAATCTCGGCTCCACTTAAATCAAAGCAGCCTAAATTTTGTGAAGCTTTTCTGATGGCCTGAACTTCGGCATGGGCTGTGGGATCATTGGTGGATAAAACCTGATTCCAACCTTCACTGATGATTTTTCCGTCTTTGACGATCACAGCCCCGAAAGGACCTCCGTGACCGGCGGTCATATGTTCATGGGAAAGGTCGATGGCTTTTTTCATAAAATCAGCTGGCTTTTTCATAGGCCCGTCAGATTCCTGCAGCTAGAGTAAAGAGTCAACTACTGAGGGACCCACTTTTTTGCTTCATCAGGGCTGATTTTACGAATTTTTGCATATTCTTCTAGTTGATCATCACCGATGGGACCTACGTGAAAATACTTCGAATCTGCGTGATGAAAATAAATTCCACTGACAGAACTGGCCGGTGACATCGCTAAGTTTTCTGTCAACTGAATGCCCGTTCGTTTTTCCACATCCAAATGTTTCCAGATTTGTAGTTTTGTTGTGTGATCAGGACAGGCCGGATACCCGGGCGCAGGCCTTAGACCCCTATACTTTTCTAAAATTAAATCAGTGGGCGATAAATCTTCTTTAAGTCCGTAACCATGAGAAACTCGAACTTTTTTATGAGTCCACTCGGCTAAGCTTTCAGCCAATCGATCCGAAATGGCTTTTAGCATGATGCAGTTGTAGTCATCATTTTTTTCTTTTAAGTCATTGGCCATATTTTCTAATTCAAAGCCACTGGTCACGGCAAAAAATCCGATGCTATCAAACAGGCCTGTACTTTTAGGTGCAATAAAATCAGCTAAACAATAATACATGCCAGAGCTTGCATTTTTTTGCTTTTGTTGACGAAGAAAAACCAACTGATCAATGGGTTTATTTTTTTCATCAAACAAAGTGACTGTTTCATATTCACTTTGTGCTTTAAAAAAGCCCACACAAACTTTGGGTTGAAAAATTCTTAGCTTTTGAATTTTATCTAACCACTCATTGGCCTCTTGAAACAATTGCTTGGCTTGCTCGCTAGAATTTTTATTTTCTAAAATCTGTGGGTAGGTTCCTTTAAGGCCCCAAGTCCAAAAAAACGGAGACCAATCAATCAGCTCACGGATTTCATGAAAACTAGGTCTTAAATCAAAAACGCCGTACTCGTGAGGTCTTGCAATTGCACTTTCAGAGAATTGAAGTTTCGGTTTTTTCTCTCGGGCAGTTAATAGCGGAACTAAAGGGTCACTGACTTTATTTAAATAGCTTTCGCGGATCTCATCGTACTGCTTTTTATAATCAATTCTGTGCTGAGTTTTTTTCTCGCTTAATAACTTCGAGCAAGCCTCAATCACCAATGAAGCATCTGACACATGCACCACGGGCCCCGTGTAATGCGGAGAAATTTTAACAGCCGTGTGCACAAGTGAAGTGGTCGCTCCACCAATCAGCAGTGGAATATCAAAGCCCTGATCAGTCATGGCTTTTGCGTTAATCATCATCTCATCCAAAGATGGAGTGATCAGTCCACTTAAGCCAATCATATCAGCCTTTTCATCCAATGCTGATTGCAAAATCTTTTGCACTGGTACCATCACACCTAAATCCACAACACGGTAACCGTTACAAGCCAGCACCACGCCTACGATATTTTTTCCAATGTCATGCACATCACCTTTCACCGTCGCTAAAACCACGGTGCCTTGATTTTGTGTCTCCCCTTTGTTTTTTTCCATATAGGGCTCAAGATGTGCAACAGCTTTTTTCATGACCCGGGCGCTTTTCACCACTTGTGGTAAAAACATTTTACCTTGACCAAACAAGTCACCCACAACTCGCATGCCGTCCATTAAGGGGCCTTCGATAATATCGAGTGGCCTTGGAATATTTTGTCTGACCTCTTCCACATCAGTTTCGATAAATTCATCAATTCCTTTAACAAGAGCGTATTTGATTCGCTCATGGGCACTTTGTTTACGCCACTCATTTTGATTGTCTAATTTTTTTAAAGTCGAACCTTGAGAGGCATGGGCCTGCGACCATAAAATTAAAGCATCCGTGGCTTGAGCATGCTTGTTCCAAATAACATCTTCACATAATTTTTTAAGCTCAGGATCAATTTGGTCATACACTTGTAGCATTCCAGCATTGACGATACCCATATCAAGGCCCGCTTGAATCGAGTGATACAAAAATACGGTGTGCAAGGCTTCACGGACTTGATTTTGACCACGAAAACTAAAAGACAAATTAGAAATTCCACCAGAAGTTAAAACTCCCGGGCACAAAGTTTTTAAATCTCTTAAAGATTCAATAAAGTCTTTGGCGTAATCGTTGTGCTCACTCATGCCAGTTGCGATGGCTAAAACGTTCAAGTCAAAAATAATATCTGTGGGTGAAAAGCCCACTTGATTAACCAATAAATCATAGGCTCTTTTACAAATTTGAAGTCTGTGATCTTTTGTGACCGCTTGGCCTGTTTCATCAAAGGCCATAATGACAACAGAGGCACCCAATTTATAAACTTCCCGGGCTTGTTGTAGAAATAATTCTTCGCCTTCTTTAAGTGACAGTGAATTCACCACACTTCGGCCTTGGGTGACTTTCAGGCCTTGCACAATCACATCAAATTTAGATGAGTCCACCATCATGGGAACTTTTGAGATATCAGGCTCACTTGCGATCAGATTCAAAAACTCTTTCATCAAGTGTTTGGAATCCATCATGCCTTCATCAAAATTTACGTCCAGGATGTTCGCTCCACCTTCGACTTGTTGGCGAGCCACTTTTAAAGCCTCATCCAGTTTATTTTCTTGAATCAATTTTAAAAACTTTGGGGAACCCGTCACATTCGTTCGCTCGCCCACCATGATGAAGGACCTGTCGCCAGTCCACTTTAAGTTAAGAGGCTCTAAGCCTGATAGATTCATGGTTTGCTCTTCGATACTGGGAAGTTTCGGCAATTTTCGAGGTTTTTGCGGACGAATTTTATCAACGATGGCTTTTAAATGTGTCGGTGTACTTCCGCAGCAACCACCGATAATACTTAAATGTCCTTTTTCAGACATTTTGGAAATGGTGCTGGCCATACTTTCAGGCGTTTCATCGTAGCCCGTGGGACTTAAAGGGTTGGGAAGTCCAGCATTGGGGTAGCAGCTGACATGGCAATTGGCGATACGTGATAGGTCTGCCACATGAGGCGCCATCAAATCTGCACCCAGGGCGCAGTTGATGCCTACACTTAGGGGTTTTGCGTGTCTGACGGCATTCCAAAAAGCTTCAACGGTTTGGCCTGATAAAGTTCTTCCCGATTGATCTGTGATGGTCACAGAAATCATCAAAGGAATTTTTTCTTTTCTTTTTTCTTCTAGATTTTGGATCGCATACAAACAGGCTTTTAAATTCAAAGTGTCAAAAACAGTTTCGGGTAAAAGAAGATCGGCTCCACCTAGAAGTAAATTTTCAGCTTGTTCATAGTAGGCTTGTACCAATTCATCAAAATCAACCGCACGGTAGCCTGGTCTATTCACATCTGGGGAAAGTGAGGCTGTTCTGTTGGTGGGCCCGATGGCGCCGGCGACGTAACATTTTCTACCAGGATTTTTTTTCATAAAATCCACACAAGCTTTTTTAGCCAAAGCTGCTGCTTTTTGATTCAGTTCGGGGATGATATGTTCCAGGCCGTAATCCGCTTGTGCGATGGTAGTGCTATTAAAAGTATTGGTTTCAATAATGTCACAGCCCGCTTCTAAGTACTGGGTGTGAATTTCATAAATTACTTC
Source organism: Bdellovibrionales bacterium Ga0074139 (assembly GCA_001464795.1). Lineage (GTDB taxonomy): Bacteria > Bdellovibrionota > Bdellovibrionia > Bdellovibrionales > Bdellovibrionaceae. Next base: position 117,453 of record LNEB01000015.1, read on the forward strand.
TGGTTTAGTAATAACTAGTAAATCATTATTGCCTTTTAGGTCTTTATTGTGATTTTGAAATCGATCCCCACGAAAATCTTTTTCATTCAGGTGGTACTGCTGAACCATGGTGCCCATGGCACCATCAAGAAATAGGATTTCAGTTTCCAGGCGCTTTTGAATTTCAAGGGTGATGGCCGATTCTTTAATCATGACATAGTGATAACGAGTTCAAGGGCTCACCACAAGTTGAAAATGCAAAGAGCGAGTAGGCCCCTGGCACACTCGCTCTTAATGAGTCTTCATCTGTCCCTAAAAAGGAGCTTCAGATGAAAAATCTTTCCCTACCAAGTAAGGGACTGATCGGAAAGTTACTCAAAATTTTGAGTGAAATTTTGAAATTAGTTCTGCTAATTTTAGAAATTCTCAAAAAGATACGCGATTTCTAAGGGCTTAAGGATCTTACCTAAATCCCCAATTTACCGAAAATATTTTTCACTTGAGTGGTGTCATTCATAATATAAAAATGTAAAGCCGGTACACCGAAGCTTAACAGTTGCTCGCATTGTTTTAATGACCAACGCATGCCTATTTCTTCCACGTGACTGGGGTTTTCCACTAGTTCATCCACAAGCGGAGTCGGCAAATCCACATGAAAAGTTTTCGGCAAAGACGTCATCTGAGCCATCGACTTAATGACTTTTAAACCAGGAATGATGGGCACTTGAATACCGATATCACGGCAGGATTTAACAAATTCAAAATATTTTTCGTTATCAAAAAACATCTGTGTCACAACGTAATCCGCACCGGCATCCACTTTGGCTTTTAAGGCTTGCAGATCCATTTTCATATTAGCGGCTTCAAAATGTTTTTCAGGATAGCCTGCCACGCCCACACAAAAATCCAGTGGGGCCGAGTCAGAGATGTCTTCCAAAAAGTGACCACGACGAAGCTCGCAGGTTTGTTTCACAAGGTCAGAGGCATGTTGATTCACAGATCTGGATTTTGAAATTTCTTTGGCGTAATTGGGACCGTCACCGCGCAAAGCTAAAACATTATGAATTCCCAAATAATGAAGCTCGATCAGTGCATCTTCAGTTTCTTCCCGGGAATAACCCTTACATAAAATATGGGCCACAGTGTCGATCTTAAAGCGGTTTTGAATAATGCCGCAAATTCCTAAGGTGCCTGGGCGCTTTTTATAAATTCTTTTCTCGACGGTGCCGTCCGATTTTTCATGATAGTAGGCCATCGAAGAGTGCGACGTCACATCGATCCATGCAGGATTTAGCGGAGCCAGCACTTCCACTGATTCGATGATTTCCTGAGCTGATTTACCTCGTGGTGGAGGCACGATTTCACAGGAAAACAGGGGTTGTTTTTGACTTTGCGCTTTTGCGATGTGTTCGATGACTTTCATAATCTTTGTTGTAGGGCCTTGCAGTGAGCGGGGCAACGAGAATTTTTAGAGCTGGTGCTCGAGCATCCGACATCCGTTTTGAAAAAGATGTATCAAAGTAACAAAATCATATTGGGCTAGGTTCTCAAAATGCAAAAAGCAAGTTTGCCCCCCCAGGCCTGAACTTGCTCTTTGAAATTCCCACAAGCCTCCTTTAAAGGAGATCTAAATGAAGAAATATCCTACACGTAAGGATAATATCGGAATTTTGTTACGAATCTTGAGAGAAATCTTGAAGCTGGTTTTACTGGCTTTAGAAATCTGGAAAAGATTTAAAGACAGCTAAAGGTTAATTGATTTGAGAGGGTCTTCAACGTGTTTACTGGCCCATGGTTGGGTCACAAATCAAGGGCTTGTGAGCGAATTATGGGTAGAGCGACAAAGGCTTTGTGGGGGCTCTATTTCTGTAGCAGCTCTCAAGAATCTAAACCATTTTTCTCCATACAAAGCGGTCCACATAGTGTTTGTAGCTTTGAATCAACTTCACAACATGTTCGGAAACAAGGTCCACATCATAATCAGGAATCATTGGCGCACGCTTAGTGCTAACTGCAATTTTCACAGCGGCTAAAATGTCCTCGGGATTAGTGCCTGACATAATGATCGTTCCCACATCCATACCTTCGGGTCGCTCGTGGGCATTACGAATAGTAATGGCTGGAACATTCAGTAAGCAGGATTCTTCTGTAATGGTCCCACTGTCAGACACCACACAGTAAGCATGCTTTTGCAGTTTATTGTAATCCAAAAAGCCAAAGGGTTTTAAAAATTGCACATTTTGATTGGAGTTTTTAAATCCCATAGCATCCATTCGCTTTTGAGTTCTGGGATGGGTGGACACAAAAACTTTTTTCTTCAACTGAGTGGCCAGCATATCAAAAGATTTTAATATGTTGTTCAAGTTATCATCAAAATCCACATTTTCTTCACGGTGAAGACTTACGATAATATATTCGCCGGCTGCCACTTGAAGCTGAGTTAAAATCTGGCTTTTATCAATTTTAGGCATGTAGTAGTTCAGAACTTCCTTCATGCAACTACCGGTTTTAATAATTTGCTCGGGCGGTAAACCTTCGTTTTCTAAATATTTTCTGGCATGTTCAGATAAAGGCATATTGATGTCAGATAAGTGATCGACAATTTTTCTATTAATTTCTTCTGGCACTCGCTGATCAAAACTTCGATTGCCCGCTTCCATATGAAAAATAGGAATTTTACGGCGTTTTGCTGCAATCACAGCCAAGCAGGAATTAGTATCACCGTATAATAGTAATGCATCTGGTTTATGGGTTTCCATCAATCGATCAGACTCGACTAGAACTTTTGCGATTGTCTCAATGGGCGTGTCACCGGCAGCATTTAAAAAATAATCAGGCTTACGAACTTCAAGTTCTTTAAAAAAGATTTCGTTTAGTTCAAAATCATAGTTTTGACCGGTATGAACCAAGATATGCTGCATATGTTGATCAAGAGCCGTGATCACACGACTAAGTTTTATAATTTCAGGACGAGTTCCAACAATAGTCATGACTTTCACAAAAACCTCTTGATCATAAAAATTCTTTGTTCATAAAAATCCATTAGCGAATAAGTTCATCGTCCCCGAAGCTTGCGTTATCATCCACCATTAATTTATGGCGTTTTAATAAAGCAACAGTTCCTGCGTAATCCAGCAACGTATCAGCCGACGAGAATTCTTTTTTCAAAATGGATTTAGTAATATCAATGTCCCCGCCGTTAAGTTCAGGAAGCATGGATCTGATCGCAAAATATTCGCCCTTAGCAACCGCATAAGGAGCTTCTTCATCAGAGATCATAATTTCATGAAGCTTTTCACCAGGTCTGATGCCAGTGACTTTGATTTCAATTTTTCTGTCCCCCACCAGGGCTTTTGCCACATCGGTCATCAGTGAACTGGGTGCACGGGGAACAAAAATCTCTCCGGCACTTCCGTGCAGTAAAGCGTTGAAAACGGTATCAACCGCCACATCAAGGCTAAGTAAAAAGCGACTCATGCGCTCGTCAGTAATTGTGACGGGTCCACCTGATTTAATTTGATCATGGAACAAAGGAACCACAGAACCCCTGGAAGCTAAAACATTTCCGTAGCGTACACACATGAACCGAGTTTTTGGAGCTGAGATATTAGCTGAAATAAAAACTCGCTCTTGCATGGCTTTGGACATTCCCATGGCGTTAATGGGCTTACAGGCTTTATCGGTCGATATTCCCATGACCGTGTGAACGGGATAGCCATGCTCTCGGATGGCACGAACGATATTATAAGCACCCAAACAATTCGTCATAATGGCTTGTTCAGGGAAATACTCACAAGTAGGCACTTGTTTTAAAGCGGCTGCATTGATCACAAAGTCTGCGTTTTTAACAGACGAGCAAACATCAGCGTAATCACGAACATCACCGATGCGAAATTCTAATAAATTTTTAAAATTATTGTAAACTACTTCGTCTGTTGAAACTTGCTTATGCAAATAAGAAAGCCTCATGTAGTGCTGCTTTCCTTCATCTCGGGACATCACGATGATTTTTTTAGGTGTTCCCATTTCACCTGTTAGAACTCGTCTAACAAAAGTGCGGCCCATGGATCCCGTTCCGCCGGTCACAAGAATGGTTTTATTATCAAATATTTTCATAGCTCACCTTTTCTTCTTTTTTCATATCTTCGATCATGGTCTTCCATGATGGCTTTTGAAATCCCGTAGTTTTTGTATACAAATCACAGTTCAAGGATTTATCAGAAACATAATCGGGGTTATCTTGAATAGCAGTCTTGGTTTGATAAACGTCATTCATAATTTTGAGTAATTCAAATTTACTGATCTTTTCACTGGCCAGCTGATAAACACCGGACAATTGGGGATAATCTTTTAATACACGAAGGACTTCACTGGCCACAAAGTTAGTTGTAAGGCCTGAATAGAGGGCCTTTGAAAAACCTTTTACTGATTTTCCTTTTTGCGACAAAAACCACTCGATCAGTTCTGTTTTTCCCTCAAGTTCTCGGCCCACGATGGATAACCTGAAAGTTAAAGAATTCGCGTAACCAATTTCACCTAAAAATTTAGATTGGCCATACAAATCACCAGCGTTCGGTACATCAGATTCTAAGTAACCACCTCGGGCACCATCAAAAACACAATCCGTACTAAAATGTATGATTCGACAATTATTGGTCATTCCCCATTTTGCTAATTGATGAGGAAGCATGGAATTCACCTGAATGCATTTTTCAAGATCAGAAAGTTCGGGTTTACGTAAAGTCAGACCAATGCAATTGATAATCACTTGAGGTTGAAATTTTTCTAGAGTTTTTTTTAGGCTTGAAAAATCCAGCACATTCACATTTTCAAAAACTAAAGAGTCTTTAAATATTTGAAATCGATCGTAATGACTTTTTGCTTTACGAAGGGTGCAGGCGACGTTTTCTACGCCGAAAGAGTGTTTTAATTTTAAAAAGATCTGATGGCCCAGCATGCCGGCTCCACCAAGGATTAATACTTTCACTGAATCACTACCTCAATTGAGCTCTAAATTGCCTGAATTTAATGCGTGAATCAAACACTAAGACCCAGCTATAAAACCAGGACTCAAAACCCACCAATGTTGACATGTGCTTATAAATGGACGTAAAATGAGCACATGCTAACAAAGCGAATTTTGCATAACAATATCAAGGGTTTAAATAAGTCTTTACTGCTTCTTGGACCCCGTCAAACAGGAAAATCAACCCTTATTAAGGCTTTGAAGCCAGATCTCGAAATTAACTTTGCAGATCAAGAAAGCTTTCTTCAGCATATTAGTGATCCTTCACTTATAAAAAACGAAATAAAAGGCTACAAAAAAATTTTTATTGATGAGGTTCAAAGAATTCCATCAATACTGAACACGATACAGGTCATTATCGACAATGATAAAACGAAGCAGTTTTTTTTAACTGGATCAAGTGCAAGAAAACTTAAAAAAGGACAGGCTAATTTACTACCCGGTCGAATACTAAGTTATGAGCTAGGGCCTTTGACCCATGAAGAGCTGCAAGATCATTTTAATTTATCAAAAGCGCTTACGCTGGGATTGTTACCTGGAATTTATCATGAAGAATCAGAGCCTTTGGCAGAAAAACTACTGACCACATATGCTGCAACTTACCTGAAAGAAGAAGTGCAAGCGGAAGCGTTGACTCGTAATCTCGAAGGTTTTTCAAGATTTTTTCAAGTGATCGCAAGCCGCAGCGGGGACTTCACCGATTTTTCTAAGTTTGCTTCAACTGCAATGATAGAAAGAACGACGGCAAAAAGATATTTTGATGTACTCGTTGATACTTTAATTGTTCATCCTGTCGAGGCATTTGTGAAAAGCTCTCGAAGAAGGCTGATTCAACACCCTAAGTTTTATTTTTTTGATGTGGGCGTTTTGAATGGTTGCTTGAATAATTTCAAAGCATCAGCAGACCGTATTGGCAATTTATTTGAACATTTATTTCTTCAATTGGTTTTATCTTCTGCGAAGGCCCATGACGATAACATTCGGGTTTCTGTTTTCAGAACCGAAGCTGGTTCTGAGGTTGATTTCATAATTGAAAAAGACGATCAGGTTTTCGCTGTTGAAGTCAAAGCTTCAAAAAACATTGGTAAGCATGACTTAAAAGGACTCAAAAGTTTTGCAGATTTCTACGGAAAAAAACACATACCGATGGTGGCTTACGTGGGAGATAAAAATCTTCAAATTGATGGGATCAATATCTATCCGCTTCAAGCGGCTTTAAAGGTGCTTGGGTATTAATGGTTCAGAAAATTGCTTATAAACTGGAGTCTAACTTTTTCTCGATACGCTCTTGGCGCTCGAACAATTGAGAAAGACCGTCTAAGACAATTTTATTACGATTGTTTTGTTCTTCAACTAGTAATGCGATTTTGTGAACTGATTTTTCCAACTGTGAAATTTGAGCCTTAACTCCGTGGATCTCAGCCTTGAGCTCGTGGATCTCAGCCCGAACCTCATGAATTTCAGCTTTAAGCTCATTGAATCTGACTTCAGTTTGTTGAAACTTCTTTTCTGTGTGTGCTATCAGCTCATCACGAACACTATAAAGCATCTTTTGCGACGCAAAAGCATCCCCAGCTGTGCGCGGGTAAGATTTCGCTTTTTTAACTGTTTTGACCACTTTTTTGGTTTTTTTCATCGAAGGTGAGTCATAACCTATGATCTTCGAGGTAGCCAATAATTTGCTTAATGATGTGATCTTTTCGGTAATGGGCTTGAAAATATTGCTGCGCCTTTTGGCCCAGCCCAGCTCGCTGTTCAGTTGAAAGCTCCGACATTTTCTGAACCGCTGCGGCTAGGCCCTGGGCGTCTTCGGCCTCGGCATGAAAACCACAACCGGCTTGCTCTAAAATTTGACCCCCCACGCCATCAAAACTTCCGATGATGGGTTTTCCAGCTGCCATATAGGCTTGAATTTTAGAAGGAATCGTAAGTGAAAATATGGGATCTTTTTTAAGCGTAACCAGCAGTGCATCGCTTGCTTTAAAAAGCCCAGGCATATCACTTAAGGGTTTTCGGCCAAAAAAATGAATATTCTTAAGCCCCAAGTTCATAGCTTTTTGCTTAGTCGCCCCAAGTTCCGAGCCATCACCCACGATTAAAAACTCGATCGAGGAATTATTTTTTAAAATTTCACAGGCTGATAAGATGGTCTCAATGCTTTGGGCAATTCCAATATTTCCAGCAAAGGTGACCTTAAAAGTGCCCGGCTTTAAATTTAGCCATTCAGGGGTAGTGACCTTTTCAAAATCTAAATCTGGAGCCCAGTTCGGGACAACAAAAGCAGGGCCCGTGTAGCCAAACTCTTTTAAGTTATCTGTAAAACCTGGAGACTGAATCAGCATCAGATCTGTTCGCTTGTAGATCCATTTCACAACAAGACCCAAAATTTTATAAATAAAGGATTTTCGATTCATGGCTCCTACGGCCGCCACGCTATCGGGCCATAGATCTTGTAGCCATATACACACTTTAGCTTTGTTGAATCTGGCCCACAATATAGCAGGAATTGCTGTTGTGATGGGGGATGTGGCAAAAACTAAGGCCCAATCGGCGGGGGGAAGTTTTTTTTGAGCCAAGCTTGCACCCAAAATGTGGCTTAAGTAGTTCAGTGCTAGGCGAAGAAAACCTTTTTTTCTTGGTAGAATGGGGTAGCGGATGATTTTAACTTGGTTCAATTGCTCTTGGTAAGGGCCACTTTGTAGCGAGTAGCCTGGGTAGAATTCCCCTTTGGGGTAATTGGGGAGGCCGGTTAGGACTGTGGTTTCATTTACTTTAGAGAGCTCTTGGGATAGCTCGTTAATCAAAAAGGGTTCGGGGTGGTAGACGTAGGTGAAGATGTTGAGTTTCATTTAGATTGAAAAACATCCTTTTTACCAAATCCGGTGGGCTTAATGTTTCTAAGGTTAGACCTGATAAAATTATCGACTTTGCAAAAAGCACGCTTGATAGTTTGACCAGGCCGAGCACTAAAGGCCGTGATGTGAAAGTAATCGTGACCCAGTGGGGACTCTTTAGAAAAATAATAATTCGATACGCATTTTCTTAGACCATTTGGTTTTTTAATCGGAGAAACCGAATGCCATGATAAATTATGCGTCTCCATTAAAACTAATCGATTAAAACGACTTTCAATGACCAGATTTTGACTTACCGTTTTATCCCATAGTTCTAGGTGTCCACCATCTTCTAGTTTCCAATCCGGCGTCACATAATACAGTAGATTTAATCTTCTGTACGTTTGCCGACCTAAATCATGAGAATTATCGATATGTGGGTCTAAAAAATCACCAGGTCGCATCATGCTTAACCCACCAGCATAAAGCTTGGGATCACCAATTTGATTCTTAATTCCAGTGATTTCCTCAAAAGCCCTAATGACCTCAGGATCTTGAAATGCGAAGGTAATTTCTCCGAGGATAGAGTTGAATTGATCGTACTGTTTAGTCGTAAGCTTTCGCTCTCGAAAACTGTCCATTTCACGCCAAGAGGGATTAGATTTATCAAAAGATTCACTAATCTTCAGAGCTAAATCATTAGGTAAAAAGTTATCGATGGCCGTAAAAGCCGTTCCAACCTTGGCTTTGTTGAAGCTAAATTCCGCTTGGGCTCGCTTTTTTTCAATTTCAATTTTTTCAAGAATTAATTTCTTAAACTGGGCTGTATCGAACTTCATTTAAGCACCTCAATATTTGATTGCTAACATATCTGCCAATGAATATCATGCCCGGCATAGGAGCGTAAATGATTGTTTTTGCGGTTAATGTACATACTGGTGGGGGTAAAGTTTTATTAGACGCCCTATTAGAAGATCAACCGTTTGGCCCTATTACAGCTGTTTACACAGACGCTAGATATAGTGTTCCGGCGTCTGTTAAGAACATAAAAGTATTTTCATATCGCCCAACCATTCTTGAAAGAATCAAAGCTCAGTTTAATATGAAGAAGTTCATCGATGACCATAATTTAGCCGGTGAAGAAATTCTGTTTTTTGGAAACTATCCACCATTTATTACTTTTAAAAATAAGAGCATCGTTTACCTTCAAAATTGCTTTTTGCTAAGTGGCGTACCCTTGCCTAAAGACAGCATTAAAGAGGCCGGCCGAAACTTAGTAGAGCGATTGATTCTGAAGTTTTTTAAAAAAAATATTAATGAGCTTTGGGTTCAGACTGATTGGATGGTCAATTTAAGCAATAAAAATTTTAAGAATTTAAAGGTTTTAAAAAAGCCATTCCTTCCCACTTTTCCGACTCAAAATTTAAATATAAAAAAAGAATTTGATTTTATTTGTGTCAGTGACGAATCCCTTCATAAAAATTTAAATCTTTTGACAGAAACCCTGAATGAATTGGACGGAAAATTAAGTAAAAAGATCAAAATTTTGTTTATTACGCCATCGATCAAAAAAGAGTTTCTAATCAACTTTAAAAATAAGATTCATAAAAATTTAGAAGTAAAATTTGAAACTTCTGTATCGAGATCCCAACTTTTTGAGTTGTATCAAAGAAGCAAGTGTTTGATTGTAGCAAGTTCCTTTGAATCTTTTTGCTTACCAATCTATGAGGCAAAGCATTTTGGCCTGGAGATTGTTGCCAATGATATTCCTGTTTTAAATGAATTAAAGTCTATAAATTTATTCATAGATTTTCGAAATACAGCGAGTGCTGCAAATTATCTAAAAGATAAAATCGAGACTGACCATGATAATTAAAAGCAGGTTGATTACAGAAAAAGCAGAAGCATGCTTTAAAGCTATTATTGTCATTTATTTTTTGCTTTTCTTACTTACTTCACTTCCTAAAGTTTTTACCCTGTTCACCTTTATGCCCCAATTCGATGTTCATTTATTAAGCTTAATCTTACGAGAAACTTGTTTTTTATTAATCATTTTATTTTTTATTAAGGACTTATCAAAAAGAAATTTATTAATTTTTATGTCTGTTAGCTTTTTGTTAACATTAAATGTTTTCTTTATTGGAAGGCCCATTGAATATATCATTTTTGGTCTACGTGCGATGTTGCCACTTTTGCTTATTTTTATGGTCAGTGGCTCCTCATCCACATCAATAATTAAAGAAAATTCTTACAAAAAAATTGAATTTTTTGTGCAGGCCATTTTGATTTTACATTTAGGCTTTCAAATTCTTCATTTCCTTTTTGGCAAGGGTTATTATTCATTTATCTTTGAAAACCTAAACGCAAGAAACCCTGGATTATTTTATTATCCGGCTGCAGCAGCAAGCCTTACGGCAACATTATTGCTGCTAAAAGTAGGCCTTAGTTCCGAGGTAAAACAAAAAATGGTATGGCCCTACTTTCTTAGTTTTTTCCTGGCGTCATCGATAACGGGACTTCTTTTTTCTATCACCATTGGGGCCTATTTATTTAAAAAAATATCTTCTAAATTTGAACAATTATTAATCGCTTCCCTCATAATTTTGTCATTTCCTTTCCTGCATTACGCCAGGTTTTCAATGAGCGGGGATCAATATTTAGAACAAACAGGTGGCACACGCCTAGATATACTAATTGCATCAATAAAAAATGCCACTTTGTTCCCCGAAAACTTCGGTATTTATACCAATGCGAGCCGCCTTCAAGAGCACCACCTAGTATCCGATTCGATGTTTGCATCTAGTATTGGAAATTTGGGTATAATTTGGTCTTTTGTTTTTATCGGATTGATTGGGTATCATATTCGGTCAAACTTTAAGAAAAGTACTGATTACTATTTTATTTTGTTGGTTTCACTTCTTATTAGCTGCAGCTCCATGGTCATTACCGAGATTCCGATTGTCTTTGCATTGTTTTTGTTATCTGCAAGCTTAAAATTTACAGGCTAGACTTAATTTTGTATTCACTTATTTATTGTAAATACTTATTTAGTATACGGGCACTTTTTTCCCAGCTAAACTCACGTAATACCTTATCCCTGCCTCTGATTGAAAAATCTTGCCAATCAATTCCATTAATTAGTCTACAAATTTTTAATGCAAATATGTTTGGATCATCACAAACATGCAATTCTTGTCCGTCAATTCCGTTAATACCACTATTACCAGCACTTGTGCTGACTACAGGTGTTCCTAAACTCATTGCTTCTAGAACTTTAGTTTGAACACCAATACTAAGCAGAATCGGGCAAACACTAACTTTAGCCCTTTCTAAATAATCACTGACACTAGCAACACGCCCAGTAACTACAATATTTTTGGGGAACAGTTTAGCCGCCTCTTTGATTTTTTGATCAGGCTCAGCACCAACTATCCATAAAACTACTCCAGGCTCTTTTGCCAGTAAAATCGGCATAATTTCATTAATTAAAAATAGTGCACCATCTATATTAGCTGGATGGAACATATTACCAGTATAAACGATTGCTTGCTCACGCTCACTATAGGATCTCAATTTTTCTGTTTTCTTTGGAGTAATACCGTAGGGCACGTGCACAAGATTAGTTAGTTTATGTATTTTTCGGAAATCAAGAACGTCCGCATGCGATAGTAATAGAACTTTAGAAGCCTGGTGCAAAATCTTAATTTCATACAAATAAGTAGATAAAGAAAGAAGTTTAATCCTAATAGCTTGGAAACTTGACCAAATCTTTAATTTTGATAACCGCCATAGTTTTAGTGATTGTGGATCTTCAATGTTGATAATTACTTTTCTGTAATTATCTCGATTAATATACTGCATTGCGCTTAATTCAAACAATAGAATTCTGTCGTACGAGTTTAAGCTAGTTAATTCCTGAATTTTTCTTCTCATCAGTTTGGAAGAAAATACGCTTATTGAAGGAGGAGTACCGACCAGTGTTAATAAAAATTTCGATAAAAAAAATGGTTTCTTAATGTCAGATTTAACAACCGTCAAATTATTGATATAATCTGGCTTCAAAAACTCTTCATTATTAAATTTGAAGCAAATTAAATCAATTTCGTGCTGTTTAGATAATTCAATCATTGAATTAACAGATACAATTGAACTCCCAGATTGAAGTTCTATTGGAAATTTGATCATTATGCATAGAATTTTCACTTGAATTACTTTAATCTTTTATATTGTTTGAAATTTTTCGTCTGCAATCAAAATAAATTGCTCATTGCTTTTCTTTCTAAATTTTTTAAACTGATAAATATTTTCTGCAAAATAATTAGATTGAATGTTATTTAAAAATGACCCGTCAAAAAAATCAGGATTAACAAAAAAGGCATTCACACCATTCTTATCCACCGTAACAAATTTGTAACCGTGGGATTCAAAAAATTTACGCCATCCCGAAATGGATACGCCGTATTTAAGCATCGATGGGTGGGATTTTGAATTCGAAAAGTCACTTTTGTATTCTACGGTTATACACTTGTCTGGTCCGAAAACAGAATTATATTCTACAACAAATATTTTAGGCCGCATTCCAGCCTCAAGAACTGCTTGAGCTATATAGTAATCAATACCGTCGATATCCAATGAAAAAACATCAGGATCATCAAAAAAAGAAAGTCTCCGTATAAGTGATGCACTTTCTTTAGTAACAAACATATTTATACACTCGGCACCTATACTATAACCCTCAACAATACGTTTAGATCTAATTGAAAGAAAGGGATTGCCTTCGATCATTAAGCCATTAAGCTTTTCAGCAATTAGTAACCAGGCAGAGTTATTTTCAATACCGTCTGCTGCACCTATTTCAATAAAATACCTGTTTGATTTTAACAGATTTTTTCTTAAAACATCTATGATTCCATCTTCACCATTTTGACTAAAACCTGAAAACTCCCAGGTTGCTGGATTGGTAGGGTCGATTCTTCTGGACTGCATCATTGCATTACCCTTGGTTAGGGCTATCAAAATTCGCTGCCTGTCACGCAAATCCCACATGTAATTTTTTATTCTTTTAAACACTTAAACCTCTTAAAAATTTAGGAATTTTACTTAATCATGAATTTTAATATTTCACATTCAAAAAATTTAGATCAATTATTCCTTTCATTTTACAAAAATTATGTATATTTGAGACTCGGGCTCTCATAATCCCCCTTTGACCATGTGCATAATTCTATGGGATTATGTTCGTAGGTTGATGTTAATTTTTAGCAGCGATATTGTTCGTAACTGATTTAAATATTTCAGGATGGAGTGTACTTGATGCAAAAGATTGCTTTAATAACCGGGGTAACTGGTCAAGATGGTGCCTACTTAGCTGAATTTTTATTAAAGAAAAACTATATCGTTCACGGTATAAAGCGAAGAAGTTCTTTATTCAACACCTCGCGGATAGATCATCTTTATAAAGATCCACACGAGGATGGTGTAAGATTTTTTTTGCATCATGGTGATCTAACAGATTCATCTAATTTAATTCGATTAATTCAACAAATTCAACCTGATGAGATTTATAATCTAGCAGCTCAAAGTCATGTCGCTGTTTCATTTGAGGAGCCTGAGTACACAGCAAACTCTGATGCACTAGGTCCGTTACGAATTTTAGAGGCAATCAGAATACTTGGTTTACAAAAAAAGACAAGATTCTACCAAGCGAGTACCTCTGAACTTTATGGTTTGATTAAAGAGTCGCCACAAACTGAGCAAACACCTTTTCACCCTAGATCCCCTTACGGAGTTGCAAAGTTATATGCATACTGGATAACAATCAATTACAGAGAGGCGTATGGAATATATGCATGTAATGGAATTTTGTTTAATCATGAGTCACCAGTTAGGGGTGAAAATTTCGTTACAAGAAAGATAACTAGGGCACTTGCTAGAATTAAACTTGGCTTACAAAGCCACTTGTATCTTGGAAATTTAAATGCGAAGCGCGACTGGGGACATGCAAAAGATTATGTAGAAGCTCAATGGTTAATGCTTCAGCAGGCGTCACCAAATGATTTTGTAATTGCGACAGGTGAACAGCACAGCGTTCGGGACTTTGTTACTTATGCAGCTGAGTTTTTAGATATTAGAATATCTTGGCAAGGAAATGAGTTATCCGAAAAGGGATACGATCAACACGGCAATTGCCTAGTATCAGTAGACCCAAGATATTTTAGACCTACAGAGGTTGATTCTCTTTTAGGTAACTCAACATATGCCAGGGATAAACTTGGCTGGATCCCTAAAATTTCTTTCAAAGAACTAGTTGAAGAAATGGTTCTGTCGGATTTGAGCTCAGCGAAGAGAGATGAGCTTATAAAAAAACACGGCTTTAAGACCAATGACTTTTTTGAGTAAAATAAAGAAAAATTCTGGTCTTATCTTTGGACTTGTAGCATCCATTTGGATAGCAGCGCTTAATATTGTGTTAGTTCCAATTTATCTAAAACTTCTTGGTTCTGACTCTTATGGGCTTGTTGGAATCTACACTACGCTACAAACAATAATACTTTTTTTCGACCTAGGATTATCATCTACAATCGGTAGGGAAATTGCAAAAGCCAATAATCAGACTGAGCTTGATGAGGCTAAACATGTTTTACAGTTTGGCTCGTTCGTATACATAATTTTCTCATCAATAATTTTTTTTACATTTTTACTGTTCTCCACTTACCTTAGTTCATCTTGGATTAAATCTGATATTCTAACACCAAATCAAATTAGAGAGTCAGTAATTGCTATAGGCCTTTTAATTGCAGTACGTTGGCCGATATCTCTTTATCAGAATGTCCTTAATAGTAAGAAAAAAATGCTCGAGGTAAGCACTGTAAATATTATCTTTACAAGTTTGTCAGGCGTTGGGTATGTACTTATCTTTTCAAAAGTCTTTCCCGGTATAACATCTTTTTTTATATGGTTTACATTATTCGGTCTAGTCCACGCACTAGTGCTTAACAGACTTGCATGGATGTCGATTGGAGCGTCAAAAAAATTTAATTTAATCCAAACCTTTAATTCATTTAAAAAAAACTGGAGCTACACGAAGGATTTGGCATTTATTGGCTTTTTAGGTTTAATTTTATCACAAATGGATAAACTGATGCTTAGTAGCTTCTTGAGTTTAAGTGATTTTAGTTTGTACATGGTAGCCTCCACTTTGATGGGATCACTATATTTGATTATTATGCCTGTTTATAATTATATATTTCCACATTTTTCAAAATTATCTAATAGTGGTGAAAAAAATGAATTTATAGAGAACTACTTTTTGAGCTCTGGTTTATTTTCAGCTTTTCTATACCCAATAGTTGCATTTATGATCGTTTATATGAATGAGATACTAACGGTTTGGCTTAAGAATCCAGTTCTTACAAATCAAATACAACCAATAGCAATTTTGCTAATTATTGGAACTGGTCTACATGGTATTATGTATTTCCCCTATGCTGTCACCTTGAGCTCTGGCCATTCAAGTGTGGCCCTTAAGATAGCTTTTATAATGAGTTTAATTTCAATTCCATTAATGTATTTATTAATCAAAACGAACGGTGCATTTGGTGCTGCTAGTGCTTGGGTTGTGTTACAATTAATGTACGTGATCGGTGGTACAATTTATAGTCACAAGAAAATTAACTTGGGATCACCGTATGAATGGCTTGCAAAAAGTGTATTATTACCAATAGCTATCTCTCTAATTTGTTTACCTATTTATATTTTTTTAAAGTCCATAACTTCAAATTTGTATATTTTGTTTACTGTCGGCATTTTGCAGATTCTGTTAACAATACTCATTTTAATTTTTATAAGGAGAGATATAAAGAATTACTTTTGGAACAATTTGATATTAAATACCTAATCATTAAGTGAATCGGTAGACTGTATTGATATTCTTTTTTAGTATTGTAATTTTTCTTCAGATTTTTATTTATTGATTCCATTTATTTAATGAAAGTATGCTGGGGATAATGGCTTGTAAAAATGTAGCTTTAATAACTGGCATTAGTGGTCAGGACGGAAGATTTCTTACCGATTACCTTTTGTCAAAAGACTATAAGGTTTATGGCCTAACAAGAAGAATTCCAGATGCAAATCTAAAAATGTCACCAAATTCGAAAGTTTCGCTCATCGAGTGGGACTATTTAGATTTTGAGAAGTTGGATTCACTAGTAAGCTCAATAAAGCCACAAGAATTCTACAATCTAGCATCATTTTCATCGGGTGCATCAATGTTTGATGATACAATTTCCATGATCGATATTAATGGCAAATCTGTTGTCTTAATCTTAGAGGCAATTAAAAATTCATCTAAATCAACACGGTTTTGCCAGGCCTCTAGCAGTGAGCTCTTTGGAAACTGCAAAGAGTCACCACAAAATGAAAACACGCCTTTTAATCCCAGAAGTCCATACGGTGCAGCAAAACTTATGGCTCACAACATGATTAAAATCTATAGGGACAAGTACGGTCTTTTCGCAACTTCAGCTATTTTGTTCAACCATGAAAGCCCCTACAGGGATTTAGGTTTTATTAGTCGTAAGATTACAAACGGTGTTGCCAAAATTAAACTTAATAAAGCCAGCTCCCTTGAGCTAGGCAATTTAGATGCAATTCGTGACTGGGGTTATGCAAAAGACTATTCAATTGGCATGTGGAAAATGCTTCAAAGTGAAAAACCTGAGGATTATGTATTGGCAACTGGTATTCCACACACTGTTCGCGAAATGTGCAAAGTAGCCTTCGAATATGTTGGTTTAGATTACCAAAACTTTGTAGCTACCAGTTCTTTAGACTATAGGCCCCAAGAACAATTCCCCTTGGTAGGTGATCCATCAAAAGCTTATAAAGATCTAGGATGGCGATCAGAAACTAGTTTTGAAGATACGATTAAATTAATGGTTGATTTCGATTTAGAACTTTTAAAATCATCAGAAAGTGCAAATTAAAATGTATAAAGAAATTAAAGCCTGCAGAATATGTGGAAATACTAAACTTGAAACTGTACTCGATCTTGGCGAACAAATGCTAACAGGCGTGTTTCCTAAGAGTAGGCAACAGAAGGCGACTGTTGGACCAATCATACTGGTTAAATGTGATGGTCATGATTCTTGCGGACTACTGCAACTAAAACATTCGTACAATTTGGAAGAAATGTACGGATTAAACTACGGCTATCGTTCTGGATTGAATCTATCAATGGTTCAACATCTTAATAAAAAAGTGCAAAAGATTTTAGCAACAATGGATTTAAAATCTGGTGATCTAGTTATTGATATTGGTTCAAATGATTCAACAACTCTTAAGTCATATCCAATTAATTTAAATCTTGAATTAGTCGGCGTGGATCCCACCGGCAAGAAGTTTCATTCTTACTATCCAGAAAATGTAAAATTGATTCCTGACTTTTTTAGCGCTCAACTTGTTAAAAATGCATATCCATCGCTAAAGGCAAAAGTGGTGACTTCTTTTTCTATGTTCTATGATTTAGAATCACCTCTGGATTTCATGAAAGAAGTCTACAGCATATTAGATGATAATGGGATCTGGGTTTTCGAACAGAGTTACATGCCTAAGATGCTAGATACGAATTCGTATGATACCGTTTGTCATGAACACTTAGAATTTTATTCGTTAAGCCAGATCAAATGGATGACAGATAAAGTTGGCTTTAAGATAGTTGATATTGAGTTTAATGATGTGAATGGTGGAAGCTTTTCAGTCACGGTCAGTAAATCACAATCTGCAAAACCTGAGAGCCCGCAAGTTGCCAAAATTCTTCAAGAAGAAAAAAGATTAAAACTTGATACAAAAGAGCCTTACTTAGAGTTTTTTGAACGAGTTAAGAAAAGTAAGTCTGATTTATTGCAATTTCTTAAAAAATGTAAGAGCGATGGCAAACGAGTTGCTGCACTAGGTGCATCGACAAAGGGTAATGTTTTATTGCAATACTGTAATCTAACTGAAGAATTTGTTAGCTGCGTTGGCGAAGTTAATTCAGAAAAGTACGGCTGCTATACGCCAGGTACCTATCTGCCTATAATTGAAGAAAACAAAATGATTCAAGAAAATTTTGACTATTTGATTGTACTGCCCTGGCACTTTAAGAATTTCTTTTTAAATAATAAAAAGCTTAGCGGCCAGACTTTAGTTTTTCCACTACCAGAACTAGAAGTAGTAAAACTATAGTCCGTTCTCTCGCTTAATTACTTCTAATATTTTATTTCCGAAAACATCATCGGGCTCGAGTAAATTACCCTCGGCCCATTCGTTCCATGATTTGATAAAAATGAAGTCACTTTTTGTGTCTAAGGAAAAGACTTCTTTCACGTGCTCTTGAAATGTTTCAACACCAAAGCCATTCAACATTACACCCCTATTTGCATGTCTTGGGGTTGTGTCCCATCCTGAAAAAATGGTGGGTATGAATTTTTCATTTTTGGCATATTTGTTATAAATGCCCTTCATAAGCTTCCTGTATGAATAACGAACGGGTCCTAAAAATGTAGCATTGTGATACCGAACTAATCTTTCAATAATTTTTTCTAACAGATTTCGGTTAGAAAACATTGCTGGACTGTGGGCATAGCCATCAAAAAGTTCAATATCTTTAATTGTTAGATCATATTGATCTGAAATGAAATAAAAGCCATCAAATCCATTTTTTTTAGCTAACTCATTCCAGGTTGACCTAAATAGATTAAAATCTGGAATATCCTTAGCCATAAAAATACTTAAAATAAGTTTATTATCCTTTTTTAAATAATTTGGATTTTTAAAGTGGGGCAATAATTCGTTAAAAAATTTTACGTAGTCTTCTTTTCCTAGATACTTTTGCTCTTTTAATAGTCGCCACTTTGATTTGTCGAACCAACTATGGTTGGCCCAAGCCAAACAATATTTGACTTGGCTGTCCGCTTTTAACAAATGCTCAAGGGGTTTTTCAAGAAGCCTTTCACCATTACCAAACCAATAGGTCCAAAAACAGAACCCTTCAATTCCATTTTGGCTTGCAATCTTGTACTGCTTTTCAAGTATTTCAGAATCTAAAAGGTTGTAATAGCCTAGTTCACTAGGTCTTCTAAGTTGATGACCTTTAAAGTAAGGTTTCCACTTCTTTATTGCTGTCCACTCTGTGTAGCCCTCGCCCCACCATTCATTGTTTTCTTTAATTTCATGGAACTGTGGTAAGTGATAGGCAATAACTCTTTTTTTCAATTGAGATTTTCCTTTAAAGCAGATTGCAGACTTGCTTTCCAATCACTCATTTCAACATTAAATGTGTTTTTAATTTTTCCACAATTTAATCTGGAATTTAAAGGCCTAGCTGCCGCAGTTTTATATTCATTCGAATGAATTGGAATTATCTTTTTTAAATTTGTGAAACTATTTGGTTTTAAAAGACGGTACTGATTAAAAATTTCCTCAGCAAAACCATACCACGAGGTTACGCCTTCATCAGCATAGTTATAAATTCCCGATTTTTCGAGTAATTGCTGATCATTTAGAATTATTGCTGTGGCTTTAGCTATACTTTTACTCCAAGTAGGACAGCCTATTTGATCTGAAACTATTTTAAGTTCTTCTTTTTCAGCACCAAGACGAAGCATGGTTTTATAAAAATTGTGGCCATGGTTTCCATAAATCCAACTGACTCTTAGAATTACATGGGATACGCCAGAGTTTATAATCAGCTGTTCGCCCTCAAGCTTTGACTTCCCATAGGCATTGATCGGATTTGGTCTATCACTTTCTGAATAGGGCTGAGCTTTCGACCCATCAAAAACATAATCAGTCGAGTAATGAATCAAATGTGAATTTAGTTTTTTTGCTTCTTCTGCAATAACTCCAACAGCTAATGCATTAATCTGCTTTGCTGTTGGTTCCTCTGATTCCGCTTTATCAACAGCTGTATAAGCAGCTGCATTTATTATGCATGTTGGATTAAAATCACGAATATTTTTTACTATTGAATCAACATTTAAAAAGTTGGCCTCTGTTGAGGAAAGAAACTTTTTTTCCTTGATCGAATTTAAAATTAATTGGAGTTCGGAAGCCAATTGTCCATTTTTACCAAAAACGAGTAGCTTCACGGATAGACCTCGGCACTTTGGATAGAGATGCCTTTTTTATCTTTTTCAGACAAGCTAGGTTCACCATCAAAATTCCATTTAATATTTAAATCTTTATCATTCCAAAGAATGGATTTTTCATGCTCAGGTGCATAGTAGTCTGTTGTTTTATATACGAACTCAGCTTCAGTCGATATAACTAGAAAACCGTGTGCGAAGCCTGGCGGCATCCAAAGTTGCTTTTTATTTTCAGCTGAAAGAATAAGGCTGAAATGCTGACCAAAAGTAGAAGATGATTTTCTTAAGTCGACAACCACGTCTTGCACTTCGCCTCGGGTCACTCTTACTAGTTTACCTTGGGCTTGTTTGATTTGATAATGTAGCCCTCGCAAAACTCCACGGGCCGATAGTGAATGATTATCTTGAACAAAGTGGAAGTTTGTACCCGTTAGTTCATCAAATACTTTTTTATTAAAACTTTCAAAAAAAAATCCCCGACTATCACCAAAAATTTTTGGTTCTAAGATATAGCAATCATTCAAAGGAGTTTTTACCAACTTCATTTAATTACTTTCTTCAGCAATTTGAATTAAATATCTTCCGTATGCATTTTTCTTAAGTGGCTCTGCCAGTTTTAATAACTGATCTAGATTTATATAATTCATGCGGTAAGCGACTTCTTCGGGTGATGCGACCTTAAGGCCTTGTCGGTGCTCGATGGTTTGAATAAACAAACTGGCTTCTAGTAAGCTTTCGTGTGTCCCAGTATCGAGCCAAGCATAACCTCGTCCCAACTGGCAAACTTCGAGCTGCCCTTTTTCAAGATATATTTTATTCAGATCCGTAATTTCAAGCTCACCACGACTAGAGGGTTTTAGTGATTTCGCGTATTGCACAACATTTTTATCGTAAAAATAAAGTCCTGTAACTGCATACTTAGATTTAGGCTTCTGGGGCTTTTCTTCAATGGAAATAGCTTTGCCATCTTTAGATATTTCAACAACACCGTATCGTTCAGGATCATTAACTTTGTAAGCAAAAACACTGGCCCCATGCTTAAGCTCTGCCGCCTGTCTTAAGGTTTTGCTAAATCCCTGTCCATAGAAAATATTGTCACCCAAAACAAGTGCACACTCTTGGCCGTTAATAAACTTTTCACCAATAATAAATGCTTGTGCAAGTCCATCGGGCGACTCTTGAATGGCATAGGAAATTTGAATACCCCACTGCGACCCGTTGCCTAATAGTTGCTCGAATCGGGGTGTGTCTGAAGGCGTTGATATAACCAAAATTTCTTTAATTCCGGCTAACATCAATGTGGTCAGCGGATAATAGATCATGGGCTTATCATAGATAGGCAGTAACTGCTTACTGATCGCAAGTGTAGCAGGATAAAGCCTTGTTCCAGAACCTCCAGCTAAGATTATCCCCTTCATGATCGATCTCCGTAATTTCTTTGAATCCAGTTTTTATACTCACCGGTTTTAACAGAATGAACCCAATGTCGGTTTTGTAGATACCAATTCACGGTCATTTTTAAACCTTCAGTAAATGTGTACTTAGGTTTCCAACCAATATCATTTTGTAAATTTTTTGGATCGATTGCGTATCTGCGGTCGTGACCTGGTCTATCATTAACAAATGTTTTCAGCTCAAAATAAGATTTTTTATTAGCTCTGGGTTGTAACGTGTCTAACAACTCACAAATATTTTTAACTACTTCTATATTTTGAACTTCGTTGATTCCGCCAATATTATACTTCGAACCTGGCTTTGCTTTATTCAGTATTGCAATCAAAGCATCACAGTGATCTTCAACATGAAGCCAATCTCTGATGTTTTTCCCGTCTCCGTAAATGGGAAGCTCTTTTTCTTCCAAAGCTCTTTCGATGATCAATGGAATTAATTTTTCAGGAAACTGAAGTGGGCCATAGTTATTGGAACAATTTGTGATGATAGTGGGTAACCCGTAGGTGTGAAAATAAGACCTAACTAAATGATCACTTGATGCTTTGGAAGCCGAATACGGACTGTTGGGTTGATAATTTGAGTTTTCTGAAAATGCATCTTCTTGTTCAGTTAAGCTTCCATATACTTCATCAGTCGAAACATGAATGAACCTAAAGTTATTTTTGTCTGCTTCATTTAGTTTGGACCAATAGTTTTTTGCTGCTTCTAATAAACTGAACGTGCCCACAATATTGGTTTCAATGAAAGCTTTGGGTCCCGAGATCGATCGATCCACATGGCTTTCGGCAGCGAAGTGAATCACAGCTTTGGGCTTTAGATCTTTAAAAAGATTAGAAATTCTTTCTGTTTCATTAATATCCGTTTTAACAAAGGTGTAATCTTTGTTGTTTTCAAACCTAGATAGATTTTGAGCGTTACCTGCATAGGTCAGTTTATCAAGATTGCAAACAGCTCCAAGACCTGACTCCATCCAGCGAATAATAAAATTAGAGCCAATAAAGCCGCAGCCACCTGTTACAAAAATCATTTCATTTTTTTATCATCTCTTTGCTGAGTTTTACAAGATGCCTTGCCTTCCAAGTCTCTTCTTGTCTCTGTGGCTGACCTGTTCTAAAACTTCCCCTTGAGGGAGCCCCCAAATGAAAATTTCAGTCTTCGGAACAGGTTACGTAGGTCTTGCAACGGGTGTTTGCTTCGCTGATATGGGTTATACCGTCATGAGCTTGGACGTGGACCCTGAAAAAGTCGATAAATTGAACCAGGCCATCCCCACAATTTTTGAGCCTGGCCTTGAAGATATCCTGAAACGAAATCTTGATGCTAAGCGCATTTCCTTTACCACAGATTACAAAAAAGCCGTGGATGCCTCGGATATTTTATTTATCGCAGTCGGCACCCCCACTTCTGATGTGGATGGCTCGGCTAATCTTAGTTATGTCGTCAGTGCTGCTGAAAGTATCGGTCAGTTCATGTCGTCTAAAAAAACGATTTTGACCAAATCCACAGTGCCAGTGGGAACCAATTACTTGATTCAAAGCACCATCAAAAAAACTTTAGCCGCCCGCGGGGCCAAAATTGATTTTGATATCGTCTCGAACCCTGAATTCTTACGAGAAGGCACAGCCATCCATGATTGTCTTCACCCTGACCGCATCGTGATCGGCTTTGAAAACGAAGCGGCCGCTAAAATTGTACGAAGACTTTATGATCCGTTTATTAAAAATGGTGCTAAAATGATCGAAATGGATATCTCGTCGGCTGAGGTCACCAAATATGCTGCCAACGCCTTTTTAGCGACTAAGATCAGCATCATGAATGAGTTCTCGAGGCTTTGTGACAAAGTCGGAGCCAATATCGAAAATGTGCGTGTGGGTTTGTCGGCTGATCACCGCATTGGTCCTCACTTTATTTACGCAGGTGTTGGTTACGGAGGCTCTTGCTTCCCGAAAGATGTAAAAGCCCTGATTCACACCGGTAAAAAATATGACGAGGACTTAAAAATATTAAACGCTGTCGAAGAGACCAACTTCATTCAACGTGATCGATTCGTGAATCACGTGCTGGCAAAGCTTGGTAGCAAAGGCATGGGTAAAAAAATTGCTGTCTGGGGCGTGGCCTTTAAGCCCGGCACTGATGACATCCGCGAATCACCTTCTTTGTATGCGATCGAGAAATTTTTAAGCGCAGGCTATGCAGTCAGTGCCTATGATCCTGTGGCTGCCGAGAATGCTAAAATTCAATTGGGTTCTCGGGCTGATTTAACATTTGTCCCGCACCAAGATGATGCTTTAGGCGGGGCTGATGCTTTATGCATTTTCACCGAGTGGAAAAGTTTTTTGCAGCCTGATTTTGCAAAATTAAAAAAATCCATGAAGCAGTCTGTGATTTTTGATGGTCGAAATATTTACGATCTTGAAGTGATGCGTGAATCGGGTTTTGAATATCACTCGATCGGAAGACCTGTGGTGGGGGCTTAAGAAGCCTTTTGTTGTTGGATTTTGGGTGCTAACGTCTTTGAAGTGCCCCAAAAACACAGCTCACTTAAATGACTTTTTATCTTTAAGTTCCTCGCATAAAAAGCCAGTCCATTGGCGGGTTTTCAGCCCACATGTCGACCTTAAAAGCCGTTACAGGTCTTTAATCTTCTTAAATAGCTCTAAAATCAGCATGGCTAATTTGAGAATTTCTTTAAGTATTCGCAAAATCCTTCCGAAATTAATCTTACGTGGTAAGTAAGATTGTTTCATAGGGACCTCCGATCTTAGCGGGGAAACCTAAAGATCAGTCAAAGAGGGCGAGCGTGCTTTGGGGCATTCTCGCCTTTTGCATTTTTGGGGCTACGGTTTTGAAAGCGGACGCATAATCTTACAGCTTGGTAAAGCCGAAATCCGGAAGAATATAATTAAATTTTATGTTTCTTTTGAGTCGCGATCGAAACAGCGACACCTGCTAAAATCAAAAAGAAAAATCTGTTCTTAGCAATATTAAAATTAGACTCTGTTAAGCCGCCCACCATAAAGCAAATCACAGCAGCCATAAGTCCCAATTGCAGATGCTTTTTTGTTTGATCTAAATGGCTTAAGCTTTGTTTTATTTTTTTTAAAATAAGCCCATTAAAAATTAAAAACAGTAATAAGCCAAAAATTCCCGTGCCTGCCCATAACTGCAAATACTGATTGTGCGCATGGGATTCCCGCTGTCCCTCAGGATAACCCATTTCATCATAGTATTTTCTTAAGTGCTTTTTGTTTTGTCCAATGCCGACTCCAAAAACGGGATAATCCTGAATCATGGCCCAGTTACCGCGCCATAAAGCGATTCGTTCTTTGTTGCTGTCTGTTTCATTATTTGTTTTACCAAAAGCTCGATCGTAAACCCTTTGGTTCGTTGCCAGTAAAGTGACAATCACCAAAACACCAGCAGCTAATAAAATCATCGCCCGTTTTTGATTCCATAAAAAAACGGCAACAAAAATTCCAATGATGGATCCGATCCACACACCCCTGGTGTAAGTGAAAAGTGTTAAAAGGGCCGACGTCAAAACCACAGCTGCTAAAAGAGCTTTGTTTTTTGTGCTTAAAGTTGTCCACTGGCTGATTAAATAAATTCCGTATAAACAAAAAAGTGGTGCAATATTATGCGAAAAAGCCATGGTCGCTTTCATAATCCCCTGTGCCCGCCAGTGGGGATCTTGGCTAAACATCACAAGAGCTACCACATTTAAAATAAGTAAAGCCCATGCCCAGTGCTTGGTGATGATATTCACTGGATCAATTTTTGAAGCCAGATAAATAATCGATAAAAATGTGAGGATCCAGCGAAACTCAAAGTAATCCCCCCAGGCTTTAGGGTCTTGAAAGCCCACGTTGATCATCATGCCTGTCGTTAAAATCAAAATCCACACTGGCCAAATCCATGAGGGTGAGAGCTGAGTGAAAAAAGATTTTAAATCCTTATTTTTTATAGCGATTGTCAGGGCTGTTAAAATCATGAGTGTGTCTGACAAATCAATGGCCGATTGAGAGGTAAAAACAGCCACCAATGCAAAGCTAAATAAAAATAATCTCCATGCAATCATTCGGGAATCCCTTTTATGATTTCACCCTAACCCAGCTTTTAATAACTTTGCTTATGCGCCGCAACAGGCCTGCTTAATTGTGGTGCATCAGAGGTAGACTGCCATTCATGTCAGATTTTGCGATTATTTCGTTTATTATTAGTCTTCTTATCTCGGGCTTTTCAATTCCTGTGATCATTCGAGTGGCTCAACTTAAAAACCTAACTGATGACCCTGATTCTAAAAGAAAAACCCACATTGGTAATACTCCCACTTTAGGCGGAGTCGCTATTTTTGCTGGCCTTCTTGTCGCTTTCACTTCTTTGTATGATCTGAACGGCTTCACAGATTTGAAATTTATTACCCCGGCCTTGGTGATTTTATTTTTTGCTGGCATCAAAGATGACGTTCTTGTTTTAGATCCTATGAAAAAGTTAGCCGTGCAAATCGTGTGTGCGGCCATCATTGTGTATTTTGGAAACCTAAGACTGACTTCTTTATGGGGAATTTTAGCGATCACAGAGCTTCCCTATTTTGTTGGAATCGCACTGACTATTTTATTAATTGTGTCCTTAATTAATGCCTTTAATTTAATTGATGGAATTAACGGCCTTGCCGGATCTTTAGGGCTTATTGCTGCTGTTTATTTCGGAACTTGGTTTGCTTTAAATGAGATGGGATCACTGACGGTTTTATCTTTTTCTTTAGCTGGATCTTTAGTTGGATTTTTAATTTTTAATTACAACCGAGCCAAAATTTTTATGGGTGACACAGGTTCCATGGCCATTGGTTTTATAATCGCAATTCTTGTGGTCAGATTTGTGGAAGCCAACCGAGTGAATATGGAATCCTTGCAGTACCCGGTGGTGAACGCTCCCGCTATGGTGTTTGCAGTTCTTGCCATTCCTATTTTCGATATGATCCGCGTTTTTACCATCAGACTTTCGCAAAAAAAATCTCCCTTTTCAGCAGACCGCAATCATATTCATCACTACTTTGTTGATAGTGGATTTTCTCATGCGAAAGCCACGGGTTGGCTAATTGGAATCACTGTTAGCTGTATATTAATAGCTCAACCGCTGGATCAGTTTAGGTCCGCTTGGGGAATCTTAGCTTTGTTTGTTTACCTTATGGCATGGAGCTTTTTTGTCTGCAGGTATTTGAAAAAAACAGCTGCCGAAAGAATTGCTAACCGCCAATTAAAATCTTCTCAGATGCCAATCGGTAAAAAAGTATAATGATAAAGGCACTTTTTGTATGAAGGTGCTTGTCACTGGCGGTGCAGGCTACATCGGATCCCACGTCTGCGAAGTTTTGATGACCTCTGGCTTTGAGGTCCTGGCCTATGATAATTTATCTACAGGCTTTGCAGCGGCTGTGCCGGTGGGTGCAAAATTCATTCAAGGTGACGTCAGAGAAATAGAGAAATTAATTTCTTTATTAAAACAAGAATCCATTTCGGCCGTTGTTCACTTGGCAGCAAAGTTAGTGCTTTTAGAATCCATCCGCGATCCTTTGCTTTACTACGGAAATAACACCATCGGAGTTTTATCTTTGGTGACGGCTTGTAAAACTGCAGGCGTGGATAAAGTTGTTTTTTCGTCTTCTGCATCTGTGTACGGCGAATCCGATGGATCATTACTTAATGAAAAATCGATTGTCTCGCCCATCACACCCTATGGATCCAGCAAATTGATTAGCGAACGATTTTTACGAGAGGCCGAGGCTGCTTACGGAGTTAGAAGTGTTTCACTAAGATATTTCAATGCCGCCGGAGCCAGTCTAGATATATCAAACGGGCAAAGATCATCAGCTGCGGGGCATTTGATCAAAGTCTGCGCTGAGGCTGCCAGTGGCAAACGAAGTCATGTGGAAATCTTTGGTGATAACTACTCAACCCCTGACGGCACAGGTGTCAGAGATTTTATCCACGTGCAAGATTTAGCTTTTTTGCATGTGCAATCACTAAAATATTTAATTAACGGTGGAGCAGGAGAAACCCTTAACTGTGGCTACGGCCGAGGGCATTCTGTTTTAGAAGTGATTAAAACTATGAAAGCTGTCAGTGGTGTTGATTTCCCCGTTCGTGTTTCACCTCGCCGCGAAGGTGATTCGGCTTGCTTGATTGCGGACTCAACCAAAGCCAGAAAACTTTTTAATTGGAATCCAGAGTTTGATTCTTTAACAACGATTTGCAAAACAGCCTATGAGTGGGAAAAGCAGATTTAGCAGTATTTTTAAAAAGACCCCAGAGCACAACTCCCACCTCAGTCACCAGTGACTCCCGGTTCAGGCCTCTCCTTTTGCCTAGTTAATCCCACACATTTAGAGACTTTAAGCCTAGAAATCTTTTAAGTTTTTGAGAAGTTTTATAATCAGCAGGGCTAATTTCAAAACTCGACTCAAATACTTTAAAAAAACACCGATCCATTCCTTACGAGGGTTGAATTCGTATTGCACGGTTCGCTTGTTCATTTGGGCTCCCTTTCTGGAAGTCAAATGACCAAAATAGGGTGGTTGTGCCTGGGGCATCTCCACCCTTTGCATTTTTTAAGACAGTCTCGCTTTTAAAGAAGATCATATTTGAATCTATTCACAAGCCGAATTCCGGCTTACTAAAAAACTCTACAGCCGACCTAAGCCGATTAAAAAATCCATCCAGTCTCTGACGGCCCCTTCACCGCCTCGAGCTTTCATGATTTTAATTCCTGAAATATTTTTGATTTCGGGTCTGGCGTTTGTGGGACACGCAGGGAAACCCACATGACTTAAAATTTCCAAATCATTGATGTCATCACCGATAAAGGCCACATCTTTCAATGTGATCATAAGCTCTGCACATAAATTTTTGACTCGGGTCAGTTTATCTTTTTCACCTGGGTAGTAGTAACTCACTTTGAGTTTTTCAAATCTGCGATCGTTCAACTCGCGAGCTTCCGCTGTCACAATTCCTGTGGTCACACCTTTTTGGTGAAGCAGCACAAAGCCCATTCCGTCTTGAACTTGAAACTTTTTAAATTCATCACCGGATTCCGTGTAGTACATGCCTCCGTCGGTCAGAACTCCGTCCACATCACTTAGGAAAAGTTTTACTTTTCCCGGAGGCAGACGAAAGTTCCAATAGATTTTTGCAAACTTCGCAAGCACTAACGAATCGCCTTTAGTGCAGTTTCATAGTTGGGTTCTTGGGTGATATCAGAAACAAGTTCTGTATGAAGAACTTTATTATCTGCTGACACAACAACCACAGCTCTTGCTAGTAGCCCCGCAAGTGGAGAATCCACAAGCTCAAGACCCCAGTCTTTTCCAAAAGTACTTCTAAAAGTCGAAAGTGTTTCGCAGTTTTTAATACCTTCAGCCCCGCAAAATCTTGCGTTCGCAAACGGTAAATCCATGGACACATTTAAGACCACAGTGTTTTTTAATTCTGAAGCTTCTTTGTTAAATCTTCGAACAGAAGCAGCACACACGCCTGTATCAATACTAGGAAAAATGCTGATGATTTTATTTTTGCCAGCATAGGTTTCGCTACTAACAAGTGAGAGATCATTGCGAACTAGGTTTTTAAAATTGGCCGTCGAGCCCACTTCGGGAAGATTGCCATTGGTGTTTGCGGGTTGACCTTTGAACGCGAGTTTTGCCATTTGATTTCTCCATTTGGTGCCAGGTCCTGTTTCTTGTTACAGGATGTCATTTTCGTTAAGTACAGGCCTATTTAAAACACGGCATTTTTTAGATGTAAAATACTGTCTCTTAAGTCCGAATCTTAACGCCTCTAGTTTAATCGGATCGGGCGCTTTATTCAGCCAATCTAGAATCCCCTCAGGGTCGTTTTCATAAGTTGTATCTTCAACCAATGGAACACTGGGAGCTGAAAACCCTAAAACCTGCTGAAGTGTACTGTAGGGATAGTCCTCCACGGCACTACAAATTCCCGCAGCCACTGGGTTTCGATAATTATATTTGTAGGCGTTTAAATAATAATTTGGATGCTGCAAAATACATTTGTAATGCCTACCTGCAAAAGTTTCGTTGATGCGATTCCCAGCCCGGGTCAGACGCTTACTGGTTTTTGTCATCAATCGATGCATACACTGACTGATATTGGCATCTGGAGTTGAAGCAATCATGTGAAAGTGATTACTCATCAGCACAAAACTATGAACGCCTAGATTATATTTTTTCGAGGTTTCCGTGATTTCTTCTGCGAAAATCCCCCACACATCTTCCATGGGTACTTGAAACCATTCACGGTTGATGCATCTAGCACTTATGTTGTACGGAAATTCATTTTGTAAAATGGCTTTGGCTCTGGGCATGAAGCTTACAGAGTTCACAATCAAAGCCGGCTTTAAATTAAAGGATGATGGTAGAGTTACTGCACTGAGTCCGGAAACAGGACCTGGCACCAAATGGCGGAGAGCGAGGGATTCGAACCCTCGAGCCCCGCGAAGGGCTGCCAGTTTTCAAGACTGGTGTATTCAACCGCTCTACCAGCTCTCCGGGATCAGTTCTATTGGAGTTCGACCCCGGAAGTCAAAATAAAATTGGTTCTGACTACTTTAATACCGATGGCCACTTAAATGAGCCATCCTCTTGCTGGTAATTTTCTAAAATGGCCACCAAAGTTCGCCCGACCGCAAGGCCTGAGCCATTCAAAGTGTGCACAAACTGAGGCTTCCCGCCCTGAGGTCTGAAGCGAATGTTCGCCCGGCGAGCCTGAAAGTCTTCAAAGTTTGAGCACGAAGAAATTTCTCTGTATTGACCCTGACCCGGAAGCCAAACTTCCAAATCATAGGTTTTTGAAGCGCCAAAACCCATGTCACCTGTGCACAACAAACTTCTTCGGTAAGGAAGCTCTAAAAGATCGAGAACTCTTTCTGCGTGTGATGTCAGCTGTTCGTGAACTTCGTAGGATTTATCGGGATGACAAAAAGTCATCAGCTCCACTTTGTGAAATTGATGCTGACGAATCAAACCCTTAGTATCCCGGCCATGGCTTCCTGCTTCAGATCTAAAACATGGGGAATAAGCACAAAAAGATTGCGGCAACTGATCTTCATTTAAAATTTCATCAGCGTAGTAATTGGTGACCGGAACTTCTGCGGTTGGAATCAATGCGTACTGAGTGCCTTCTAAATGAAAAAGATCCTCTTTAAATTTTGGCAGCTGACCCGTTCCTTGTAAGCTTTGATGATTCACAATGTAAGGGGGAATCATTTCCGTATAACCATGCTCTTCGCTATGAAGATCGAGCATAAATTGAATGAGAGATCTTTCTAGTTTTGCGGCCTGACCTTTTAGAAATGAAAACCTGGCACCTGTCACTTTACCAGCTCGTTCGAAATCGATAATTCCTAATTTCTCTCCGATTTCCCAATGTTCTTTCGCTTGAAAAGTAAACTTCTTGGGCTCGCCCACGGTGCGAGTGATTTTATTGTCTTTTTCGCTTAAACCAACAGGCACTGTGGCATGTGGCTTATTAGGTAAATAAAGGGCCAGTTTAAAAACTTCCTGATCCACTTCGCTGGCTTCATGTTCCATTTTTTTCACTAACTGAGAACACTGACCCATTTCTTCAATGAGCTTTGAAGCATCTTGGCCTTGCCTTTTCATCTGAGCAATTTCAGCACTTGCTTTGTTCAGTTTTGATTTTTCTGTTTCCGCTTTTGTCATTAGCTCACGGCGCTTTTTATTAAGTTCTAAAACTTGATTCAAAACTTCATCGCTAGCACCGCGATTTTTTAAAGCTTGCTTGTAGGTTTCAAGTTCAGCAGGATTTTTTTCAAAGGCTTTAATATCTAACATAAATTCTTTCTTTAAATTTTTAAATTTCTTCTGTTACTCAAAATAGACTATTACTTCAAAAACAAATTATTAAGGCGCTAATAAAATATACATTTTTAAAATTTGTAAAACGAGGGCTACGAAAATATCAAAAATTAAAACCTTCGTAAACGACCAAGTCGTCGATACCTTCATAAAAGCAAAGCTCATGACAATCACAAAAGAAACCACAACCAAGTTTCCGGCCTGTAAAAGTTCTTGAAAAATAAGTCCAAAAACATAACCTAAAATTAATCCTGTTAGAAGCCTTAGAGCTAAGGTGGCTACATTGATGGATGTATTCTGAGCTGATGATTTCATTGATGCCGATAAATCTGAAAAACCCATTCTTAGCCTCCTAAATTTTGAATCATCATTTGTATTTGAATTCTATCAGCCGCATTCGGTGAAAGTTCTAAATACATTTGATAGGACTCAAGTGCCGCTTCATTGTCACCGCGAAGCTGAAACAAAGCTCCTTGTTCCCGGTAAATATCAGCATAACCATCTTCTCGCTGTTTCGCTAGCGCCAACATATCTTGCGCGATTTCCAAAGAACCTGATTGCCTGTAACAAGAGGCCGCTTTCACATACATGTCGACGGTTTGCCTGATTCGTAAAACATTTGATAACTCTTGAGCGCAATCGGCGTACTGCTTGGTTGCTAAATAAACATCCGCCAGTAAAACCATGGGATCAGAAAGCTGAGGGTTTTTATTTTTTTCCTCTATGGCCGCTTTTTTGGCCTCTTCCATATTTCCCTTCATATAATAGGTCTGACCTATTGCATAATAGAGCCTTGGAAAATTAGGATTCACCTTCGCAGCTTTTTGATAATTGTTAATGGCCTGATCAAACCTTGCAAGATCCCCAAGCACCTGTCCGGTCATGTAAAAGGCTTCAGCATCGGATGGATCTAAAATCGCAGCCGCTAAAAATGTTTTAAGGGCTGGCTCATTTTGGCCAAGAGCCCGTTGGCAAATCCCTAGGCTCATCAGGGCTTTTTTATTTTTTGGATCCACGCTGACCACTTGCTCATAAATTTCTAAAGCCTGCAGGTAGCGCTCTTCTTGTTTAAGTAAATTCGCTAAACCAATGCGGTATTCTAAAGTATAAGAAAATTTCTTTATCAACTCTTGAAAATACTGAACTCCCGTGTCCACACCCATTTGGGCTGCTAACATTTCTGCATACACCAGCTGAGCCTCGGCATTGGTTGCATCTAATTCCACTGCCCTTGTGGCATAGGAGCGCATGTTTTTAAGAGCGTCTTCTTTTTCTTTTGATAGCTTTGCAGTATCTGGCAAAATAGACATCGCCCTTTGCCTGTAAGCTTTTGAAAGTAAAACGTAAGTTTCCACATCACCTTCAAAAAGGGATCTGGCTCGTTCTCCGAATTGAATGGCCCCGATCATATTATTTTTTCTATACTCAAGCCATGCAAAGCCCCGCATCACTTCAAAATTGGGAGGCCCCTGTTGCTGAGCGCGGGTCAAAATGGAAAATGCCGTTTGAAAATCAAAGCGCTGAGTTAAATAATCAGCCTGCAAAACATAAGCTGAAATGAGTTTTGGATTCGCTTTAATCGCTTTATTCAACCAGTCCATGGCTTCAAAAGTTTGATTGAGCTGCCATAAGCATTTTCCAGCCTTCATGGCAGCTTCGGCATTTTTAGGATTCAGTTCAAAGGCCGCTTTGTATTCAGCCTGTGCTGATAAACAATCTCCTTGCCGCATATACTGATCCCCTAATAACGTCATCGCCTGATTATCATTTTTGCTTAAGCCCAAGTCTTCTTCGCCGCCCAGGCGAACCACTAATTCCCGGGATTGTTTATTTTGCGGAGCCAGTCTGTAAGATTTTTGTGCCGCCTGCAGAGCTTTTCTTTTCTCACCCTTGTTAAGCCAGAGCTCTGCTAAAACAAGCCAAGCGTCTGACTCTAATTTTGGTTCAATTTTTCCTGATTGATTCAAGGCGGAATCTAAAGTTTTTAAGGCTTCATCTTTTTTATTAAAACCTTTGGCTTCCACAAGACCAAACAAAATAAATCTTTCTTTTAATTTTGAATGCTTGGGGTTCATATTTTGTAAAACAGTGTAAGCCTCTTGGTATTTGCGCTGACGGTACTGAAGAGTGGCTAGTTTTAATAATGGACGGCTCCAGGTGTCCCACATTTTGGCTGCATTTTCAAAGTAAGAGGCCGCACTTAAAAATTCACGGTCCACTTCTAAAATTTCACCTTTTAAATAATAACCAATCGGTAGCAAAGAAAAGGCTCCGCTGGTTTCCAGTAAACTATCAATCTGGGCTCGGCCCTCAGGGTACCTTCCTGAAATTAAAAGCCGGATAGATTCACACAATTGACCATGGGGACTTGTCAAATTTTGCGCCCGAGTGGTTTGCACCAACTGCTCGACTGTTTTCAGATCTTCCACATCTTGGTAACTAAAGGGCCAAAGCTCTTTATAAACAAAACACAGTAGACCCCTGGCCTCAAGGTTAGCGGGTTGACCTTCAACTAAGGCCACCAAATGATTTTGCGATTGTAAGAGATCTTCCACCTGGCTGTTTTCAAGGCTTGCAATGGCTCGGGTCATTTTGTCTTGAACTTGAGCCACATCAAAGGCTGAGCGGTTTTTTTGTACACGTAAAAGCCTGATCCGACTGGATTTTTCACCGGACGGTAAAAGAATCAAAATTAAAGCGAGCAGCACAACCACGCTGCTTGCAATGATAAATATTTTTTTCCTCAAGTTTTTTTTATCGATATCAGGATCTTGATACTTGAGTTCGATCACAGGATTGGGATCGATGGTCGTCTTTGTATTGTCTAATTTTTTTATTTTATCTGAAGTCTCTTGGTTAACATTTTGAGTCTTCGTCTTTGAAGATGCATCCGGATTTGTTGTGGGCCTTGGAATATACACTGTTTCTTCAAAATCAGATTTACGCTCGATTTTTTCTGTTTTTGGATAGCCTGAATCTTCCGCTTTTTTTTCTAAAACATTTAATAACTGATCATAAAATTTTGGCTCTTTTGAAATGGGCACCCATTTGCCTTGAGGATAAGACGAAATCATTTCATCGCCCATGAGGTGACCTTCAGAAATTCTTTGCAGAACTTCTTTCGTCGTTAAAGGTCCTACAATTTGGCCTTTGTGATTTCTAATAATCCAACTGACAGGTGGGCCGCTCATCATGTTAATTGTACGAAGCTTTGACTAAATTGTTAGTCCAAAAAAGTTCCATAACGGGTTTTGGTGATTCCGTTTTGGAACCAGTCCGGATCCGGTAAGCTGCTGAAACCCTTATAGATTTTAGCTGAGTGTCTAAAAGTTTGGCACCCCTTTTGCTTAATCAATTTCTATAACATTTGAATTTCAACAAGTATCTGTAAGGACGGGTGGCAATGAAAGTTGGTAGCAAAATCAAAAAGAGCAGTGTGGGAAAAGCGTTAATCGCAATTTACATACTCGCTGTCTTAGCGATTTCTGCCAATGCCCGAGCGTCAGTGAACCAAATGTTGGATTTGAAAACAGAGTTAGTAACGATTTCTAAATAAGAGAAGTTTGAGGACCCCCTCCCCAAATCATCTGAAATGTGAAGTTGAAGGCCCGAGCCAATCCCCTCCAGGTTCGGGCTTTTTTTTGCCTTTTTTCTGGTCTTTAGTTCTGGTCGAGCCCTTTTGCTGTTCGCTTTGTTGAGTTTTAACTTTTTATTTTGTCTCAGTAGCTTGAGTGCTTGATCTTGACCGTTGGTTCGGAGTGTTAATTGACGGTCTAAGATTGGGTCCGTAGATTTGAAATATGGAAAAAACCTAAACTTGTATCTGACTTCTTAAAAGGACAGATTAATGGAATTTAAAAAGTCAGAAGCGATCAGGCTTATGGAAAAAATCATTAGAAGGGAATTTCCCAAAGTCTTGGCTCGAGAAAAAAGGGCTGCGAAACAAAAGGCAAAAAATTTAAAGAATTTTCAGCCATTAGTTAAACAACTGTTAGAAATGAAGAAATCACAAGAGGAACGAGAGAAAAATCCACCGTCTCACCCATGGCGACTTTGTGCACTTGGCAGCCACTGGGTCAAAGAACACAATCGAAAAACAAAATCGAGCTTAACAACAGTTGATGGCCATTGCAGGCGAAATTCTTCTAAAAAAGAAATTTTATCCGTAGATGAAATTCAAAATAGATATATTAATTCTATCAAACCTGAAACAACATCTTACAAGCCAGTTTTTAAGTCAAAAGCTGACTTGTATGACAACTTGATAACTGGTTGGACACAATATTGGAATGACGTTTTTAAGCCGACAACGCCTCTAGACCCAAATTTTGTAAAAGCACTTATGGCATCAGAGTCAAGTTTTTCGCCTAAGATATCGGTCCCGATACCGGGTCAGAAAGGTGCAAGAGCTCATGGACTTATGCAAATAACTGATCAAACAATTAAAATTTTAAATGATCCCAAGGGTGAGCTTAAAAATCATATTTTTTCCTTTAAGAAAAGTGACGTTTATGATCCTGGCGTTAATATTTCAACATCCATCAGGTGGCTTTTCCACAAAAAGCTGATGGCGGATCGAAGATTGAAAAGGCAAGCTACATGGCAAGAATCTCTTGTTGAATATAAAGGCTACACAAAACAATATTTAAAAAACCCACAAGAGGCTTTGAAAGGTCTGCATGTTTTTCAGAAGCACTATCAATATCTTAAAGATAACTCTGATCGCTAGTTCGTTAATGATTTCTTGTCAGCATACCGAAATTAGTAGTCTTGTCCCCTATTCTGATCAATTGCGAACTCGATATCAAAACTATTTATTAACAGATAGCTATGAAGTTCTTTCAGTCGATGATTTTAATGCTTATCCTCTTGAATCGTCCGCTGTAAAATTTGAAAATGTGAACCGAGAACTTCCCGTTTGGGTTTGCACCAAAACTAATAATATTAACTTTATTTGTAATGACAAAAACTACTCAGAACAAAACTCAACGGCAGATGACAACTTTGATTCTTCTTTTTCTTTTGTTCAAGATGGAATTTTTTATGAGTTCATCACTCGTCGTGGATTTCCAATAGAATCATGCCGTCAGTTGGTCAATGAATGGAAAAGCCTTGCAAAAAATCAAAACAATATTTGTGCGGCGGGTGAGCCTTTAGACGAGACTAAGAACTCAAGTGGTTCTTTGAATCGAACCCTTGTTTACCAAATGATTAAGACAAAAAATAATTGTCTAAGTTGGTTTGAAGGAATTTGTAGCAAAAGTAAGCGCTAACTTTTCAAATTCTGACAAACTTTTAATCAAAAAAAATAAATCTCAAGTTTTCCCAGACCTTTGGCCGATCTAGTCTGTATGAAAAACACCCTACTTATTCTATCGGCTTTTCTTCTAGCCTCTTGTCAAAATCCACAAACAGTCTTTGAGGAAATTATTCTTGATACTGGCTTCATCCCTTTTAGGACTCCCATGTCTGATACAAAAGTGGGAACCATCATCAAAGGTAACGCGAGCACTTTAATTACGGCTGTGCCCAGCTATCGCTGTTTTCCCGAGTTCATTGGCGATTATGCAACCGAACTTGTGCATGTGAATAAAACCGATCTACCTGAAAAGTATCAAGAGTTCACAATGGAATTCGGCACTCAACTTTCTGCACTTTCAGAAAATGGAAATCCAACTTTTGAATTCAATGCAAATTTTAAGAGAGCTAAAACCATCAGTGTAAAATTTGAGGGAGCTCAAATTGAAAGCTTAGATGAATTTTCTTTTGAGAACTTTTATCTGGATGCAATACCTGAGGCTTGTAAAAAGAATTTACTAAGGTCAGCGTTTGTCGTGGGTGCATTGAAAGTCGAGAAAATGAATTTTACATTTAAAGATGAGTACGGTGCCGAGATTGCTTTAGATGTGAATAACATTGAAGAGATCGTAAAGTTTCATGCGGGTGTTAAATATTCAGTTAAAAACAATTATACGCTTGTCATTGAAACACCCAAATACGTGGGCTACCGACTGGCTAAAATCAGTCCACGCAGTGATGGACTGATTCAATCCTACGCCTCAAGCTTTGATAAAAACGGTGAGTTTATATTCAAAGCTTTAAGAAGCTTATTTAAGCGTTAGTCGACTGCCGAGCTTTAACCCTATCAAGTACACTAAAGGCTGTCGTTAATATCGCTGTTGGATCACCCACATTGCTGGGAACAATTAATAAATCAGAATTTGTCGCCATCTGACCCAATTGCTTCACGTATTCCTCAGCGACGCGAAGATTGGCAGCGTCTCTGCCGCCTTGGCTGGCTAATGCTTCAGCTACCATTTTGGTTCCATCAGCTGTCGCTCTTGCCACTGCTAAAATAGCTTCGGCTTGACCTTGCGCTTGATTGATTTGTCTTTGCTTGTCAGCTTCAGATTGTTTGATCACGTCTTGTTTGCGGCCTTCCGCATTGTTGATCATGGAATCTCTGGCACCTTCAGATTCTAAAACTTTTGCACGCTTTTCTCGCTCGGCACGCATTTGTTTTTCCATGGCATCCAAAACGTCTTTAGGTGGATTAATAGATTTAATTTCGTATCTTAAAACTTTCACACCCCAAGGCTGAGTGGCATTATCAATTCCCATCACAACCGCGTTGTTTACTTTTTCTCGCTCTTCGAAGGTTTTATCGAGATCAATTTTTCCCACTTCAGATCTTAATGTGGTTTGTGCGAGTTGAATCACGGCCAGTTCGTAATCATTAACACCGTAAGAGGCGGCTTTAGGATCCATCACACGGTAGAAAATCACTCCGTCCACCGTGACTTGAACGTTATCTTTTGTGATGCAAATTTGCGGAGGGATGTCTAAGACCATTTCTTTCAAATCTGTTTTGTAAGACACACGGTCCACAAAAGGAATCGTGATATGCAGGCCCGCTTCCAAAGTGCGGCTGTATTTACCTAAGCGCTCGACGATGAAAGCTGATTGCTGAGGTACAATTCTTACGGTTAAAGCCACAAACACAATGGCGGATATAATTAAAGCCAGTGATATAATTTCCAAAACAAAGCTCCTTTACTAAAATGACTCAATTTACTTTTTAATTTTTCTTAATTTGCAAAATGTTTCCGTCTATTTTCAAAATGATCGCTTGATCCCCAGAGTTAAGATCAGAGGGGCCGATATTTTCTGCGTTCCAAAGAGATCCCTGATAGGTCACTGAACTTTTTTTGCCGGCCATTATGGTGGAATCCACAGTCAACGTGCGGCCCACATCGTTTTGCACTTCTAATGTTTTAAGAAGTTTTTTTTGAAGTGGCTTTCTTAAAACAAACACACCCAAAACAGAAACACCTGCACACACCAAGGCTTGCATTAAAAAAGGAGCTTGAACTTGGGCTGTTCCTGCCGCCGCAAAACATCCAAGCGCAATAAAGAGTAAATAAAAAGTTCCTGTGAGCATTTCACCAATAACTAATAAAAAACCTGCCACTATCCAAACGATGACTGGATCCATTTATACCCTTCCTATTTTTGCGCCCAATGAAGAAAGCTTATCTTCCATTTTTTCGTAGCCTCGGTCCAAGTGATAAATTCGGTTCACAGTGGTTTCGCCTTTGGCCACAAGGCCTGCGAGTACTAACGAGGCACTGGCACGAAGATCAGTGGCCATCACAGGTGCTCCGGTTAAACCCTTATCAGGAATGCCACGAACAACAGCCACATGGGTTTTGGGTGTGATATCAGCGCCCAAACGCATCAGTTCTGTGACGTGCATAAATCTATTTTCAAAAACAGTTTCAGAAATCACACTTGTTCCATGAGCCAAAGTCATCAAAGCCATGAACTGAGCCTGAAGATCTGTAGGAAAAAGCGGATGCGGAGCTGTTGTGATATCAACGGCCTTCCATGATTTTAATTTTCTAACTGTGATAGAATTTTTTTCTGTATCCACAGTGAATCCAGCTTCACGAAGTTTAGCGATAAAGGCCTCTAGGTAACTGGAATCAATGTGTGTGGCTGTCACTTCTCCGCCCGTGATGGCACCAGCTATTAGCAGTGTTCCTGCTTCGATTCGGTCAGGACAAACTGTATGTTCAGCAGGCTTGAGCTGATTCACACCTTCAATTTTAATCACGCTTGTTCCATGACCAGAAATTTTTGCACCCATTTTAATTAAATAATTAGCAAGATCCGAAATCTCTGGCTCTTTGGCTGCATTTTCTAAAATTGTTGTACCCTCAGCAAGAGTAGCCGCCATCATCATGTTCTCGGTGCCGCCCACTGTGACCTTTTCAAAAAGAAACGAGCAGCCTTTTAATTTTTTTGCATGAGCATGAACGTAACCTTCTTTAAGTTCAATTTCAGCTCCCATGGCCTTCATGCCTTCAAGATGCAA
This sequence comes from Bdellovibrionales bacterium Ga0074139, assembly GCA_001464795.1. Taxonomy (GTDB): domain Bacteria; phylum Bdellovibrionota; class Bdellovibrionia; order Bdellovibrionales; family Bdellovibrionaceae. Next base: position 157,135 of record LNEB01000015.1, read on the forward strand.
ATCAATGGGCCTTGTTCCGATGGCACATCCACCAGGCAAGGACACAACGGCATCACCTGTTTTTGATAACAAAGGACCTAAGCAAAGAATGGAGGCTCGCATTTTTCTGACCAAATCATAATCCGCTTTTTGTGAATTGGTTTTTGAGTTAATCACCAAAGTATTTTTTTGAAACTCACTGTTGCAGCCAAGGCTTGCTAGTAAATTTCTAGCCGATTCCACATCGGCGAGTTCAGGAACATTATGAAAAGTGTGTTTTCCATCAGCTAGTAAAGAAGCAAACATAAGCTTCAAAGCTGAGTTCTTGGCACCACTGACTTTAACTTGGCCATTGAGCTGATGACCACTTTGAATGACCATTTTATCCATTTTTTTCTCCTGATATGACTCTGTCATGTCCTGATAAATCTTTAATAATTTCAATTTTTGAAAATGATCCAAGGCTTGTGTAAAAGTCTTTCATCTGGGGTCCTTGATCAAAACCCATTTCCATCATCATTAAACTTTTTGCTTTGAGCTTTGCAATGCCAGCCTGTGACCACAATTTTAAAAGTGATGTTCCACTTTCAGCAAAAAGGGCCGTGTGGGGCTCAAAGTCTTTCACATCTTTTTCAACATGGGTATCAGTGGGTGCAATGTACGGAGGATTAGATAAAATTAAATCAAAACTTTCTTTTGTTTGATTTAAAAACTGGTCAGCCTTAGATTCAAAAAATTCACATCTGTCCTGCACATTTAAACTTTGAGCATTTTCTTTTGCGATACTTAAAGCCCCAGGCGAGATATCCACAAGCTTTACTTTCACCCTGGGATCTTTTTTGGCCAAAGTTAAACCAATGCAACCACTACCAGTTCCCAGATCGAGTACCGAAATAACTTCTTGATCCAAAGTTTTTAAATAATCCAAAGCCTTTTCCACAAGTGTTTCTGTTTCAGGCCTTGGGATTAAAACCTCTGGTGTGACCTTAAATTCTAAACCGTAAAACCCACGAGAATTTGTGATGTAAGCTAAGGGCTCACCTGAAATTCGGCGTTTCACCATTTCACGAAGTTTTGTGACCTCTTCGTCTTTTAATGGCTGATCAAATTTTAAGTAAAGTTGAACACGGTCCAAGCCAAGGCCAGCACCAATCAACCACTCGGCTTCCAGTCTGGCATTTTCCATTTTTTTATCGCGGAAGAATTGAATGGTTTTATCCAGAACTTCTTTGGTTTTCATTTCAACTTTGGCTTTGCTGCTTGAGAGCTTCAGATTGATAATGTGTCATCAATGGATCAATCAAGTTTTCAAATTCACCCTTCATGATGGCATCAATGGCGTGAGTGGTAAGCCCTATTCTATGATCTGTGATTCGGCTTTGAGGAAAATTATAAGTTCTGATGCGCTCTGATCTGTCACCGGTTCCGATTTGTTCAAGCCTAACATCAGAGGCTTCTTTACGAGCTTTATCTTCTTCCAATTGTTTTAGTTTTGCATAAAGAATTTGTAGCGCTCGTTCCCTATTGGCACTTTGGGCTTTACCCTCTTGGCAGCGCACTTCAATTCCTGAAGGGATATGCACCACACGAACAGCAGATTCCGTTTTATTTACAGATTGTCCACCGGCTCCACTGGCACGCATGGTTTCCATTCGCACATCATTCATATTAATTTTAACTTCGGTTTCTTCAACCTCAGGAATAATAGCGACCGTTATCGTGGATGTATGAATTCTGCCCTGAGCTTCTGTTTTAGGAACCCTTTGCACGCGGTGAACACCGGATTCATATTTGAGTTTTGAGTAAACACTATCACCTGTGATGCTTGCGATAATTTCCTTAGCCCCACCCACATTTCCTTCTGAAAATGAAAGCAGTTCCACTTTCCATCCTTGTTTGGATGCATAGTAGGAATAGCCGCGAAACATTTCTTCAGCAAAAAGAGAAGCTTCATCGCCACCGGCACCAGCGCGGATTTCTAGGATAATATTTTTGTCGTCGTTGGGATCTTTAGGAATTAATAGAAGTTTTAATTCCAATTCCAAGGCTGGCATCACAGCTTCGATTTCTTTGATCTCTTCTTTCAAAAGATCTTTCATTTCTGAATCTGTTTCAGTGCCTAGTAGTTTTTTGTTGCTATCGATGGTGTTGGTTTTTGTGCGAAAATCCCGGTAAACGGTAACAATTTTTTCTAAATTAGAAAGCTCTCGCATGAGATTTCGATACTGTTTTTGATCAGAGGCAATATCAGGTTTTTGCAGCATCATCTGCACTTGTTCGTAACGATTTTCGACTTCATCTAATTTTGAAAACATATCGACAACATTAAAATAAAAATGCGGCCTTGTCGCCGCATTTTCATCGCTATGAGAAGCAAAGTTTGAAATTTATTTTTTTGCGTACTTCTTTTTGAAACGATCGATACGACCTTCCATATCCATCACACGCTGCTTACCAGTAAAAAATGGGTGAGATGCAGAAGAGATCTCGACTTTTAATACGGGGTAAGTTTTGCCATCTTCCCACTGCATAGTTTCTTTGGATTCCACTGTTGATTCACCTAAGAAGGCGAAATCACAAGAGATGTCCTTGAAAATGACTTTTGAAACTTTTGGGTGAATTTTGTCTTTCATTTTGAAATCCTTCGATAAAAATATGCTTAAAACGAACGCATTGTATATCAATACTGAAGCGCTCTGTCGAGAATTATCTAAACTCTCTGTTTTGTTAATGTTTCTAATGGGTTAGCCTGTTTCCAGGCTTAGTTTCCACCCATGGCTTTTAAAAAGTCTGCATTGGTTTTGGTCTGTTCGACCTTACCCATCAGAAATTCCATGGAATCCACAACGTTCATTGGAGACAGTACTTTTCTTAGAATCCAAAGACGGTTGAGCTCACTTTTTTCAACTAGCAGATCTTCTTTTCGAGTTCCTGATTTGTTGATGTCCATACATGGAAAAATTCGTTTTTCCATGAGCTTTCGGTCCAAGTGAATTTCACTATTACCGGTACCTTTAAATTCTTCAAAAATAACTTCGTCCATTCGTGAACCTGTATCAATCAAAGCTGTTGCAATGATGGTTAGTGATCCACCTTCTTCGATATTTCTTGCTGCACCGAAAAACCGTTTAGGCTTTGGCAAAGCATTGGCGTCCACACCACCGGATAATACTTTTCCTGAAGTCGGAACAACGGTGTTGTAAGCCCTAGCTAGACGAGTAATAGAATCTAATAAAATAACCACGTCATGCTTGTGCTCAACTAAGCGCTTGGCTTTTTCTAAAACCATTTCAGCGACTTGAACGTGTCTTGTGGGTGGTTCATCAAACGTAGATGACACAACTTCACCTTTCACAGTTCGCTGCATATCCGTCACTTCTTCAGGGCGCTCATCGATCAAAAGTACGATAAGCTTCACTTCTGGATGATTCGTTGTGATGGCGTTAGCAATATTTTGCATCAAAACAGTTTTACCAGTTCTTGGTGGAGCCACAATGAGGGCCCGCTGACCTTTACCAATGGGAGCCATTAAATCCACGATACGAGTGGTGTACTCGGCAGGGTTGTGTTCGAGTTTTAAACGCTCTTGTGGGTAAAGAGGTGTTAAGTTATCAAACAAGATTTTATCTTTACTTTTTTCTGTGGTTTCAAAGTTAAGAGTATCAACTTTGAGAAGTGCAAAATATCTTTCGCCTTCTTTTGGAGGGCGTACAGTTCCCGTTACAGTATCACCCGTACGAAGACCAAATCTTCTGATTTGAGAGGGAGATACGTAAATATCATCCGGTCCTGGTGCGTAGTTATAATCAGGAGACCTTAAAAAGCCGTAGCCATCAGGAAGAATTTCTAAAACTCCGGCACCAAAAATATCCACGTTCAAGCGGGCCGCGCGCTTAAGGATTTCAAAAATCATATCCTGTCTGCGCATACCAGCTGCATTTTCAATTTTTGTTTTTGCAGCCAAAGCTGTTAGTTCTGTGATGTTTTTTGTTTTTAAATCCTTTGAGCTGAGCCAGCTTTTTTCCTCGTCTGTTAATTGGATGTCAGAGAGATCGACGTCCACGTTAACGGAAGTGTCCTGGGCTCCTTGTTCTTGAATTTCATCTTGCATATCGTTTCCGTAAGGATTCGGTCTGCGGTCTTGGAAGTTATTTCGGTTATTGTTGTGTCTATGTCCTTGGTTGCGATCGTTGTTACGATCATTGTTTCTAAAATGTCTTTTATTATTATCAAATCTTTTGTGACCACCACCGCCGCCGCCACCATGCTGAGGTCGGTTTTGCTGATGTTGTCCTTGGGGTTGTTGCTGCTGCTGTTGCTGCTGCGGAGGATTTCCCGTTTGAGGATTGGGAGCTTGTTGTTGAGGCGGCTGTTGTTGGTTCTGGCTTTCTTGAGCTTGAGGTACCGGTGGCTGGGGGGGTGCCGCTTGAACGGGTTCTGGACTTTGATGGGGTTCAGAGGGGGGTTGATTGTCTGATTTTTTTTCTTCAGATGCGGCTGCGGCTTTTGTTCGGCCTCGTTTTTTAGTTACTTCCACTGTTGAATTTTTTGAATCCGACAAGCTTAACTCCTGGTTTGTAATTGATTGATCCTGTTTTGATTTTTGTTTTAGATTTCAGTGATTTAACAATGACTAGGTGATTCTTTGTTATTCCCTGAGGTGCTTACTTTATCCCCAGCTAATGGACCTGCTGGGCTTTTCTGGACTTAAATTCTAATAATCTGATCGGACTGTCAACTCAAATTCTTAAGCCTTGATAATTATAACCTAGACTCAATTTTACCCCCTGCTGATCCGAATAATACATCAGACACTTGATTATTAAAGGAGCTTTCGCCGTGGATTCCCAAAGCCCAGCACCCAGAACACCACTAACATTAGAAGTAAACTTCCGGAAAAGTTACTCACGTGGTGAGGAAAAAGGCATACTGAAAAACATCAGTCTGTCGGGAGCCTTTTTGGAGTTTAAAGATCACGAGCTCAAAAACAATGATAAGGTTCAGCTGACTTTTGAAGTCAGTGGCCGTGTTAGGAAAATCCAATGTCTTGTCGTTTGGACGAACAAAGCTGGATGTGGAATTAAATTTCAACCTAACAACAACCGCGATGTGCAAATTGTTGATGATCTTATTTATTTCGTTGAAACAAGCCGCTCTGACAAAAAGAACGTGCTTGATAAAATTCTAAAAAAAGTTTCTTAAATTATTACTAAGAAGAACACGTAGGTGATTAACCTACGTGAGTTTCTCCTAAGGACTGTTCAAGTTCTTTTTGCTTTCGCTTTCTGCGAATAATTATTAAAGCTCCGGCCACTACCACTAGACCGATTGCACCCAGTGCTAAGATTTGATCGTCTTCAGCAATGGTAGCAGCTGACGATGTATCATCAGACGTTTCTGCCTGTGCCATTGGTGGTGGTGGTGGAATGTCCATTGGTGGTGGTGGCGGTGGTGGCGGGATATCCATTGGCGGAGGTGGTGGTGGAAGTCCTGCTGTATCCATCCCGGCGTCAGCTGGTGGAGGAAAATCCGGCGGTGGTGGGAAGTCAGAATTAGCCGCCGTTGGATCTTGAGCTGGCATCTCTGGCATCGGTGGAGGAGCATTCATGTCCATTGGTGGGGGCGGTGTAAAAGCAGGTGCTTGCTCGGCCATGACTGGCGGCATTGAGCTTGCTAAATTCACATCCCAGTATCTGATCTCAGTTCCCTCATCCATAGCTTGCTTGGATTCAAGAGTGTTATAAGACCAAACTTCTTTCCATGCTTCGGGGTATCCTAAAAGTTGTTCAGAAACTTTTCTGATATTATCACCAGGCTGAGAAGTATAAGATTTTGCAGGAATATTTTTTTCCTCAAAATGCGTGATGATTCTTTCTGAATCATCAGGACGCATCATAGATGAGTAATAAACCTTATCACCTGGTTTTACTTCGCGGTTATTATAAGTGGGATTGATTTTTTTAAGTTCATTAGATCGATCATCACCATAAATAGTTTGGCTGATTGTGCTTAAAGAATCCCCAGGTCTAGCAAAATAGATTCCGTTCACCCATTTGCCAGAAATTTTCCAAGGCGTTCCAGCCACTTTTTGCAATGAAGGAAGTTTGGGTTTTGTTTCTTCTTGCTGATCCAGATCCGTTGTGGCTTCAGGTGTGTTTTGTTCGGCCACATCCACCATTGTAGTTGGCGGTGCAATTTCAAAAGCGCCAGTTTCAGGAGCTGCGGGCTCGCCCATGGTATCAACACTGGGTGCAGCGGGCTCTTCCATAGTGCTTACATCGGGAACATCAGTGGCTGCAATGTCAGTTGGCGTTTCACCAAAAGAATCAAGTGTCAGTTCATCTTCACCAACAGCTTGAGCGACTGAAGAGTCTCCGTCTGGCGTGGTCTCAGATGTTTGGCTTTCGTCTAATACAAGGGCTCCGTCATCGGCAGTTGCACCTTCTTCAAGAGCCATGTCTCCGGTTTCAGTGCCTAAACCTTCTAGGTCTTCGGAAGTGCCTTCTTCGGCAATCACTTCTTCATCACCTTCGGATCCACCCATAGAGCAAGCTGTTAATGTCATCAATGTCATTGAGGCTGCAAGTGCGAGTATGAATTTCTTCATCATTGAATCTTCCTTGATACAGTTTTAATTATGAAACTTCTGTCTCACCATGACATTGGATCATGGAATATTTTGGGATGCAAAAGAGTTCAAGACTAGAGTCTAGTCCCAACTCCATTTGGATCCCAACTTAATTTTGTTTTTAGAGAACCAACCCTTATTCACTTCCACTGCATATTGAGCCTTTTTCGTCGTTGGATAACTAGGGGGGTTGATATCCAGGACGGAAGTCGCTTTCATATCGATCACTTCAACCAATTCATTTTTTTTATTAAAATAGCCAATACTGAGGTCGATTAACGTGTTCTTCATCCAAAAGGACCTGAAATCTTCTTCATTGAAAATAAAAATCATGCCTTCGTTTTCACCAAGCTTTGTTCGGTGCATAAGTCCCTGTTGTTGTTGCTCAAAGGTCTTTGCAATTTCGACTTGCAGACGTTTGTGGCCTATCTTAATAAAACCTTTTTCAAACTTAACTGCTGCACTTGCAAAACTACAGATCATTAAAAAGCTTATGAGCCAAGCCATAACGAATTCCTTTTGTTGAAATAATCATCTGTTTAAGGCCAAGTCTTTTAAGACTTTCATAAAGAATCACGGTGCCTGCAAAAATAACATCAGCCCTGGCCCCTAAACCATACTGATCTTTTTTTTGCTGAATTGAAGTACTAGCAAAAAGATCCAGCCACTTTTTAAGTTCTGCTTGATCCATAATCATTCCGTTAATTTTCTCTGCATCAAAACCACCTATTTTTGCAGCTGCAATAGCGGTTGGCGTGCCCGCCACAGCAATCAGCTTTTCTGGCGCAAAAGCAAGAACTTCAGACCAAGTCTTTTCACTGTTGATATGAATTTGCTTTGTGAGTTGCGAGATTTCTAATTCAGGCACTGGCTGATGTTGAATAAATTTTTCAGTCAACTTCACAGCTCCGTGAGAAATGCTATGAGAAAATAAAACTTTCTCTTTTGTCCCCACAACATATTCCGTGGAGCCTCCGCCGATATCGATCAGTAAATATTTTCCTGATGCCTGATCAGGCAAAGCACCTGAAAAGCTAAGTCTGGCCTCTTCATCACCTGATAAAATCACAACAGGAATTTGATATTGGCCACAAAGATTTAAAAAAGTTTTGGCGTTGCTAGCGTCCCTTGCAGCCGCCGTTGTCACGGCCTGCACTTTTTCTAAATGAAATTGATCCATTGTTTTCTTAAAACTTTTAAAGCAATCTTCTGCACGTTTTAAAGCCGCTTCTGAAATTTGACCTGAGCTTTGTAAGCCTTCACCCAATCGAACGATAACAGATTCATCATGAAGAGTTTTAATTTTTCCAGATTTGTCTTTTTCTTGAATGAGCAGCAAAAAAGAATTGGTTCCTAAATCAAGGGCAGCCACTTTCATATTCAGGGGCCCTTGAGTTTTTCAAGCAAAAGTTGATTGACCAAATCCGGTTGGGCCTGGCCCCGGCTGGCTTTCATCACTGCACCTACAAAAAATCCTATGATTTTTGTTTTTCCGGATCGATACTCGGCCGCTTGATCAGGATTATCATCAATGACCTGTTGAACAATTTTTTCAACTTGAGATGAGTCATTCAAGGCAGTCAGATTTTTTTCTTTAGCAATTTCTTCCGGGCCCTTAGAGTTTGTCCACATTTCAATCAATAAAGTTTTTGCAATTTTACCTGAGATTGTTTTTTTATCGATCAATTGAATCAGCTGACCCAAACGTTTAGCCTCCACAGGGCTATCTTCAATTTTGACGTTTCTTGAATTCAGCTCACGCATCAGTTCTGTAGTCACCCAGTTAGCACTGGATTTGGCATTGTTAGATTCTAAAAATACATTTTCAAAGTAATCTGCAATATTTTTTTCACTGGTTAAAAAAAGTGCATCACTTTCGCCAAGTTCCAATTGGCTCATGAACCTTTGCATTTTAACAGATGGCATTTCAGGAAGATTTTTTTTGTGACTCGAAATTTTTTCATCAGTTAAAATCACTGGCAAAAGATCAGGATCTGGAAAATACCGATAATCTTCTGCATCTTCTTTCGTGCGCATGGAAAAAGTTCTATTTTTATCGGGATCATAAAGTCTTGTTTCTTGAATTATCTTTTGTCCTGATTCAACGGCGTCCACTTGTCTTTCAAATTCGTACTCGACAGCTTTTTCAATAAAACGAAAGGAGTTAATATTTTTAATCTCTACTTTTGTACCTAAAGTTTGCTGACCTTTTTTTCTGACACTAATATTCACATCACAACGTAAAGATCCTTCTTCAAGATTTCCATCACAAACATCAAGGTATCTGACAATTTGTCTGATGGTTCGCCCGTATTCAGCGGCCTCTTGGGCAGTATGCATATCAGGCCCTGATACAACTTCTAATAACGGCACACCGGCACGGTTCAAATTAATCAAAGTGTAATCACCAAAGTGAGTGGATTTGCCAGCGTCTTCTTCCAAGTGAGCCCTGGTGATGCTGACTTTCTGATGTTTTCCATTTAGCCAGATTTCTACAAAGCCGTTTTCACATATGGGTTTGTCATACTGAGAAATTTGATACCCCTTTGGAAGATCGGGATAAAAATAATTTTTTCTAGAAAAAACCGAATCCTTTCGAATATGACAGTTCAGCGCAAGGCCGGTTCGAATGGCCATTTCAACAACTTCTTTATTCAAAACCGGCAACGTGCCCGGCATGCCTGCACTGATGGCCGATGCATTTTCATTGTCACTGGCCTCAAAGTTTGTGGCATCAGCACAAAATATTTTAGATTTTGTTTTTAACTGAATGTGAGTTTCAATTCCAATGACAGCTTCATACTGATTAGATGACATGGGGATTCTCTGTTTTCACTAATGAGTTTCTTTCAAGTGCAAGCCCCACGTTGAGTAGGGTTTGTTCATCAAAAGCCTTTGCAGTTAATTGAAGACCGATGGGTAATTTATTTTGTGATAACGAAAAGGGAACACTTAAACCAGGAAGACCCGCTAAATTCGTAGAAGTGGTAAACAAGTCATTCAAGTACATCTGCAGTGGATCAGAAATCTTTTCTTCAATTTTAAAGGCAGGATTGGCTGACACGGGACTTAAAATAACATCACATTTTTTAAAGGCTTCATTGTACTGATTTAAAACCAACCTTCGCACTCGGCAGGCTTTTTCATAGTAAGCCTGAATGTATCCACTGGATAAACAGTAGGTTCCCATCATAATTCGACGCTTCACTTCTTTGCCAAATCCCTGGCCCCGAGTTTTGGAGTAGAATTCATCCAAAGTAGATCCTGATTCATTCATAGGCGCACGGTAACCAAAGCGAACTCCGTCGTACCTCGCTAAATTAGATGAGGCCTCGCTGGCTGCAATTAAATAATAAACAGAAATGGAGTGTTTTAAAAGTGGGAGGCTGACTTCGAAAATTTCAGCTCCTTCTTTTTTTAAAGCTTCGATCCCAGATTGCAGAGATTTTTCCACATCAGGATGAAGACCACCCTGAAGGGCCTCTGCTAAAATTCCAACTTTAAGACCTTTAATATCACGGGTTAAGTTTTTAGAAAATTCGGGCACTTTTTTCTGTGAAGTTGTCGCATCCATGGGATCATGACCAGCAATCACTTCAAGCATAAGTGCCGCATCTTCAATATTTGCAGTCAGTGGGCCTGCTTGATCAAGGCTTGAAGCAAAAGCAATGATTCCGTAGCGACTGACCCGGCCGTAGGTGGGTTTTAGTCCTACCACTCCACAGAAACTAGCGGGTTGCCTGATGGATCCACCGGTATCAGTACCAATGGTGGCCGCCGCTAATTTTGCTGATTGTGCAGCTGCTGATCCACCGGAAGATCCACCTGGCACAAATTCCAAGTTCCATGGGTTTTTAACAGCGCCGAAGTAAGAATTTTCATTGGAGGATCCCATGGCAAATTCATCTTGGTTTAATTTTCCTAAAATAACGACACCTTGTTTTTTTAATTTCTTAACCAATGTAGCATCATAGGGGGGAATAAAATTTTCTAAAATTTTTGAAGCCGCCGTGGTTTTAAGATCTTTTGTGCAAAGCATGTCTTTGATGCCCATGGGAAGACCGGCAAGCTTGAATTGACTGAGATCTTTTTGATCCAATTCTTTGGCTTGCTCTTTTGCTTTTAAATTCATTGCTAAGTAGGCATTTAGCTGAGGGTTCAATTTCTCGATTCGCTTTAAAAAAAATTCTGTTAACTCCAAGCAAGAAATTTTCTTTTGCTGAACCGCTTTATTTAATTCGAAAAGTGAAAGCTTTAAAGGATCCATTAGCCTACCACCGGTGGCACTTTAAACAAATGACCCTGACTTAAGGGGGCATTCTGCAAAATTTCTTCAGGGCTTAGTTCTTGCTGAACCACATCTTCTCGCCAAAAATTTTCTATTTCCGTCGGCGTTAATAAGGGTTCGATGTTATCCGTGGGAATCTCAGATATTTTCTGGAAGTGCTGCAGGATCAGACCCAGTTGATCGGTGACTTCCGCAAGCTCTTTTTCACTTAAAGCCAATTTTGCCAATTGAGCCGTTTTTTTTATACTTTCAGAATTCACTTTAAGGCACCTCTGTTAAAATGCTAACAGTAACGACACATCACAGTCTCGTAGGAAGCGGATCCTTGACCCTATGCAGAACGAAAAGTAGTTTGATGTTCATCATGAAACGCTATGAACAGCTCAAAAAATTAATTGAGCACCACAATGACCTGTACCATCGTCAAGACAAGCCTGAAATTTCAGACTATGAGTTCGATCAATTGTTTCAAGAGCTGTTGGCTTTGGAAAAAAAACATCCCGAATTAGTCACGTCTGATTCTCCCAGTTTTCGTGTTGGCGGTGTTGTTCTAAGTGGCTTCACTAAAATTCCCCACACACTTCCTATGCTTTCATTGGCTAATAGTTACAGCGCTGAAGATTTGGTCGATTTCAACGACCGGGTGAAAAAGTTTTTAAAAACAGAATCAGAAATCGAATTTTTTTGTGAGCCTAAATTTGATGGCTTAGCTTTAGAAATAATTTATGAAAATGGCTTGCTCGTCCGGGCCATTACCCGCGGTGATGGCACCGTTGGGGAAGACGTCACACACAATGTGAAAACCATATCAACCATTCCCTTAAAATTAAAAACCGATCGGCCGCCTGGGCTTTTAGAAGTCCGAGGCGAAGTTTTAATTTTTAAACAGGATTTTAAAACATTAAATGAACAGCAGCAGGAAAATGGCGAGAACACATTTGCCAATCCAAGAAATGCAGCCGCCGGCACCATCCGCCAACTGGATTCAAAAATTGCAGCTTCAAGGCCACTTAGATTTTTTGCTTACGGTCTTGGTATGGCTGAAGGGGTCGACTTTAAAAATCATTCTGATGTGGAAACTTATTTATCCAAAGTAGGTCTGCCTGTGGCCATTGATTTGGTCAAGATTGCAAAAAGTGCTGATGAGGTCATTGATTACTACAACACGATCAATGAAAAAAGATCATCACTGCCTTTTGATATTGATGGTGTAGTCATAAAAGTCAATTCTTTGAAAGTTCAAGAAGACTTGGGGCTTGTGGCAAGAAGTCCCCGTTGGGCGACGGCCGCAAAATTTAAACCCGAGCAAGCCACAACAGTGATTGAAGATATTCAGGTGCAAGTGGGTCGTACCGGAGCATTAACTCCGGTCGCAATCATGAAGCCTGTTCGCGTGGGTGGTGTTAGCGTTAGTCATGCCACTCTTCATAATCAAGATGAAATTGACCGCAAAGATGTTCGCATCGGAGACACTGTGGTGATCCAGCGGGCGGGTGATGTCATCCCAGAAATTGTCAGTGTGGATTTAAGTAAAAGAAAAAAAAGTTCAGTTGCTTTTTTAATTCCAAAAAATTGTCCAACCTGTCAAAAGCCCACTCAAAAGTTAGAAGAAGAAGTCGTCAGTCGTTGTGTCAATTCATTATGTCCCTCCGTATTTAAAGAATCTTTGAAACATTTTGTTTCAAGACGGGCCATGAATATGGAAAAAATTGGCGACCGATTAATTGAAACTTTGGTGGATCAGGGCTTGGTGACAAACTATTCAGATCTTTACAAACTTAAAAAAACAGATCTTTTAAATTTAGACCGGCAAGGTGAAAAGTCTGTTGATAATATTTTGAAAAGTGTAGAAATCAGCAAGAAAACCACATTAGCTAGGTTCATTTATGCTTTTGGAATTCGCTTCGTCGGCGAGCAAACCGCAAAGCTTTTAGCTGATCATTATTTATCTTTAGAAAGTTTTTTAAAAGCAACGCCCGAGTCTTTAATTGAAGTCCCAGAAATCGGACCTAAGGTTGCGGGTTCCATTCAGGCTTGGTTGGAAAATAAGACTCTCACGAAGCAAGCTATAGAAATAACTCAATTAGGTGTCAGTTTTGAGGCGGCTAAAAGAAATGATTCAGGTCCCTTGGTGGGAAAAAGTTTTTTGGTTACGGGAACTTTGCCAGTGAAGCGCGACGAGGCTCATGATTTAATAGAAAAAAACGGAGGTAAATTACTTTCCTCCGTTTCTTCAAAACTTAATTTTTTAATTGTAGGCAGTGATCCAGGATCCAAGGCCCAAAAAGCTGAGTCTCTTGGAGTCCCAATTATAAGTTGGGATGATTTCCTAAAACTAATTTAAATGTGATCGATTACGATATCACGATCCATTACAGTCTTACGACCGTCTTGTTTCGCTTGCTCGATACCTTTTAAACAAAGTCTTTCAACAGCCTTGCTTAAAATTTCGATAGTCGCAGCAGAAGTGTTCATACCGCCTTGCTCTTTGATGATTTTTTTAACTTTGCTTGTAACAACTAAAACTTCATTCATATCAAATCCTTTCGTGGATCTAAATTAACATTAAAAAGTGTCGCGACTCAGAGCTCATTTGACAACTTCATGAAGCGTCGCTGTTGCGCTGCGGCTTCACATTTCTTTCAAATTTCAGCAATTCGGCCCGTCTTTGACCCTCGCTTGGCGAAATCCAAACATAATTTCGTTGTTCAAGTGGTTTTTTATACTCCACATCAGCAAACGCCGGTGACCAAGTTCCCGAATTTAAATGTTCAACAGAGCCAATCACTTCATGCCTTGGAAGATGAGTATGTCCGTAAATAACTCTTCTGACTTCAGTAATGATAGCCGTCATTGCTAAAATTCGATCATCCGGTTCCTTATAAGAAGAAACCAAAGAGGTCACTGACCGAGAGTAAAATAGAAAGAATGGCAAAAGTAGCATTAAGGGAATGAATGACCAAAATAGTGAGATCCCAAAAATCGCTTTTAAAAAAGTAAAAATATAAAATATTAGAATCGCAAAAATTAAAATCAAGAAGGCTCGGTCTAGCCACAGCTCACGAGCAATTAAAAATGGATTGGCAGAAGCTGGTGCTACGATCAGTTCTTTTAGTTGTCTGACCATGTGTGGTTCGGCGTTGGCTTTTTCGGCCATTTCTTCCACACGTTTTTCAATGGTAAATGCATTTCTTAAAGGAACTGCAATGCGTGCCTGAATGGTTCCCCATAATGTAAGTACCGATCCGCTGAACCAAGTGAAAACCAAAAGCGGCTGAGCCCTTATCATGTATCTTAAAAAGATAGAGACATAATCTTTCAACGTCATGATGTAGCCACCATCAGTATGGGGATTAAAAAATCCCATTCCGTTCATAATATAACGACAGGCCAAATTTCCAAAGGGAAGCTTCAGTGAAATGTGATTATAGCCTCTGACGAAAGGATTTACAGGATCCTCACACAAACAGTAGGGATCATATTGATTGCCGTGCTCGATCAGAGTGTCTTTGTTGCTGATATAAAACCATTCAACAAATAAAACACGGTCCTGCTCGAACGAGGCAATTTTTAATGTTTTACGAATTTCTTCCTGCACTTCTGGAAAATGAAGCTCTAGATCATGATTCCCGATAATGAAAACCACTCGGTGGCCCCGGCGAATAAAGTCCGAAAGTCCTTGCACAAAAACAGGATGGTCAAAAAGTATTTTTTGAATTTTGAAACAGGACTTTTCGGGCTTGGGATATAGGCCCCGCTTTTTTTCTAACCAACTGACATGGAAAGTGGGGTCCTTTGGTGTTGTGACCACACTATCAAAATCAAAAATGTCACCGTTTAGTATTAGCTCTACTTTTTCTTCCCCCGCTTTTTCTTCGATTAGCTGGAAGAATTCCACAAGCTCGTCATCATAAAAAAATTGTTTTGTTTTATACTTTTTCCAAAGGGGATATTTGGGATGAACGGGTTCTTCTTCGGTTAAATGAAGATCGCTAATGATGGCTGTGAAGTTTGCGTGTCGAAATTGTTCAGGCATTGCTATTGAGTCTAGAAGAGCCTAGTATGAATTTCCAACATGAAAATTCAGTTTCCGATTCTTATTGTAGGTCTTGGCAAGAGTGGTCAATCCATTAAGCGTCTTTTATCGCATTTGTACCCAAAACATACCGATGAGATTAAAGCTTATGATGACAAAAGCTCAGACGCTGATTTTATCGGTCACCAAACACCCCTAGAAAAAGTTCTTGAGACTTACAAACCTGCCACATTGGTGGTTTCCCCAGGTGTACCCCTTCAGACTCCTGGTCTAAAAAATTGGACGGGCTTACTGACAAGTGAGCTTGATTTGGCCTACCAGTGTTTGACCGATGAAAAGGTGATCAGTGTGACCGGTTCCATGGGTAAAAGCACAACAGTTTCGCTACTGGGGGAAGCCGTTCATGCGTTATCAAAAGATAATTTTGTTGGTGGAAACTTAGGCTTTCCATTGGCCGATTATATTTTTGAGCTGCAAACAGGCTTAAGAGGTAAAGCCAAGTGGGTCGTTTTAGAGCTTTCCAGTTATCAGCTAGAAAATTTTAAAAGCTTAAACAGTCACACCAGTGTTCTAACGGCCCTTTCACCCAATCATTTAGAAAGATACCCTGATTTAGAAGCCTATTATTCAACCAAGTGGACTTTATTAGGCAAAACCCAAGGATCTTTTTTTATTAATTTTGATAACGCTGAAGTTCTTCGCTGGTGCAGCTCAAAGTTAACTCAACAAATAACCTGTGTTTACAGTCGTGATTTTACAGCGCACAAAATGTCAATGGTTGGATCCCACAACAGGGAAAACCTCAGCCTGGCATTAGCTGTGGCCAAGTCTTTATCCTTTCCCGCCACTGCTATTTCTGCGATTGAAAACTACAAAGGTCTTCCACACCGCTTGGAACTCGTATCTGAAACCAAGGGTGTTCGCTATATCAATGACAGTAAGGCTACAACCATCGAAAGTGTATTGGCAGCTGTGAAGTCTTGCTTACCAGATGTGAAAAATGGATCTCGGTTGGTGGTTTTAATTGGTGGAAAAGATAAAAATCTTCCCTGGGAAAATCTAAAAGAATTGGCTCATGATAAAAAATTAAATTTTATCTTCTTCGGAGAGTGTGCAGAACTTGCGCAAGTTAAGTCAGCTCTTTCTGGTCCTCAGTTTTCAAGCCTTAAACAAGCTTTCATTCATGCTCAAAGTCAGACTGAAGACGGTGACACTGTGCTGTTAAGCCCGGGTGGATCCAGTTTAGATGAATTTAAAAACTTCGAGCAGCGTGGTGATTTTTTTAGATCCTTAATTTAAAAAGGAATCGGGTGCCGTCAAAATGTTTACAACGCCAGGCTGAGACGGCATATAAATCACTTTTAAATTTTTCTGAGACGGTCTTTGAATGGCAAACTCTGTGACATTTTCTTCGGAATCAAGAATAAGATAGCCCCCGCCCGCAGGTCCGAAATCACCTTCGACTACCTGAGCATTCGTATCAAAATAAATAATTTTAGCTGACTCGGAGCCAATGGCCATAACCTTGAAAGGCTCCTGGGGACCAAAACCCATGGAAATACGACCTTGAATGGCCTCTCGAAGTTTGGCTTGAGACAAAATATTTTCGAGCCATTCTTTGTGAATCATTGGAAAGCTGTAATGTGTTTCTCCGGGCTGAAGTAAATACTGGGTTGTTAAAAAGTTTCGGTTGATCGGGTGAACAAACACAAAACTGTTATCTTCAATTTCAGATAACAAAATATCCCCGTGACCCGAATCGAGAACTAAATCCTCTTCATAGGCCTGCAAAGTTACAACCGAAGGCTGAGAAACCTTGGTGGCCACATCATAGGTGGCCACTTGAACTTCACGTTTTCGAAAAGTAGAGTCTATATCCGCAAGTGCCATTGTTCCGGTTCGAACGGATGCATTTTGAAATCCAATAAATTTGTTCGCTGATTCAGCTCGAAGAGCGTATTCACCATCAGGTACATTCATAAATGTATAAAGTCCGTGGGAAGCAGTGGTTTTTTGATTGGGATCAGGAATGTAAAGTTCATTAAAATACAGTGGCTTAAGATCAGGCCTTCCTTCAATTTGAACGTCGACTCCTGCAACGGTTCGGCCTTCTTGATTCACTCGTCCGAAAACAAATCCACGAGTCATGCCGCCCGCGTCTGTGTACCCAGCATTTTGTGCAATTTCAAAAAGTGCCTTTTTTGCTGTATCACTGACCATTGGGGCACCTCTTCTGGAGGTTCTTCCACCGCTAACAACTCGTGCCGCTTGAAATCCTGCTGCTTTTATTTCTGTAATGATAAAAGAAGTTTCATCTTCTGAGCTATCAACAGAGTTTTCAACAACGGCCGATTCTAAAGCCGGTGGATTGGGCTGATCTGAATTGTAGTAATTGAAAATTTTGTGACTGACAGAAGGCTTCATTCTTGGAACTTCAATTTGTGGTAAGCTTTGTGAGGCCACTTCAACGGATCTCAAGCTTTCTGCAATTTGTGCTACTTCTTGGTACTTAGACACATTTAGTAAAGGGCCCATGGCAACACTTCGATTTAATTTTTTAAATTGATCAAGCGAAATACAACCCTTACCCATGACTTCAAAACGGTCGCCCGTTAATTTTGCACATAATGTGCCTTCCATTTTGCTGATCTCAATGGAATAGGTTCCTTTATTGACATCCACTTGTCCCACTTCAAAAATCTGTCCTTCAAATTCACGGACCACATCTATGCGGTTATCACTTGTCAAAGCTAAGCCCTGATTCAACTGAAGGGGGCCTGTTAAAAATAAGCGATTGGGATTTTGAATATCTTTTAAATCTTTTGAGTAGTCAGCCAACTGAACACGCTGAATACTCGCTTGAAGCCTTGGCACCTGTTGATTTAAATTCATCAACCCCGCTTGAGTGTTTTCATTGGCAGAATTTTGAAAGGCCAATAAATCTTTTTCTGCTGCTAAAACGGGTGAGGTTTCATCGATGCGAATTTCTATATTATTTGCGATATTGACGAACGTTGTCGAGCCCACTTGTTCAGGCCAAAAAGTGACCATTAGTAAACCTGAAATGTAGATCATTAAGATCTCGCGCACACTTATCCCGTGCGAGGCGTGAATACTCATAGCTTTATGGTATTTAGAATGCCCTGAAGTCGTCAATCACGTTACGACCCTTAAGACTTTGGTTAAGCACTTCTTCGATCTTTTGGGCTGTCTTCTGGGCTTGGTCTAGGTCTTCACCCACAATTTCGTACTGCTGAGGACTGACGCGAACCTCGTGAAAGACTTCAATTTTGATTTTATAGGGCCTGCGATCACCTAAAATACTGAGTTTTGTAAAATACCTGGATTTGGCCTTCGCCAAAGAGTCTTCGAAGCGACCCCTTTTATCATGCCATTTGGAAACAAGTTCTCGGCCATTAAAATTTGTATTTCGAGGCTCACCCATCACGGACACATAGGCTTTTCGAATATCCGTCATGGCAGCAGGGGAATCGTTGATAAAGATTCCCGTCTGACAACCAGTGAACAATAATAAAATCAAAATCCCTGAAAAAAGAGTTTTGAGCATTCCTATAACTTACCCGACTTTTTCCAGTCTTCCATAAACATCTGCAAACCTTTATCTGTCAGCGGATGATGGGTCATCTGCTGCATCACTTTATAAGGAACCGTCACGATGTCAGCACCCATGAGAGCTGCTTTTTCAATGTGCAGGGGGCTTCGAACACTAGCAACCAAAACTTCCGTTGCGAAATCAAACTGACGGTAAATATGCACAATTTCTTCCACCATAGCTAGACCATCAATTCCAATATCATCCAAACGTCCCACAAAAGGAGACACCATAGTGCCCCCAGCTTTTGCTACTAACAAGGCTTGCAGAGGATTAAACACTAAAGTTACATTTGTTTTAATACCTTCAGATGTGAGCTTCTTAACAGCGATCAGACCTTCTTCGGTCATGGGAATTTTAATCACAACATTGGAGGCAATTTTTGCAAGATCCAGTCCTTCTTTAATCATTTCTGCAGACTGAGTGGCAAGAACCTCGGCTGAAACGGGGCCACTGACTTCTTTGCATATTTCAGCAATAACTTCTTTAAAAGAGCGCCCGCTTTTAGCAATCAAAGTTGGATTGGTCGTCACTCCGTCAACCCAACCCTTAAGATTAGCTTGGCGAATTTCGTTTACATCTGCACTGTCGATAAAAAATTTCATACGAGCCCCTTTATTGTGAGGTTAATCAAGTCTGAGCCTTGAGTCAAAAACTCCGCAGGATCACTTGAAACGAACTGCGTTGAAAGTGAGGTAAGCGTATTTTGACTGACTTTATGTTCCCAATAAGGAGCAATTTCAGCTGACATTTTTAACAAAAAAGGATCCATCACAAGATTGGGGTGAGGAAGCGTCATTAACGGATCAATTTTAAGCTGCCCTTCGATCATTAACAGTGTGGCCTTGGCGTCAAAAAACTCTTTTTGCAGTAGTTTAATATCAACTTCTTGATCATCATACTCAATTTGCAACACAGCTTCAATTTGTTGTCTTTGAAAGGCCGCTGAAAATCTTTTGTAAACCATGGAAGATTTTGAAATTTTAAGATTTTTTCGAAGCTGAAAAACTTTTCTTTTTAAACTGTCCACTCCTTCAACGGCTGGAACGTAAACATGAAGAAGTCCTGAAATTATCATTTAAATCAGATCTTTCATTGTATAAAATCCCGGTTTTTTCTTAGTTATTTGTGAAGCGGCCCACAATGCTCCTTTTGCAAATACGGATCGATTCAAAGCCGTGTGCTCGATGGTGATCATTTCCTCATCTGACAAAGCTTGTATTCGGTGAATGCCAAACACACCACCACCGCGAGTGGCCAGAGGAGCTGGAGTTTTTTTGTGTCCTAGAACTGAGTCTAATTTTTTTTGTAAAAACAAAGCTGTGCCACTGGGGCTGTCTTTTTTGTGTTTATGATGAACTTCATCAATTTGAAAATCGTATTGTTGGTGACCTTTAAAAACTTCTAAGGCTTTTGCCACCAAAGCCACACCAATGGACATATTGGGAGCCCAAAATACAGCTGTTATTTTCGAAAGCCCCTCAAGTTCTTTTTCTAAGGCCAATGAAAGCCCCGTGGTGCCACTAACAATGGGAGCTGGGTTCAGCTTTAAATATTTTAAAAAACTTTTTAGTACCTCTGGCTGGGAAAAATCAATCCACACATCAACACTTGGTTTATTTTTTAATTTTAAAAACTGAGAAAAATTCTTTGAATCTAGTTCAAAGATCACTTCGAAGTTTGAACTTATCGCTTTCAACACCTCTTGTCCCATTCTTCCCGAAGATCCCAAAAGACCCAATTTTATTTTTTTCATTTAATAAGTCCCCTTTTTTCAAGCTCGTGACGAACTCGCTCGGTGGTCGCAGCCTGGGCTCCAATCAACGGAAGTCTAAGATCGGAACCTTCGATGACCTTCATTAATTTAAGTGCTTTTTTAACTGGGATCGGATTGGCCTCGATGTACAAGGAATCTATTAAGTCCAAGTTAGCTTTCATAAGCACTTGGGCTTGATCATATTTTTTCTGACTAACAAGTTCTGTGACTTTTAAAAATAGATCGGGGATCACGTGGCTTCCGACGGAAATAATTCCATGACCACCTTGAATTAAATAATCCACATAGCTTCCGTCATCACCAGATAGTTGAATAAATCCTTTGCGACATTTTTTTTGAATTTCTTCAGCGATTTTCATGTCACCCGTCGCATCTTTGATGCCAATGATTCCAGAAACAAAAGACAATTCAGCTGTTGTTTCCGCTGACAAGTTACAGGCCGATCTTCCTGGAACATTATACAACAAAATCGGTGCGCCCGATTCTTCCGCCACAAGTTTGAAGTGTTGAAAAAGTCCACGCTGAGGTGGCTTATTATAATAAGGAACTACCACCAGGGCCGCATCTGCCGACCAATCACTGGCCAATTTTGTGTTATGAATGGTTTGTTTTGTGGAATTGGAACCGGTTCCCAAAATACAAATTGTGTTTTTATTTGCAATTGATTTCACACATTGCCAAATATCTTGAACTTCATTTTTTTCAAGCGTGGGACTTTCAGCAGTTGTTCCGTTAACCACAAAACCTTGAACTCCAGCTGCCAACTGACTTTTAACTAAATTTTCTAAGGATTTAAAATCGATGTTTCCATTTTCATCAAAAGGTGTCACCAGGGCCGTCATAACTCCAGAAATTGTTTTCCCCATAACGCTCCTTAGATATCAGCTAATTTATCTACAGCGCCTGTCATGATCCAGCTTGAATCTTGGTTTTTCACCTCAAGTGAACCGCCAGGCATGTTGATTCGAAATATTTTTTCATTTGGCCATTTGCTTTGTAAAAAAACCGCTGCCGCCAAAGCGCCCGTTCCACAGGCTTGAGTAAAGTCTTCCACGCCACGCTCGTAGGTCAAAGCCTGAAGTGGTCTTCCGTGAACGGCTGGGCCCACCCAGGTGACATTCGCTCCGCGTTGTTCAAGCGAAGGATGGGATCTTAGTTTTTGAGAAATTTGTTTCCAAAAATCAAATCTGTAAGATCTTTGGTTCGTTACAAAGTGAGGGACTCCGGTGTCACACCATAGGCCCACAAAAACTTGCCCTTCAAGATCAATGGTATGTTTTTCAGAAATAATTTTTACTTCAGGCATGAGCACCCAATGAGAGCCACTTTCTGTCCAAGTTTTAATCTTTCCTGCACGTGTTTCGTGATGAGCCTCGATAATATTTTCACTTTGATTTAAATAGGCCTGTGCACACCTGGCCGCATTTCCACAAAATTCTGCAGCCGATCCGTCTCGGTTATAAAAGTGCCATTGGTATTGGTGATCTGCTTTTTTTTCTAAACCCAAATACCCATCAACTTTATGTTCTGCACAAAGGGCTTGAGCCCCTTCAGCCGTGGGAAGGGGAAGATTGGAGCTTAATAATTCAACTACAAAAGTATTGCCAGCCCCAGAGTAAAGTCTTTGTTTCAGTAACATTGGGATCCTTAGGGTTTGAGTTGTTCTGTGGCTTCTGTTTTTTTAAGAGGCGGCAAGGGCTTCCCCTTCACTCCACATCCAGCGACATAAAGCGTAACAACAAACAAAAATATAAATTTCATCAAAAACCTCATTGCTATCAAAAGTAAAAAGGAAGGCCATGACCTTCCTTTTTACTTAGCAGCTCTTTAAACAAGAGTCACAGAACTATTTTTTTACAAAAGACTTTAAGCTGATTTTCACTTCGCCAAATTGACTGGGCTGAATAATTTTAATCATGCCACCAACTGAGATTTGCTCAGGATTGATCCACGCCTGTGTGATATCGCCTGATTTTTTATCTTTGATTTTAGCAAAAATGCAGTCAAAAGTTCCAGCAGGAACAGTTATTTTTGCTTCTGTTACTTCAACGATTTCTTGCTCACCTTGCTCGGGAATTTTTTCTTCTTTACCGTTTACGATGAACTTTTTAATTTCGCCCGTAGCAGGATCGATCAACTGAGAAGCTGTTTGCTTTCCAGCAAAACCCAAATCCATGTTCTGATCCATCCAAATACCATCAGCACCGACTTCACGAACTGTTTGTACCATGGAACCTTTAATGAAACCCATATCAAGATCGTAGGTGTTCGTATCGCCTTGTTTCCAGTCGATCAAATTTTGCGACTCAAAACTTGATTCAATTGCATTTTGAAAAATGGAAGAAACAAATTCAACGGGACTGGCGGCCATTGCCGAAGTGGCAATAAGTGTAGAAACTAAAATCCTTTTTAGCATAAAATACCCTCCTAATTGGTAGTGACAATATCAGATCACGACCTCTGTAGGAGTCAAGGTACCCAGACTATCTTTCGGACAAATTGTTCACTAAAACTTGACGCGGCTTGCTGCCATTGGCGGGGCTTACTACGCCTTGGCTTTCGAAAATTTCTATCAAGCGCGCAGCGCGCGGATAGCCTAAACGAAATTTTCTTTGTAGCAAAGAAGCGCTGACTTCTTTTTGGGTCGATGTCCAAGATAAAATTTGATCATACATTTGATCCTGTTCTTCCTCTTCAAAACCTTCAGAAAAACTTCCACCACCCATTTCGGATGATGTGGTGTCGCCACCTTCCAAAATTCGAATACCTGCAGCATCAAACTCAGGCTCGCCCTGCTCGGACCAAAATTTCACTACGTTCTGAATCTCAGAGTCCTTTAAAAATGGACCATGATGCCTCATAGGTGCGTTCACGCCTGGAGCTAAAAATAACATGTCTCCGTTGGGTAGAAGTCTTTCAGCACCCGATGCATCTAAAATAATTCTTGAGTCTGTTTTTGATGCTACTTTAAGTGCAATTCTTCCTGGAATATTTGTTTTAATTAGACCCGTGACCACATCTTTACGCGGAGACTGTGTGGCAATAATCAGATGCATTCCACACGCACGAGCCATTTGGGTGAGCCTTTGAATGGGATGCTCGACATCTTGCTTAGCCACCACCATCAAATCTGCCAACTCATCCACGATAATCACGATGTAGGGAAGTGTTTGGAAGTGGTAGGTTTCACCACGAGTTTTGGCCTCTTGTTCAAGTTCTAAATTAATTTTTTCGTGCTCTTGAATTTCTTCTGCTGATAATTTTTGAATTTTTTCATTAAACTTTTCTATTTTCTCGATTCCAAACTTAGAAAGGGATCGATACCTTTTTTCCATTTCTCGAACGGCCCACTTTAAAGCTCCTACGGCTTTTCTTGAATCGGTGATGTGCGGTAAGGCCATATGGGGAACTTTAGAAAAGGCCGCTAAATCCACCATTTTGGGATCAATCAAAACAAGCTTGAGTGTTTTTGGAGAATGGCGAAATAGGAGTCCTGTAATAATGGAACCCACGAAAACTGATTTTCCTGATCCCGTTGTTCCAGCAATCAGCATGTGGGGCATTTTTCTTAAATCTACAATTCGGGGCTCACCGTTCACTTGTCGACCCAAAGCCATCGGTAAAATAATATCTTCTCTCCAAAAATCTTCTTCCGCGACTAGATCTTTATAAAAAACTGTTTCCCGTTTGGCATTGGCTGTTTCAATTCCCACCACGTCCCGGCCCGGAATTTGTCCCACATAGCGTATGGAATCAGCACTCAGCGCAAGCGACAAATCTTCTTCAAGATCACCAATTTTACTAATCTTCACATCATCAGCAGGTTTAAATTCGTATAACGTGACCAGCGGGCCTGGTTTGGCGTCGGTGACTTCTCCCTCGACACCAAAGCGTTTCAGCTTTTCAACCATCAAGTCCGCTTTTCTTTTGATTTCTCGCTCATCAATCCGTACACGAGTCGCCGGCGGATCTTCTAGCAAACTAAGCTTAGGCATATTCCAATTTTCAATTCTTCTTGGGGGCTTGGCTTTTAAAGTGACTCTTCGCTTAGCGCCTGTGAACTCAAGTTGGTGCGGTGGATGAAGGGGGATCTCGATCGTTTTGTCATCATCGATGACTTCTTCTTGGTCTTGAATCTCTAGCTCTGTCTGCGCGGGCTTGCGCTGAAAAAAACTAGCAATTTGATTTTCTTTTTTCTCTTCTTTTGGTTTTTCCATTTTCTTAGCTTCTGTTTTTTTAATCACAAAAGCTTTTTTAAACACAAGTCCCAAGTCTTTAAGTGTCTCTTTGAAAAAACTAGCCAGCTCTAAAACATTTTTTTCTGAGTAAAAAACCACTAAAATAGAAAACAAGGACCACAAAACAATCTGCACTCCAATAAAATTAAATGCCTTTTGTAGAACCTGTGAAACTCCAAGTCCAAGCAAGCCACCTAAATAAATTTGATCCGTAAAAAGTTTTACCGTAGGCCAGTACAAGGAGAGCAGGCTGCAACAAGTCACTAGAAGCATGGCTCCCCATAATGAGCGGACATTTTTAAGCTGAACATTTTCACCCTGAAACATGCGAAAAGACATGCGAAAGAAACCGGCTACAAAAAGCCACGCAGAGGCACCGAAAAACTGATAAAAAAGGTCAGCTAAAAAGGAGCCAAAAACACCACAGTGATTTTTAGCTTCAAGGGTTCGGCCTAATGAATTAAAAGAGGGATCCGCGGGGTTATAGCTGAACAGGGCTAGGGCTAAAAACAGTCCTAGAGCTAAGTAAGAGATGGCAACAATATCCGTTTTGAATTTTTTAAAAATTTGGCTCATTTAAATAACTTACCTAATTACAGACCCGACAGGTAGCTATCAGATCCAGACCTTGACTTCAGTCGATAGCCTGGGCAAGACGTGAGTCTTGTTATGCTTAAAATTAATGAGGTTTTTTACAGTATTCAGGGCGAAACAAGCTACGTTGGCTATCCGACTGTCTTTGTGCGAACAACAGGTTGCAATCTTCGCTGCACTTATTGCGATACCAAGTACTCTTATTATGAAGGTCAATTTTTCGAGGCTGCCGATTTACTTCAACAAATAAAATCTCACGGCGCTGAATACGTTTGCATCACGGGCGGTGAACCTTTACTGCAAAAAGAAATTTTTCCTTTCATGACTACACTTTGTGATCTTGGATACAAAGTTTCTTTAGAAACAAGTGGATCAAAATCTGTTCAACTTGTTGATCCTCGAGTCAAAATTATTTTAGATATTAAAACCCCGGACAGCGGAGAGCCCGACTCATTCCTCGAGACAAATCTCAAGTGGATTACTTTATCAACAGAAATTAAATTTGTGATTTGTTCTGAAAAAGATTTTGAATGGTCAGAAAATTTTTGTCGTCAACATGATTTATTCCAAAAATTTATTGTTTTATACAGTCCATCATTCGGCCAAGTCAGCGAAACCTGGTTGGCAGAAAATATTTTGCAAAAAAAATCAAAAGCGCGGTTGCAAATTCAGCTGCATAAGTATATTTGGTCTCCCGACACACGCGGAGTATAAAATAGAATGACACCAAATTTGAATAGTTCCGATCATCTTTTTGTTGCCAACCTCCAAGCTGTAAGCCTTGAGAAGTTAGTAAAAAGTAAACTTGAAGTTCTCTTCACACAGCAAAAAGAAGCTGATGTTGAATTGAATGGTCTTTACGATATCGTAATGGAACAAGTCGAACGACCCTTGCTAGAATTAGCCCTTAGATCCTTCAATGGAAATCAGGTTAAGACGGCCCAGATGCTGGGTATCAATCGCAATACCTTAAAGAAGAAAATTGACATCTATAAAATAAAGTACAAAAGATCGATTTAGTTTTTAACGACATCAGCAGGTTCATCTAGATTTTCATTATTGCTTAGCCCTGCAAAATTTTTGACATCGAGAAATCGATCGCAAACAAAGAGGGGATTGTGGCGACCGGAAATCAAGGTTTTCAACCTAATTCATCTTCAGTCAGGGTTCCGCCTCAAAATCTAGAGGCTGAACAATCCATTCTTGGAGGGCTTATGCTTTCTCAGGATGCGTTTGACCTGATCGCAGATAAAATTGATGAAACTGATTTTTACAGCCCCGCTCACCAAAAAATTTATTCTGCCATTCGTGGTTTGCACACCAAGGGTAAGCCCGTTGATCTTGTGACTGTGACTGATCAATTACAAATTCGTAGCGAATTTGATTCCATTGGTGGTTATGTTTATTTAGCCCAGCTTTTAGAAAAAACAATTTCCTCGGCTAACATCACGACTTATGCACAAATCATAAAAGAAAAAGCT
This sequence comes from Bdellovibrionales bacterium Ga0074139, assembly GCA_001464795.1. Classification (GTDB taxonomy): domain Bacteria; phylum Bdellovibrionota; class Bdellovibrionia; order Bdellovibrionales; family Bdellovibrionaceae. Next base: position 183,769 of record LNEB01000015.1, read on the forward strand.
TTGCTGCGAAAGCTCATCAACACAAGCACTCGCATTATCGACCGCGCCTACGAAGGCGATCAAGATGTGCAAACCATTGTGGATATCGCTGAAGGCGAGATTCTAAAAGTTTCTGAAACCAATTTGCACGAAGGCCTTGTGGACTCTATGCAAATTGTTAAAGATTCCATTAAAAAAATTGAAACTCTTTACCAGCAAAAAGAAGAAATCACGGGCATTCCTTCAGGCTTTACCATGCTTGATAAAATGACCTCTGGTTTTCACCCAGGTCAGCTGATCGTCATCGCAGCCCGTCCTTCCATGGGTAAGTCTGCTTTTAGTATTAACTTAGCCGCCCATGCCGCCTTAAGAGCTAAAAAATCAGTGGCTTTTTTCTCACTCGAGATGAGTAAAGAAGACGTTATGGTGCGATTGCTTTCTTCTGAGGCTCGCGTTCACATGGGCTCATTAAGAAACGGTCGGCTTCAGGACGCTGACTGGCCAAGGCTTATATCAGCAGCTGGAAACATTTCGGAATCCAAGCTTTATGTGGATGACTCTGCGGGTATCAGTCCTCACGAAGTCAGAGCTCGAGCTAGACGCTTACGCTCTAAGGGTGAACTCGACATGATTATCGTCGACTACCTTCAGTTCATGCAGCTGAAACAACAGCGCGAAAGCCGTGCTGTCGAAGTTTCTGAAATCTCTAGGCAGTTAAAATCCATCGCAAAAGAGCTGCAAATCCCCGTGATTGCACTGGCCCAATTGAATCGATCCGTTGAGGGTCGAACCGACAGAAGGCCCATGCTAAGCGATTTAAGGGAATCGGGTTCCATCGAGCAAGATGCGGATATTATCATGATGCTTTTCCGTGAAGAGTATTACGATAAAGAAGATCCTGAAAAAAAGGGCAAATCCACAGTCATCGTTGGAAAACAGCGTAACGGTGAAACCGGAGACGTGGCCTTGCTTTTCGAAGGTCAATATCAACGGTTTAGCAATACCGAGGGTTCTCCGATTAGCCCGCTTCCACCACCTCAGGCTCCGCCTAGTTATCCTGGTTCGAATAAGCCAAAGAACTTTGCGCCCGGGGCTAGCATCTAACCCGACCTCTGTCTAAAATTCACAATATTTTTTATCTCCCGTTGCGATCTTTTTGACCGCTTGCTCTGATGAACTTGTCTTTAAAAAAGAGAATTCTGCATGGAGGCGGAAATGACGGGTTTAACTCTGTATGAGTTGTTGTATGCATCTCTTGATTTGCCAGACAGCCTTAAGCAATCAGAACTTGATCGATTGCTAAGTCAGCACAAATTAAGCAGTGAAGAATTAACAATGGATAATTTAAGGGAAATTGTGGCAGACCTTCTGCATAATTTGATCTTGGAAGAATCCAAACAAGAATCTGAATTTCATCAGTAAATAAAAAGGGCTTCAGATTGTGTCTGAAGCCCCATTTATAAAACTTAATAATTTAAAAATAACTGGTTTTAAAACTAAGCTCTTTCGACTGAAATCATGATGGAAGCTTCTAAGCCCTCACCATATTTTACAGCTGCTTTATGTTGACCCAAAAGCTTAATGGGCTCTTGAAGCAAAATATCGCGACGATCAACAGAGTATCCTGCTTTTTGCAGCTCTTTTGAAATGTCTGTGGTTGTTACAGTTCCAAACAACTTATCAGATTCTCCAGCTGCCATTTTGAACTTCAAAGTGGTGCCATTGATTTTTTCTAAAGTTGCTTTTCTTTCAGCAAAGGCTTTCTTCTTTTTAGCTTCTGCCATCTGCTTAAGGTGGGTATATTCTTTTACTCTTTTTTCAGTCGCTTCTGCTGCCATTTTACGTGGAAACAAAAAGTTACGAGCAAAACCTTCAGAAACCATAACGAGGTCTCCTACTTTCCCAACTTCTTTCACATCTTGAGTGAGAATAACTTTCATAAACGCCTCACATTCCTGTTGTTTGGGCTTTGGATTTCATTTTGCGAAATCGACCTCTGAAATCAATCCAGAAATCAATGAATCCAATCAGCGCAAGGGCAACAAATAGTTGAAATACAAACAAAAAGTAACCAAGTCCTCGAACAAACCAACTTGCTCGAATGACATTAAAAAAACTTTCCAAGATAGCGATACCTTGAAGAAGAAATAAAAATCCGCAGACAATTACGATGTTGGAAGAAATGATTTTTCCTGGCCACTCTTGAAATGAGCCTAAGAAAGAAAACATTGCCACCCACACAACAGCATCTGGCATTTTTAGTTCTAGAAAACGAATTCGACCGACAAATCTTTCCCGAGGAATACGAAATAATCCATACACGGTTCGCTCGAAAGAAAGACCGAAAGCCAAAACTAAAATAAGGGACACAAAGGCAATTGCAGGCGTGTTATTAATGACGGCCTGAATGCTTTCTTGTGGTGGTAAACCACCTGGTGCTGCTTTTTCTAGTTGAGATCTTGTGTTTTCCGCAAACTGACTGAAAGTTGTTATTCCTTGCTTCTGAAGTTCAAAAATACTTCCCGCTGCAAAAACAATAAAACTTGCTGTCAAACTCAAGAGTCCGCTCCATATCCAACGAACACCTTTGGATTCAAGCTCTGAGAAGAGTCCCATCAGAATCCAAATCGATGCTGCCATAAATCCATCGAACTGAAAAAAAGCTGGTGATAAAACCAAACCCGTCAGCCAATAGGCGGCAGAACCGTAGCGAGACCAAAGCACACGAAGAAGAGGCGCACCTAAAAATGCAGTCACTGAGGTTAATGCAAACCCCAAAAGTGAAAGTATAAAAAAAGTACGGTCTATTTTTTTCATGATTCTTGATCTAGCCTTTTTAAAAATTACTCAGCACGATCGGAACGATCAGATCGAGCCGCTTGCATCGCTTGTTTTCTAAGCTGAGCTTTAGCTTCTCTTTCGCGTTCGCGAGTGGCTGTTTCAGCAAGACCTTTTTTAAAGTTCTCGTAGTGCTTCGCCATTGGAACTCGCTCATCAAGACGAGTGTGTACGAAACGTAGCACCTTATCGTTGATTCGCATTGTTCTTTCGAGCTCTGCTACTGAGTTTCCTGTTGATTCAAAAAGAGTGTGGAAAAATAAGGCTTTCTTATTTTTTCCAATGGGAGTCGCAAGAGTGCGCTTGCCCCAAGTGTCCAAGTTGTGAACAGAACCATTGAAAGTTTCAATTGTGGCTTTGTTTTTTTTGAACAAATCTTTTTGTTGATCAACTGTTGCGTCCGGATGAACGATAATAACAGCTTCATAGAAACGCTTTTTTGCGTCTGACATTGTGATCCCTTCGGTTAATGCCCATTCCCCCATGGAAAGAGCAAGGATTTTAGGTTGTTACGAGTTAGCATGGTCTTGCTTATGACGCAAGCAAAGTGATCAGGACTTGGCCTCTAGAAAAGACGCTTGTAAGCTTTATCTAATGATTTTACTCATCCGTGGGCTTGAGGGTCCGTTTAAAGATCGCTATTTCCAGTTGAAGCCCGGAATGACCATTGGCCGCAAAACGGGGGACATTTTATTAGAAAATGACCCCATGGTTTCATCTCTCCATGGCCGCATTATTGGCCGGGGAGATGGTCGATTTGCCCTTGAAGACGCGGGGTCCCAAAATCAGTTCATCGTGAACGGCCAACAGGTAGCAAAAGTCGACCTCATTGAAGGCGCCAGTTTTCAGGTGGGTAAAAGTGTTTTCATGGTCGTTTCGGCCCATCCTGACGAACTTTCCAGACTTCCCATACAAAAAAGCTGGAAAGACAGCCTATTTGATATTCTAGAAAATAACATCGGTCTGAGTACGAATATAAAACCCCTTAATCCTGCAGTCCGCATTGAAGGACTCGTCGGTGCGAATGCCGAGGACTCTTGGGTACTTGGTTTTGGTCCTAGGGTTTTTGGCCCCCTCAGTGATGATATCGAAATTCTTGAAAAACACACATCTGACATTGCTTTCGAAATTGACCAAGGAGAGCATGGCCCTCAGCTTATCTCTCGGACAAAAGAGCTGACTTTAAATCAAAAAGAAATCGCTGAAGGATTACGTTGTGATTTAAAAGAGGGTGATGAAATTCGTTTTGGGGCAAGTGTTTACAGGGTTGGGTTTATTTAAAGTGAAAGAAATTAAAAAGACAGTTCATACAATAAAAAGTTTTGACGGCGAGCCCTTGTACTACGAATCCCGCGGCGAGGGACCTCAAACACTGGTTTTTGTTTATGGTATTGCCTGCCTCATGAATCATTGGCACTACCAAGTCGAACATTTTGCTCAAAATTACCGAGTTATCACCTATGACTTACGTGGACATCACAAAAGCACTCCGCTAGCTAGCCATAACCACCTCAACATGAAAACCCTGGCTCAAGATCTCAATTTTTTAATGGATCACTTAGGGGTAAAGGGAGCCATTGGCTTTGGCCATAGTTTTGGCGTTCCCGTTTTATTAGAAGCTCATAGGCTGAATCCCGATTTGTTTTCCAAATATGTTTTTATTAATGGCTTTCAAAAAAATCCCATTAAAAATATGTTTGGTCTTGATGTTATCGAGCCGTTTTTTCACTTCGTTAAAAATCAGTTTAATAAAAATCCGCTGCTGTGGAATTCTTTGTGGAAAACGCTAGTTGATAATCCAGTGGCCATGCAACTGGCGGCACTGGCGGGAGGCTTTAATTTAAAGCTCACAGAGTTTAAAGACATTGAAGTTTATGTTCGCGGGGTCGCTCAGCTTGATTTAGAAGTTTTCATTCCACTTTTTGAAGCCCTTATGGATTTCGAAGGATCAGAAATTTTAGCCACAATTCAGCAACCCACCTTTGTGGTCGCCGGGCAAAACGACAATATCACACCGAAAAGCTACCAGCTCGAATTCAAAGAAAAAATCCCGCACGCAGAATACCTTGAGGTTCCCTACGGCTCGCATTGCACGCAGTTGGATTTTCCTGACTACCTCAACCTTAAGTTAGAAGCTTTTTTAGCCAACAAAAAAGCCCTCTAGTTACGAGGGCTTAATGCGGCGTCACGAATTACGTACCTGTCACATCTAGCGGAAGGCGACTTTCGTGATATCAAATCCGTACTTTGATAAGCTGTCGTCCGAAGTGAGCACAACTTTAACTGTGTTACCTGGAATGACATTCGAGTAGGACTCATCATTGTTGCCAGTTAGTTTTTGTACCAGCTTGCCGTTGGCATCATAAAGGGAGACGAAATCGTAACCACTTTCTAGATCCATTTTTGAAAAGTACAAACTGATTTCACTTGCGCCTTCAACGGTGATTGTCCACTCCACATTGGCTTTGTCTTTATAAGGATGCTCACTTGAAATAGCTTGATCTTGCTTGGACCAAAACTCAGGATCATTAAGATCAGGGCCAGGAATTTCATTTGTTAATGCATTGTAAGCATTCGCAATTCCCTTACTTTTCACTTTCGATTTTAAAGTTGAGAACGGTTTTGAAGTGGCAATAATTCTTTGCTTCATCTCAACACCGTTAAGATTAGGCTCTTGAGACGCTAGCAAAACAGCAATTCCCGATACGTGCGGAGCTGCCATCGAAGTGCCCGACCAAGACTGATAACCTGAAGTTGTAATACTTAGAACGTTCACACCAGGGGCTGCGACGTGAACTTTATTTCTTCCGTAATTTGAAAATGAGGCCACTGAACCTTTGTTATTAATTGCAGCCACAGACAAAATATTCGGAACATCATAGGTCGCAGGATAAGTAGGGTTTGCATCATTATTATTTGAATCATTTCCAGCAGCAGCAACGAATAATGATCCCTTAGCATTAGACTGCTCAATCACATCTTTAAGTGATTGAGTAAATCCTCCACCACCCCAAGAGTTCGATAAAATCTTTGCACCCATTTTGTTGGCATAATTGATCGCTTGGACAGCGCCCTCGAGGGTTCCGCTGCCGTTGGCACTTAAGAATTTAACGCCCATGATTCGTGCATTCCACGCAACTCCCACAACACCAACGCCGTCATCACCTTTAGCCGCAATAGTTCCAGCACAGTGTGATCCATGACCTTGATCATCCATGGGGTTTCCAGTGGGTCTTGTCGCCTCTACAAAATTAGCGCCGTGAATGTCATCAACAACTCCGTTGTTGTCGTCATCGACTCCCGCTTTTCCATTCGCTTCGATTTCATTAATCCACATATTATCTTTTAAGTCCGGATGATTGTAGCTAACACCCGTATCGATAACAGCCACGATTACTTCTTTTGATCCTGTTTGAATGTCCCACGCGCGGACAGCATCAACATCAACGCCAGCTGTACCAGCAGAACCACCGGAATCATTAGCACCTGTATTGACGATACCCCAAAGTTGCCCTAGCAACGGATCATTAGGAGTTTTATTAATTCGGTAAATGTAATTGGGCTCGACATATTCCACATAGGGGTTTTGACTTAAAGTTTCGATAACTGATTTTCGAGTTTCGAAAACTGGCTTCTTAATAACGACCAAGTTCAAATCATAAATTTGATTCTTGATATAAGCTTGAAATGACTTTGATAAAGTAAGCTCAGACATTTTTGCAAAAGCAGCATTGGGTTTTAGTTTAACTAAATACTCACCCGGAACCGCTTCAGGCTCCTGTTGCTGAGGAGTCTTTTTTGCTTGCGCAATCCCCATTGATAAAGTTGCACACAAAGCTAGCAGTAAACAAGCGGCTCGTCCTTGAAACCGAATCATTATCTCCTCCTCAGGTAGATTTCATCTAGTTCCAAAATGGTACCGCTCACATATTAGGGACTTAATTCATTTGTCGTTGCCTGATAAAAAACCAGTGAATCGTCTAGATTATCCAGCCTTTGGTCTGTCAATAAATTCAAAGGATAGCTGTAAGGGCTCAACCAACGGTGGGCTCTCTTTCGGTTCAGATTTTTGAGAGACTCGACCAAGGTATTTAATAAAAGCTTTTTGAGTTTCCACGGGAGAGTTGGGATTAAATCCCATTTCTTTCATGAGATCTCCAATTTTTTTCATGGGAGTACTCCTTTCGGGGGTTGGGCCCCCTTATAAAGCAGTGACTCATGCGCGATGTGACGTGGGTTAGTCTTCGAGACCGGAAATTTCGCCTTCGATGGAAGATATCTTAGATAATAAATTATTGATCGCAGATTGATCAGTTTGAATATCCGAGTTTTTTGCACGAATTTGAGACTGTAGATCGTCCACACGGCTGTCTAAATCCTGAGTCATTGATGACATTGGATCTTTCGATTTAGCTGACGATAATTGTCCAGCTAAAACTAAACGCTGACCCTCTAAAAACATAAGTTGGTTTTTAGCCTGGCTGATTTCGTTATTTTTTTGTTGAATTTGATTTCTTAAGCCCGGCAATTGACCTTGCAAGTAGCCTTTTCTGGCTTTCGAATAAGCTGTCTTAAAAGCGCTTTCTAGGTCTGAAGGACAAATGGAGTTGTAAGTCTCGCCGGAAGCCCCCAATTGTTTACCTGATGCTGGTGTACAAAAAGCACGAACTCCTTCGGCATGTTTTTTTAATAAACCGCCGACCCTGGATTGGTCGCAAATATCTGTGGCAAATGCCTGTCCTTCTTTGCCTGTGATGAACGCACGCTCGGGGTGACAGTAAAGCTCTCGGCCTCTTTTAAATCCCAGATCCAGCTGATCTTCATCAATATCAGCTTTTACTTTTCTGCATTCTTTGAGTTGTTTATCATTAGCTGGATACTGACCCTTTAAGGCCAGGCTTTGACCTCTTTCAAACCAGTTCACTTTTTCACAAGTATTACGAGTTATCATGGCACAACTCGAAAAAATTAAGACCGTAAAAAGAAGTGATACTAATTTTGAAAGGTTTCCGATCAAGCCATGTCTCCACCCTGAACTTCAGGTTTTTTGTTAAGTGATGCCTTCATGAACTCGCGGTTCATTTGAGCAATGCTAACGAGACTGATTTCTTTAGGACAAGCCGCAGAGCATGCACCCGTGCTTGTACAAGCCCCAAAACCTTCAACATCCATCTGTGCAACCATATTTAGAGCCCGTTTTTCTTTTTCAACCTGGCCCTGAGGAAGTGCACCCAAGTGAGCCATTTTAGCTGATGTGAATAAGGCCGCAGAACCATTTTTGCATGAAGAAACGCAAGCTCCACAACCAATACAGGTTGCATTAGCAAAGGCCTCGTCAGCGTTTTGTTTGGGAATTGGTATCGCATTACCATCTGGAGCATTACCCGTGTTGACGGAAATAAAACCACCCGAGCGTATGATGCGGTCAAAGGCCGAGCGATTCACGGCAAGATCTTTGATCACTGGGAAAGCAGACGCCCTCCAGGGTTCTAGAGTTAATGTTTCGCCATCAGAAAAGTTTCGCATATGAAGCTGACAAACTGTTGTCGACTTCATGGGACCATGGGCATTGCCGTTAATCATGAAACCACAAGATCCACAAATCCCTTCACGACAATCGTGATCGAAAGCGACTGGATCTTTACCTGTTTTAATTAAATCTTCGTTTAATTGATCCATCATTTCTAGAAATGAGGCATCTGTGGATACATTTTTAACTGAATACTCTTGAAACGAACCTTCTTCGTTCGATTTCTTTTGTCTCCAGACTTTGAGATTTAAATTAATCATTTTTTCCATGGCATCACCCTATTTATAACTTCGTGTTGCGAGTTTTACGTTTTCAAACTTCAATTCTTCTTTGTGCAAAGCTTGCTTCTCTTTTTCGCTTTTCCATTCCCATGCAAAAACATTACAAAAGTTTTCATCATCACGCTTAGCTTCGCCGTCCACTTGATACTCTTCACGGAAGTGACCGCCGCAAGATTCTTTTCTTTCTAAAGCGTCTCGGCACATGAGCTCGCCCAATTCGATGAAATCTGCCACGCGTCCTGCCTTTTCAAGTTCTGGGTTTAAATAATTAGCATCACCCGGCACACGAACGTTCTGCCAAAACTCTTCTTTTAGTTTTGGAATTTCTTCTAAAGCTTTTTTCAAACCCTTTTCATTTCGAGCCATTCCGCACTCATCCCACATAATTCGGCCCAGTTGTTTATGAAAACTTTCGACCGTGCGGTCACCTTTGATGTTCATAAGCGTGTTGATTTGGGTGTCGATATTGTTATGAGCTTCTTTGAAGGCCTCGTGAGTTGTTGCAAGTGGCTTAATATCGTTGTTCGCAATGTAATCACCGATTGTGTAAGGCACCACAAAATATCCATCAGCCAAACCTTGCATCAATGCAGAAGCGCCCAATCGATTGGCACCGTGATCAGAAAAGTTGGCTTCGCCGGCGGCAAATAAACCAGGAATCGTTGTCATCAAGTTATAGTCCACCCACAAACCACCCATTGTATAATGAGGTGCTGGGTAAATTTTCATTGGTAATTTATAAGGATTTTCACCGGTGATTTTTTCATACATCTGAAAAAGATTTCCGTACTTTTCAGCAATTTTATTTTCACCATTTCGCTTAATAGAATCAGCAAAATCTAAAAACACTGCCGACTGACCAGGAATCACGCTATGACCATCGTCACATCGATACTTCGCCTGTCTAGAGGCGATATCACGAGGGGCTAAGTTTCCAAAGCTAGGATAAATGCGCTCGAGGAAGTAGTCGCGCTCGCTTTCGGGAATTTCCGTTGGCGATCTTCGGTCATCTTTAATTTTAGAAACCCAAACCCGGCCATCATTACGAAGTGATTCTGACATCAAAGTTAATTTTGACTGGTTATCACCGTGAACAGGAATACATGTGGGATGAATTTGTGTGTAGCAAGGATTAGCAAAATAAGCGCCCCGCTTGTGAGCGCGCCATGCCGCCGTTACCGCACAAGCCATGGCGTTTGTAGAAAGATAAAACACATTTGAGTATCCACCAGTAGCCAATACGACAGCGTCAGCTTCGTAATGCTCGAGCTCGCCAGTTAAAAGATTACGCATAATCACGCCGCGAGCTTTTCCGTCGACCACAACGAGGTCTAACATTTCACGGCGCGTATGAAGCTCGACAGATCCGGCCTCTACTTGTCGCATCATGGATTGATAGGCACCGATTAAAAGTTGCTGGCCTGTTTGGCCCCTGGCGTAGAACGTTCTTGAAACTTGTGCGCCCCCGAATGAGCGATTCGATAATGTTCCGCCGTATTCACGAGCGAAAGGAACACCTTGAGCTACGCACTGATCGATGATTTTAACAGAGAGTTCTGCAAGTCTATGAACATTGGCTTCGCGAGCGCGAAAGTCTCCGCCCTTAACGGTGTCATAAAACAATCTGTAAATCGAGTCGCCATCATTTTGATAATTTTTAGCGGCATTAATTCCACCCTGTGCTGCGACCGAGTGAGCGCGGCGAGGAGATTCGTGCACACAAAATGTTTTCACTTTATAGCCGAGCTCTCCGAGGGAAGCAGCAGCGCTTGCTCCTGCTAAGCCTGTTCCTACCACAATCACAGAGTGCTTTCTTTTGTTTGCGGGATTAACAAGTTTCATGTTGAAGCGGTGATTAGTCCATTTCGATTCTACCGGGCCGCCTGGTATTTTACTGTCGAGAGTTGCCACAAAATCTCCTTAAAAAATTAATTCAATAAATAAATATAAATGGGGTTAGATAAAAATCCGAGTGTTACTACGCCAGCATAAGTCCAGCTCGCAGTCTTGATCGTATTTTGATAAGCAGGGTGCAACAATCCAAAGGATTGAAACAAAGACCCAAAACCATGGCTGAGGTGAACACCAAGAAGCAACAAGCACACAATGTACCAAATTACTGCTAGCGGCTGAGTGAAGACCTCTACCATTAGTCTTGCTAAGTCTCGCATTTCAACACCGTCAACCGTGGTCATATAAACGGCTCCGTACTTAAATGTGATAAGATGAGAAATAATAAAAGCAAGCAACAGGCTTCCGTGCACAGCCATGGATTGCGAAGCGATAGATACGGCCTTCGCACCATTTGTTTTTTCTCGCGGCTGATAGCCTTTGGCTTTTCGGTTGGTCAAACTTAAATTAATGGCTAAGTAAACGTGCAATACCAACGCGCCAATCAATGCCGCTTCGGTGGCATACAAAAGTGGCTTATTAGAAGTAATGGCATGACCGTAGGCATTGTAAAGGTCGGGGCTAATTAAAATCGTAAGATTTCCCAGCATGTGAACAAACACAAAGCCCGCCCAAACGAAACCCGAAATCCCCATTAAATACTTTTTGCCAATCGTGGACGAAAAAAAAGCCAACATATTGAGATAACTCCTAATTTTATTTTACTTTCATTATTTACTCTTTTACATTGCGGTTTGTCTATGCTTGAAGGCTTTGGTCTTGCTAGTTTTGCGAAACGTCAAAGATTTCAATTTCCTTACCTTTACTTAGGAGTCCTGAATGAAAATTTTCGTTTGTATTAAACAGGTTCCCGACACTGAAACTAAAATTAAAATCAAGCCTGATGGAACGGGCATCGAACCCGCAGGAATCAAGTGGGTCATGAATCCCTATGATGAGTACGCCGTTGAAGAATCCATCAAAATCCGTGATGCCAACCCCGGATCTACGGTCAACGTGATTACAGTGGGTCCCAAAGAGCGCGCTGTTGAGGCCTTAAGAACCGCTCTTGCAATGGGGGCCGATGAAGCCTTAGTGATTAACGCGACTGATGGTTTTGATGCTAACTCAACGGCCAAAGCCTTAGCTTCTGTGATTCAATCTGAAGGCGGTGCTGATCTGGTTCTCACTGGAAAACTTTCCATTGATGCCAATCAATCTTCGGTCAGCCAAATGGTGGCTGAATATTTGAAAATTCCTCATGCAACAGTGGTTTCACAGCTCCAGATTTCTGCAGGCTCAGCGTCAGCCAGTCGAGACATCGAGGGCGGAGCAAAAGAAAAATTACAGCTAACACTTCCAGCATTGGTTGCCGCCAATAAAGGACTCAATACTCCTCGTTACGCAAGTTTGCCTGGAATCATGAAGGCAAAGAAAAAAGTAATTAAAGAATTCGATGCAGCCACCATCGGAGTCTCTGATTCAGATAAAAAAGTCATTTTGAAAAACCTCACACTTCCCGCTGAAAAACCAGCCGTAAAAATGCTAACTGGTGATGCGACTTCTCAATCACAAGAGCTTATCAAGCTGCTGAGAGACGAAGCGAAGGCCCTTTAAATTTAAAACCCCAGGAGAACTTATGTCATTAGTTGCTGTTTTTGTTGAATCTCAAAATGGAAAATTAAAAAGAAGTTCAATTGAACTTTTGCAAGCTGCTGCTCGTTCGGGGCAAAAAACTGTGGCCGTTGCATTAGGTTCTGAATCGGCTCAGCTTGCCGCTGAATGTGGACAAAACGGTGCCCAAGAGGTTCACGTTTTCAAGGATGCAAAGCTTGATAATTATAATTCTGAGCTCTATGTCGCAGCTTTAGAAGTGGCTGCCACTGCACTGAAACCAACGACAATACTGGCTTCTGCTTCCTCATTGGGAAAAGATGCGTTTCCTCGATTGGCGGCTAGAATGCAGGCGGGACTTGTTAGTGATGCCACTGAAATTTCATGGACAGGATCGCAAGCCAAAGCAAAAAAACCATTGTACGCAGGAAAGTGTTTTGCCGAAGCTACTTTTCAAAATACCTCAACTCAAATTATCCTTATGCGAGCCAATCAAATTCCACTTTCAAGCGTGACAGCCGGTGCAGCATCGGTCACTGAGCATCAACTTCCTGCCATGGATTTAAAAACCTTGGTGCAAGAAGTTGTTCGTGGCACAGGCGCAAAATTAGATTTAACAGAAGCTAATATTATTATTTCAGGTGGGCGTGGACTTAAAGAAGCAGGTAACTTTAAACTTCTTCATGATCTTGCGGACGTTCTGGGGGCCACGGTCGGTGCCTCAAGGGCTGTTGTTGACTCGGGCTGGGTGGGGCACGATATGCAAGTGGGACAAACGGGTAAAACTGTAGCTCCTACATTGTACATCGCTGTTGGATTATCGGGTGCCATTCAGCATTTAGCGGGCATGAGCGGCTCTAAGGTTATTGTTGCCATCAACAACGATGCAAATGCTCCCATTTTTCAAAAAGCTACTTACGGAATTGTCGGTGATCTTTTTGAAGTGCTCCCTAAATTAACCGAAGAGTTTCGAAAAGTTCTTGGCAAATAGTGCGAGCTTGGACGCTTGGAATTTTAGTTTTTATTATTTATAAAACCCTGTCGTTGACCTGGCGGGTGAAAATTCATCGTCCCGATGCTCTCAAAAATTACATGGCTGAAAAATCGCCGGTGCTGTTGGCCCATTGGCACGGCGATGAGCTTGCATTGATACAACTTGCAAGAAGTTACCGGATTGTCACGCTCTCCTCGCACAGCAAAGATGGATCTATTATGACCGTCGTTTTAAATCTTTTAGGTGCTGAAGTTGTGCGAGGATCCTCCAGCCGCGGCGCTGTCAGTGGATACTTGGGACTCGTAAGAAAAATTAAAAAAGGTTTCAACAGCAGCTTTGCCGTTGATGGGCCACGAGGTCCCATTTACAAAGCCAAAATGGGCGTGGTGGAAACATCTAAAAATTTACAAATACCAATTTTTTTCGCTGGAGTTTCCTGCGACCGAGCGTGGGTTTTTAAAAAGTCTTGGAATCAAACCTATTTGCCAAAGCCCTTTGCAAAATTAAGAATTGTTTGGACAGGACCACTTGCTATTCCTCAAAAGTCTCAAGAGCTTGATCATACATGGCTTGAAAAGGTCGAGTTTGAACTTCGTGCTGCTCGACAGCAAGCCCCGAGTTTCATTGCTGAATCCTAATGCTGATGCTAGCGTTTTAGATAGACCTAAGGATGGGGGCTTTCATGATTCGTTTATTTTTGGCAATTACGCTGATTTCTCAATTCGCTTTTTCTCAATCTTCAGCTGTACTCGCTGACGTCAGTGGAAAAAAAATCACTGTCGATGATTTCAATAAAAAATACCGTGAAGTGATCGAAGCGGTTAGCTCAAGCGGTGGACCTGTGCCCACAAAGGCCGAGTTTTTGGAAGATCTTGTTCGTTACGAATTAGGTCTTGTCGAAGCTGACAAAAGAAATTTGAAAAATGACCCCATCGTTCAAGAGCGATACAGACAAGAAATGTACAAAGTGCTTTTGGAAAAAGAATTGGGCGATAAGGCTCAGCGCATTCAGGTTTCTGAAGCAGAAATGCGCGCTTGGTATGCAAAAAATCCTTCCATCAGATACAGCAATATTTTGATCGACGTCAGGCCCGGAGCAAGCGCAGAACAAAAAGCTGAAGCTAAAAAACGTGCGACAGAAATATTTGCAGAGGTGAAAGCTTCTAAAAGACCTTTTGAAGAGCTCGTTAAGCTTTATTCCGATGATTCTTTGTCGAAGCAGTTTGGTGGAGACGCTGGGTTTCAATCTTCTTTAACTGTGATGCCACAAATTTACATAGCTGCAAAGGCTGCAAAAACTGGTGAAATTATTGGCCCCGTTGAAACACTCTTTGGCTTTCATATTATGAAGGTCACTGGTCGTGCTACATTTGATCAGGCCAATCGCATTCAAATACGTCAGGCTGTTTTCAATGAAAAAAGAAGACTTTTGTTGGATCAGTTTTTTGCGAACTTAAAGAAAAAGCATCCCGTTAAAACCAACCCAAGTCTTATTAACTAAATGAGCCCCATGGCCGCACGTATTGGATTGAATCTCATTCTTAGCCTTGCGGCCGTTTTACTTACCAGCTGTCACTCCAAATCAAATTCTCAGAAAACTCAGCAACCTGTTGTTAAGGTGAATTCTCGCGTTTTAACTCTCAAAGATTTTTCCAATCAAGTCGGGCGAAAACTAAAAGATCTTGATTCTTTGTCTGCAAAAAGTGAAGAGACCGTTCTTTTTGTTAAAGAAGAAATCATTAGAAGCTTTATTACTCGCTCTTTGATTTTAGACTTTGCAGAATCAAAAAAACTAACTGTAACCTCTAACGAGCTTGATAATGAGGTTAAAGAGTTGCGATCGTCCTATCCCGACGATGTTACTTTTAGAAAAACTTTAGCAGAAGAAAGCATCTCTTTTAGTGAGTGGCAAGAGCAGTTAAAAGCAAGACTGATTGAAAAAAAAGTTTTCGCTCACATCAATGAAAAAATAAAGACACCTACGGCTGAAGAGCTCAACAGGTACTACACACAAAACAAAGATCAATTTAAAACAAAAGAGCGCGTTTATATTCGCCAAATTGTTGTCGAAGAACTATCAAAGGCCGAGCATTTAAAATCGGAGCTTAAAAAACAAAGCTTAGATAAGCTAGCCAGCAAATATTCCATATCACCTGAGGGTAAAAGTGGTGGCCTTGTGGGTTGGATCAGTAAGGGCGATGTGGACCTGTTTGATCCGGTATTTTCTTACAAAGTAGGGGCCCCTGGGCCTGTATTTAAAAGTGCCTTTGGGTATCATATTGTTCTGGTGGAAAGACGGTCTCCTCCAAGTGTTCAATCCCTCGAAGAGGCCAAGCCAAGAATTATTCGGCAGATTTTATCCCTTAAAGAACAAGCTCTTTTTACTGAATGGCTAGATGCTCAACTCAGAAGCAGTCGCGTCTCGCGTGACAATAATTTGATCAATGCCGTGCGGGTTGATACAAAATAAAGCATGTTTATTTTAAGTTTCATTTTCTCTAGCCTTATAGGTTTTGCACAAACTCCCGTCGACCGAATTTTGGCCGTCGTCAATGATGAGGCCATTCTGGAATCAGACGTTAGCACTCTTGCAAAGAAGGCTGAAAAGGGCGCATTAATCGAAGAGGTTCTATTACAAGGAAATTCCTTAAATGAATTAAAAAAATCCCGCGAAACTCGTTTGGATTATTTAATCAACGAGCGCCTTTTAGATGCCGCTGTCAAAAGACTTGGGTTAACGGCCGGCCAAGAGCGTGTGGATCAAGAAATCAAACAAATGGCCAGCCGATACAAGACCACTCCCAGTGAAATTTTGAAAGCTGCAAAAGCGGATATGGGTTTTACCGAAGAAGAGTATCGAACTTTTTTAAAAAAACAAATCGAGCGTCAAGGCCTAATTGAAGTTGAAATCTCTTCTAAAGTTCGAGTCTCTGACGAAGAAGTCTACGCAGAGTTTAGAAAAATAAACCCAAGATCTAAGTCATCACTCGGTGAAGTTACGATTTCCCACATTCTTTTTAATCCTAAAAAAGGCGGCGAGAAAAAAGCTCTCGAGCGTGCCGAGTTGGCGCTTGAAAAATTACGCTCAGGCAAAAGCTTCTCCGAAGTCGCCGAACAACACTCTGAAGACAGTCGTTTTGCAAATGGTGGCCTTCTGGGTACCTTCGGGCCAGATGAACTTTTGCCAGAGTTTGAAATCGCATTGTCGGGTTTATCGAAAGGCCAGTACTCCTCTGTCGTCAAATCAAAACAGGGGCTGCATATTTTATATTTAAATGATTCAAAGGTAGGAAAAAATTTAGCTTTTGAAAAAGAAAAAGAAAAGATTCGTGTCTATTTAACTGAAAAATCTTTCGAAAAACAATTTGCTTTATGGCTTAAGAGGTCTCGAGAAGAAGCCACAATCAATCTATTCGGTAAAAAATGAAGCTGATTGCGATCACAACAGGTGACAGTGATGGCATAGGTTTCGAAGTCACGGCCAAGGCTCTTAGCAAAATAGGCCCACAAGCCAACACTCAGTTTTTATTATTTCGTCAGCCTCAATCAGAGGTTCTGTATTTACCCATACTAGATAAAAAATTTAATCGGATTGTTGTTCCTAGTTTAGAGGCTGCTCTAAGTCTTAAGAACCAAGACTCAAAAACTTTGTTTGATATCTGCTCAAAGGTTTCTGCACCAAAAAATGTAGAAATTGCAGCTAAGGCCTGTTTTAAAAAAAAGATTCATGGCTTGGTGACAGCTCCTTTATCAAAAACTTTAATTCAATCTTCCGGATATCGGGCCAAGGGCCACACCGAGATTTTGCAGAACGTATCAAAAACAAAAAATGTGCATATGACTTTTATTGGCAAGAATTTTAATGTTTTGCTAGCAACGGGTCATATGCCAGTCGCAAAAGTCAGTGCTAGTTTGAATGTTAAAACGCTACAGGCCGCCATTCAAAATGCAGATCTTTTAAAAAAAATTCTTCCCCCCAAAATAGCAAATAAACCTATTGCGCTTGTGGGCCTCAACCCCCACGCAGGAGAAAATGGACTTTTGGGCCAAGAAGAAATTTTAACATTTAAAAAGGTTCTTAAAAAATTTCCCTCGGTTTTGGGTCCCCTTGTGCCAGATGCTGCTTTTTTGAAAAAGAATTGGCCCCTTTATAGCGTTTATATTTGTTGCTATCATGACCAAGGCCTTATCCCTTTCAAGCTTGTCCACGGGACTCAGTCTGGTTATCATCTAACACTCGGTTTACCTTTTGTGCGCACCAGTGTAGACCATGGAACGGCAAAAGATATATTTGGTAAAAATCAGGCTGATGCCTCTTCCATGAAAGAAGCCATTCTAGCCTGTATACAATTAGCGAAGTGAGGATCCTATGCATACACCAGTCATTTTTCGAGAGTACGATATCCGCGGTGTCTATAATGGAGATTTTGATAATACTTTTGCCTACGAACTAGGAAAAGCTTTTGTCACTTACCTATCGGATTCTGGGGTTAATAAGCCCACCATTACAATTGGTCACGATGCCAGGCTCTCTTGTCCAGATATTGTTCAACATTTATCAAAAGGGATTCGCGAGTCTGGCGGAAATGTCATTCACCTAGGGCTTGTAACAACACCTGTTTGTTATTTTTCAACCTTTGTAATTGATAAAGTGGACGGCGCTATTATGGTAACCGGAAGTCACAATCCACCCGAATACAATGGCTTTAAAATATCCAAGGGTCAGTGGACTATTTTTGGTGAAGAGATTCAGAAGTTGAAAACAATCATTTCCCAGAAAAGATATTTATCAGGATCAGGTACTGAAAAAGTTTATGATATAAAACCAGAGTACTACTCGAGATACAAAAAAGAATTTTCTGAACTTAAGCCATTAAAAGTCGTTCTTGATTGTGGAAACGGTGCTGCTGGTTCTATTTTGCGTGGTCTTTATAATGCTGTTGGCTTAGATCCCATTATTCTTTTTGAAGAGCCCAATGGATTATTTCCCAATCATCATCCCGATCCAACAGTCGAAAAAAACCTAGTGGCACTTAAACAAAAAGTAATTGAAACCGGTGCCATTTGTGGAATTGGTTTTGATGGTGACGCTGACAGAATCGGTGTGGTTGATCACACTGGAAAAATGCTTTACGGTGATGAGCTCATGGTTGTTATTTCCAGGGCCATCTTAGGTAAAACAAAAGGTGCAAAAATTATTGGTGATGTGAAGTGCTCGGATCGAATGTACACAGACATTGCAAAGCATGGTGGGCAGCCCATCATGTGGAAAACGGGACATAGTTTAGTAAAAGAAAAAATCAAAACCGAAAAAGCTCCTTTTGGTGGTGAAATGAGTGGTCACATTTTCTTTGCTGACAGAAATTACGGCTACGACGACGCTCCTTACGCTGGACTTCGATTGATTGAAATCCTAAGTCAAACTGGTAAAACCATTCCTCAACTTCTTGAAGGTTTGCCGTCAGCTTTTAATACTCCAGAAATTCGCATTGATACCACCGAAGAGAAAAAAATATTAATCGTTGAAAAGATGATTGCTGCCTTTCCCGAAAAAACAGGGGCTGATTACAAAGTGGATCTAACTGATGGAATTCGTTTAAGTTTTGAAGATGGTTGGGCTTTGTGCCGGTCTTCAAATACTCAGCCTGTGTTGGTTGTTAGGTTTGAATCAAGCACCGCTAGCGGGCTTAAAAAAATTCAAGACCGTGTTGAAGCGATCGTTAATCAATATTTGTAGCTGAATTAAAAAACAAAAAGGGACTGGTTAACAGTCCCTTTTATACGTCTGATTGATAGCTTTAAGATTACGGCTTTAACAAGAATGCTAATGCGAATGCGAAAAGTACAAGTGACTCGATGAATGCTAAACCGATCAACATTGGTGTGAAGATCTTGCCGTCAGCTGCAGGATTTCTAGAGATCCCTTCAAGAGCTGCAGAAGCCGCTTTAGCTTGAGCTAATGCTCCGCCAAGAACCGCTACACCCATGCAAAGACCAGCAGCAATTGCATATAAACCTTTTGAGCTGTCACCAGCTGTTGCAGCAACTGCAACTTCTTGAGCTTGCGCTCCCATAGCCAAAAACAATGTAGATAATACTGCTACTTGCTTTTTCATATTTAATATCTCCTTGTGGTACGAGTTGTGTTTCTTTAATGATCTGACGCTTTAGCTAGGGAAATGTAAACCATAGATAACAGCGTGAAAACATAAGCTTGAATGACGCAAACGAGGAAGCCCAATAAGTAAAGTGGTATTGGAGCTATAAAGGGAACAAGATCTAAAAATATTCCAAGTACTGTATGGTCGCCCTTCATCACATTGGCTAGGCGCATGCCTAATGTGACCGGTCTGATCATGTGAGATATGATTTCCAATGGAAGCATAAGGGGAATCAACCACCAAACGGGGCCCAAGAAATGTTTTAAATAGTGAGTTCCGCCGTGTTTAAGGCCTACAAAGTTATAAGCCAAGAACGAAAAAATACCGAAGGCAACTGTCGTATTTACGTTTTCGGTGGCTGCTGACATACCAGGGATAACGCCAATAAAGTTATTTAATAAAATAAAGAAGAAGAAGGCTGACAAAAGAGGAACATACTTTTCGCCGTCGTGACCAATGATTTGCTTAGCTAATTTGGCAATGAATTCAGTGATTAATTCAGTTAATCCACGGACAGAAATTTTACCGTGTGGAATAACAGCTTGTTGGCCAGAACCTAATTGAGCCCTAGCAACAAGTCCAAAAACAACTGTTCCTGCCGTAGCAAGACCAAGTGTTGCCACATGAACATTATCGTAGCCTACGGTTGGAATGAGCTGAGTCCAATTAAATGCCATTATTAACCTTTTTTGTAATCTCGCTACTCTTACAATTTCGTTTCATCGTCTGCAAGATTTTTTTCAGTATTTTTGGCCTGATCCCGAGATAGCTTTCTTAAGCTGAGAATAATTCGAGCCGTCCAACCAGAAAATCCAAGCAAAAGACAAATCACTAACAGCAATCCCTCGGTTGGGTAGGTGTTTTCTAGCTTTTGCCCAATCCAAAGGCTGAAAGCCGTAATCCCGACAAGCTCAAGGCCAATGCCAGCAAAAAGTGCATACTTTTTCATTTTCTGTAACCCTTAACACCGGGCTGATTCTTGGCTCTTTCTTGAATTCTCTTAATTCTTAGCTCCAAGTAATCTTGGGGTTGATAGACAGTTTTAATACCCTCAAGAACCCCTAGAGCTTTTTTAAAGTCTCCATTTTCCTCGTACGACAACGACAAAACCAAATGGACGTTTTCAATTAATGACTTTTCTGGAAACTTTTGAATAAGGCTTTGAAAAATTTTAGCCGCTTCTTGGAAGTTTTTTTGAGCAATTAATACGTTTCCATTTAAAAGCATGGCTTGGAACTGGGTTTCCTCATTGGATTTCATTTTCAATATTTCATTGATCTCACTGAGGGTCTGAAAATAATTTCCCAAATAATAGTAGCTTCTAGCCGTCATCAGTTTGTACTCGGCTCGGTCAGCCTCAAGTTTGCTTCCTGTTGCAAGCTTAGAGTATTCAACGGCAGATCGATCATAATCTTGCAAACTTTCGAAGTACAATGAGGCCAATTGCTTTTGAGCCTCTTGTCGATCGGCCTCGACAGAGCCGTGTTGAATTATTTTTTGATAGTAGCTAGCAGCGCGTTTGTAGTCTTTAATTTCAAGAACTGAAAGCCTTGCGCCTTCTTTCATCGCTTCAATGGAAATTTCGGAATCTGTGTCGCGAGCAATAACTTGATCAAATAGTTGGGCGGCTTTGCGAAAATTTCCAGAGACCACATTTTTTCTTCCCTCTTGAAAATCTCTTTCAAGAGGGCTTGAGCACCCAGCTAATATTAAACTTAATAATACAAATCGCTTAGTGAGTTTCTTCACCGGCGCGATCCTCATCTAAGATCACGGCAAGTCCTGTTACAAATTCTTGTTTTTCATCAAGATTTATAAGTCTTACACCTTGGGTATTTCGTCCTAATACAGAAATATCTGAAATCTTCATTCGAATCACTTGCCCCTGATCCGTTGATAAAATGAGTTCTTGAGTGGCAGAAACTTTTTTAGTCCCCACAACCTGTCCTACTTTATCAGTGGTTTTTTGAGTGATAATTCCAGATCCACCACGGCTTTGAATTCTATATTCAGAAACTTCTGAACGTTTTCCGTAACCTTTAGTGGTCACCATTAAAATTGTATCTGCGGTGTTTTTCTCTAGAACTTCCATTGCCATAACGGCATCTTTTTCAGCCAGTGTAATGCCTTTTACGCCTCGGGCACTTCGACCCATCGGGCGTACATCGTTTTCATTAAAACGAATCGACATACCTTCCCGAGTGGCTACGAATATATCACTTTGACCATCAGAGATTTTACAATCCACCACTCGGTCTTCAAGATCTGTTGTTAAAGCAATAATTCCGGCTTGCCTTGGGTTATTAAAGGAATCCAAAGAAGTTTTTTTAATTATTCCCTTTTCAGTCAGCATAACTACAAATTTACTTTCAGTGAATTCCTCGACTGGTAAAATCGAACAAACTTTTTCGCCATTAGTGAGTTGAACAACATTGGCTAAAGATTTTCCTTTTGACGTTCGTGTGCCAATAGGAAGCTTGTGAACTTTCACCCAATAAACTTTTCCTTTGTCGGTAAAAACAAGAAGCATCGTTTTCGTATTCGCGGTGAAGATATCAGTCACGTAATCCTCTTCACGGGTTTCCATACCTTTGGATCCCTTACCGCCACGCTTTTGTACTCGGTATTCATCGGTTGGAATCCGCTTGATATAGCCTGTGTTAGTGATGGTCACGACCATCTTTTCATCAGCGATGAGGTCTTCATCTTCAATATCTGTTAAATCACCAGTGATTTGAGTACGTCTTTCATCGCCGTATTTGTCCCGTATTTCAGTCAGCTCTGTGACAATAATTTTATAAATTTCTTGAACATCTGCTAACACGAATCTTAGCCATTCAATCTGTTTTGTAATTTCAGCCAACTCATCGATTAATTTCTGTCTTTCCAGACCCGTTAATCTTTGTAGGCGCATTTCTAAAATGGCCTGAGCTTGAACCTCAGAAAATTGGAAGTTGTCTTGTAATGCAATCTTTGCGCTGGCCGCTTCTTTCGAACCACGAATCGTCGCAATAACGGCATCAATATTATCCAGTGCTTTTTTAAGACCTTCTAAAATATGAGCACGTTCTTGAGCTTTTTTAAGATCAAAAATACAGCGCTTCGTTACAACATCACGCCGATGATCAATGAAAGCTTCTAACATTTGCTTCAAATCAAAAGTGAAAGGCTGATTTTTAGCATCCAGAGCTAGCATGATAATACCAAAGCTCACTTGCATTTGTGTAAATTTATAAAGCCTATTTAAAATCACACTGGCATTTTCGCCGCGCTTACACTGAATTAGAATTCGCATACCTTCGCGCGAGGACTCGTCACGAATATCAGAAATACCTTCGATGGTTTTTTCGCGAACAAGATCGGCTATGCTTTCGATAAGTCTTGCTTTATTTACTTGATAAGGAATTTCAGTGACTATGATTTCTTCGTGGTCTTTTTTCTGCTCAATTTCAGCAACAGCTTTAAGAGAAATAACTCCGCGGCCTTTTTTATAAGCCTGTAGAATTCCTTCACGGCCTGCAATAATTCCACGAGTTGGAAAATCAGGTCCCTTAATAAAATGCATCAAATCATCCACTTGTGCAGTGGGATTTTTTATTAAATGAATACACCCATCAATCACTTCGGTGAGGTTATGGGGTGGAATATTGGTTGCCATACCAACGGCAATACCCGCAGATCCGTTAACTAAAAGATTTGGAAATTTAGCCGGCAGAACAAGGGGAATTTCTAATGAGTCATCATAGTTGGGACCGAAGGGAATGGTTTCTTTTTCGATATCAGCCAATAGTTCTTCGGCCAAACGACTCATGCGGATTTCGGTGTACCTCATGGCAGCGGGTGAATCTCCGTCGATGGAGCCGAAGTTTCCCTGTCCATCCTGAAGTGGATATCTTAGGGAAAAGTCTTGAGCCATGCGGACCATGGTATCATAAACGGCCGTATCACCATGGGGATGATATTTACCGATCACATCACCCACAATACGAGCCGATTTTTTATAGGGCTTATCGTGGGTATTGCTCATTTCATTCTGAGCAAATAAAACTCGGCGATGCACTGGCTTTAAGCCATCTCGAACGTCAGGAAGTGCACGTCCTACGATCACACTCATGGAGTATTGAAGATATGCTTCACGCATTTCTTTGTTAATATCGACTGTTGAAACGCCTTTTTCAGTATTTGCCATAATTACCTACACATCTAAACTTTTTACGAACAGGGCATTGTCATGAATAAATTGTCTTCGTGGTTCTACTTGTTCACCCATGAGGACGCTAAATGTTTCATCGGCTGCCAATGCATCATCAATTGTAACTTGCAGTAAGGATCTATTTTCTGGATTTAAAGTGGTTTCCCAAAGTTGCTCGGGATTCATTTCCCCAAGACCCTTATAGCGCTGAATATACTGGCCCTTTTTTGAGGCCTCCATGATGTGATCATAGAATTCTGCGTAAGTTTCAAAGGACTGATCATTGTTTCCTATTTTTACATTCACTGGAAGCTTTGATACCGACTGGATACTTTTCCAGATACTTAACAGCTCTACAATTTCAGATTTTTTTGTAAACTCTGTGGATAACCTTGTGGTTTTCCGGTCAACATAGCGAACAGTGAAAATATCAGCTTCTAATTTACCCGTTTCTTCATTGGTTTTAATCGTCAGACTGTTTTCAGTGATTCCAAGGCCAGGATTAGCCAAAATCCAATCTTTGATATCTTCGCCGATCTTTTTAAGACCCGCTTCTGTTTCTAAAGATTTTTCTAAATCTGCCACTTTGCTAATTAAGAAATAAAGAATATCAGAATCATACTTAGCTTTTGAGGTCTTTAAAATTTGATGGAAGCGCTGAATTTGTAAAATAAATTTTTTCACATCCGCTTCATCACGAGCCACACCAGGAAGAGTAAAATAATTAATTCCTGACTTTAACAAATGTTCTGTCAAAGCAGCTTCGTCTTTTAAATAAATTTCTACGCTGCCTTTTTTTGCTCGGTAGAGTGGAGGTTGAGCAATATAAATATAACCTTTTTCGATGACCTCAGGCATTTGACGGTAGAAAAATGTTAAAAGAAGGGTTCGGATATGGGATCCATCCACGTCCGCATCTGTCATGATAATAACTTTGTGGTACCGGATTTTATCAGCGTTCACATTGTCTTTACCAATTCCCGTACCAAGAGCTGAAATCATCATACGAATTTCTTCGTTGGATAACATTTTATCAAACCGAGCTTTTTCAACGTTTAAAATTTTACCTTTTAACGGAAGAACAGCTTGGGTTTTTCTGTCCCGGGCTTGTTTAGCAGAACCGCCGGCCGAGTCTCCCTCGACCAGATAGATTTCACAAAGTGAAGGATCTTTTTCTTGGCAGTCAGCCATTTTGCCTGGCAATGAGCCGCCATCAAGAGCTGTTTTTCTACGCGTTAAATCCCGGGCTTTTCGAGCAGCATCCCTAGCGCGTGCAGCTTCTACGCATTTAGAAATGATATGTTTAGCTTGTGACGGATTTCGGTCAAACCAATCCGCTAACTTTTCATTAACTAAAGTTTCCACAATCCCTTTAACTTCAGAATTTCCCAGTTTTGTTTTTGTTTGACCTTCAAATTGAGGCTCACGAACTTTAACAGATACAACTGCTGCTAAACCTTCACGAATATCTTCACCCTCGAGCGATACTTTCATGTCTTTCAAAAGATTTTTTTCTGAAGCATAAGAATTAGTTGTTCGAGTGAGGGCAGACCTGAAACCCATCAAATGAGTTCCACCTTCGATTGTGTTAATATTATTACAATAAGAAAACACAGATTCTGAATAGGAATCATTCCATTGCATAGCGATTTCCACATCAACTGTGTCGCGCTCGCCGCGGAAATAAACAACTTCGTTGTGTGAGGGTTTTTTTGATTGATTTAAATAAGTAACGAATTCAGCTAAACCGTTGGCATATTGAAAATCTTGCTTTTTGCCCGTTCTTTCATCGACTAAAGAAAAATGCAGTCCTGCATTTAAAAATGCAAGTTCGCGAAAACGGTTAGCCAAAGTATTAAAATCGTAGGTGATTGATTCGTCTTTGAAAATTTCTCGGTCGGGTTTGAAAGTAATCGTTGTTCCGTTTTTAGTGCTGGCATCACCTTTAGCTAAGGGTGCGAGAGGAGTTCCTTTTTCATAGGTTTGAGTCCAAACAAATCCTTCTCGGTGAACTTCCACATGACAGCGAGCAGATAGTGCATTCACGACTGAAGCCCCTACGCCATGTAATCCACCAGAAACTTTGTAAGATGAACCATCAAACTTTCCACCGGCATGAAGAACAGTCATCACAACTTCTAATGCTGATTTTCCACTTTTATGGGCACCCACTGGAATTCCACGACCGTCATCTTCAACGGTAATGGATTCATCGGTATTAATTGCAATTTTAATTCTTTTACAAAAACCTGCTAGTGATTCATCCACAGCATTATCAACAATTTCATAAACCAAGTGGTGATAACCTTTAAAACTTGTATCACCAATATACATGCCGGGTCTTTTTCTTACGGCTTCAAGGCCTTCTAGTACTTGAATAGAATCGGCACCATAACTTTTATTTTCAGTATTCTCTGTCCCTTTTTCCTGTGTGGACGTCATAGAATTCGACCCTCTTTCAATTCAAAAATTTTGGACTCACTTCGATTTACATCCGATGTAAATTGAAGATCTGTCGTCGTCATAAATATCTGCGTATTAATGCCATGAAGAAACTCAATAAGTGCAGATCTCTTAATGCCATCAAGCTCTGACAGAACGTCGTCCAATAACAATATTGGATAGGTTCCGTGAGCCTTCCTATGATACACGATTTGAGCCATTTTGAAAGACAATATAAGCGCTCTTTGCTGACCTTGAGAGCAGTAAAATCTTGAGTCATTTTTATTAAATAAAAATTGTATTTCATGCTTGTGTGGTCCGACCAAACTAGTGCCTGATGCCAGTTCTGCATCGCGTAGCTGAACAAATCTTTGATGGATTGCATCATTGATTTGTTTTTGTGAGAGTTCCAGGCTTTTTTCTTTCGAAACCAAGTATTCCACTGAAATATCCACAGAGGTTTTTAAAATAAACTGCACAGCCTCAGAGAAATCCTTCTGAATCCCTTTTAAAAGCTCAATTCTTGCCCAAGTCAGATCAACGCAGAGTTTCTCATAGATAGGCTGCAAGCTTTCTAAAAGATCTATTGTTCTAGCATTGGCAGATAAACCTTCTACGTGATCTTTTAGAATTCGATTTCTGGTTTTTTGGGCCTTCTTAAACTCTGAAACAAGATCGGATCCATTCAAATGAGTTGCTATAAGCGCCTGATCAACCAGTAATCTTCTTTCATCAAAGCCTTCTTTTATGGAGGATAAACTTTCCGGACTAAATACGACACAGGAAATATGATTTCTTATAAAGTTTTGTGAAACTTTTTTTTCGTTCCACATTACATTTTTTCTACTTTTAAGAATTTGCATTTGAACTTTGTAATCAAGAGAATCTTTTTCTAAGAAGGCTTCAATAAAAGCGCCCGGTTGATGAAACTTAATTAAATTTTCATTTTCTACAAAGCGAAAGGAATCATTTAAAATTAATAATGACAGGGCTTCTAAAAGGTTTGATTTTCCTTGTCCGTTTTGACCAATAAAAATATTAATTTTTTTTTCAAATTCGACTTCTAGATTTTCAAAATTTCGAAAGTCTTTAAGCCGAATGCTTTTGAATTTCATTAAATTCTCATTGGCATAATAACACAAGTGTATTGTTGATCACCATGAGGTCTTAATAACCCTGGGGATAACTGATCATTGAGTTCAATATCAACAATATCTTGTTTCATACTAACGAGTACATCAGTAATGTATCTTGCATTAAAACCAATTTTAATTTCTTGGCCCTTATAATCAATTTCCATTTCTTCTTTTGCATCACCCAGTTCTGGATTGCTTGAAGAGATTTCTACTTTTCCTTGAGAAAAAGAAAACTGAACAGCTTTTGATTTCTGATTAGCTAGCAGTGCCACTCGCTCTAAGGATTGTAAAAATGTTTGCCTTGGTAAGCTCATTTTTAATGGAAGTTTTGTAGGAATAAATTGTTGGTAATTGGGATATTTTCCCTCGATTAAGCGAATCATCAAAATTGTAGAATTGGCTTTCAAAATAAATTGTGAACCTTCAATGGCAATTTCAACATCGGATTGAAAAGATTCTAAAATCTTTTTTATTTCATGAAGACCTTTTCGAGGAATAATAACACCTTGTTGAATAGGTGAGTTGAGTTGTGAAATTTGTTTATTTATTAAACTCATTCGGTGCCCGTCGGTGGCGACCATTCGTAAACCCTCTTGGCTGATTTCAAAAAAGACGCCATTCAGGTGGTACCTAGTTTCATCACTGGATACACTAAAAATTGTTTTATCGATCATTTCTAAAAATGTAGCGGCACCAATTTTGTTAAAAGCTTGCGGGCTGTAGGTTGGAAAAACGGGATAATCGTCAGAGCTAACTCCAACGATTTTTGAGAGGTATTTTCCTTGTTTGATTTGTAACCAATTGTTTTCTTTTTTTGTAAGGTTAATGGGGCCATCAGAGAGGCGTTTAATAATTTCAAATAAGTTTCTTGCACTGACTGCCACTTTTCCTGGTTGGTTTATTTTTGCTTCAACTTCGTCAGTCAAGCTGACTTCCAGGTCAGTTGCAAAAACTTTTAATCTTTTCAGATCAGCATCAAGAAGGATGTTTACAAGCACTGGCATCGTGTTTCTTTTCTCCACGATGTTCTGAGTTTTACCGATCAAATTAAGCAGCTCTTTTTTCTCTATATCTATATTCATATATATATCGCCTTCTTAGTAGGGGAGTGGAAAACCTATCAAATCCCATAACCCCGTGTAAATTCTAAATAACTCCTGTGGATAGTGGCTCTGTACATCTTTCCTGGGACCCGTCATTTTTTGGGGATAAACGATTTGCACAAAGTTATCTCTCACTTATCCCCACTTGTTTCCACAGAAGATATTCACATCCCTGTGATATTGTGGATTCTAGTTTCTAACTCTTCAATATCCTTAAATAAATCCTGATCTTGTGATTGTAGATATTGGACTCGCTGCAAAGCATTCATAACAGTCGTGTGATCTTTGCCGCCAAAAGCTTTTCCGATATCAACTAAAGATTTATCTAAGAATTTTTTTATTAAATACATGGCAATTTGTCGCGGCACCACAATTGGCTTCGCTCGAGTGGCTGCTTTTAAGTCACAAGGCTTAACTTTAAAATGATCAGCCACCATTCTTTGAATCTCTTCTACACTTATAGAAGATTGGGTCTCGTGCTGCGCCAGTACCCTTTTAACGAGTTCATAATTGATTTCTAAACCCTGAAGTTCAGAAAACATTTTAATCTTTTTAAGGTTACCCTCGAGCTCACGGATAGATCTTTTGGAAATTTTAGCGATATAAACAACAACATCCTCGGAAACGCGAAGACCTAATTTTTCAGCCTTGTATCTTAATATTGCGATACGAGTTTCTAAATCAGGCATTGTAATGTCTGCAATTAAACCGCGCTCTAGACGGGTTCTGTTTCTATCTTCAATATTTAGAATGTCTTTTGGCATTCGGTCGCTGGCAACAATGACCTGCTTTTTCAAATCTATAAAAGTATTAATGATATGAAAAAATTCATTTTGAGTGGCTTCACCCTTACCAATGTACTGAATATCATCAACTAATAAAATATCTGTATTATCCCGGTATTTGAGACGAAATTTATCCATGTGATGGTGTCTCATGGCGGTAATACATTCGTTCAAAAAACGCTCGAATGAAATATAAGTAATTCTTAAATGTGGTGAGGTTTCCCTGATATGATTACCAGCCGCATGTAAAAGATGGGTTTTACCCATACCTACGGGTCCAAAAATAAAGAGGGGATTATAATCATCTGTGCCTGGATTACGGGCCACATTATAACAAGCAGCGTGGGCGAACTCAGAATTTTTACCGACCACAAATGTGGAAAAAGTCATTTCCTGATTTAATGGGTCCGATTGCGGTGATTTAGTTTCTTTATAAACATACTGGTTGGAAGGTTGACCATGTGAAGGCCTTGAAAAAGCTTCTTCAAAGGCTTGTGGACTTTCAGGAGGCAACGGCATGGCCTTACCGGTCACAATGAACTCCACCTCAAACGGTGTTTTATAAGTTTCAGAAATTTCTGAAATAATTTTTTCCTGAAGGTTTTCAACTACATAGTACTGATGAAGAGGGTTAGGAACCCCTAAAATAAAACGTACTCTGTCTGATTTTTGTTGAGATTCAATGAACTGGATAGGATCTAACCAAGTCGAAAGAGACTTATTACTAAGGTTTCGACCTTTCATTTGGGTTTTTATCTGATCCCAAAAGTTATGACTCACTTCCACGTGTTGCCCCCGCTCGTGAAATAAACGACTGATTTCGAGTTGGCAGGTCATAACAAGGGGGTTGGTGGTTATCAACAGTTGACCATCATGCCGCGATGTGCTTTATTCCGACCCCACACATCTAGTCATTTCTCAATTATCGCGATGTATATATAGGGAAACGTTAGATTAAATATTGATATGCGTTAAACCCGAGGTGAGCACATGAAAAGAACTTATCAGCCCAGCAAGCGTCGTAGAAAAAACAAACACGGTTTTCGCGCCAGAAACAGTACAAAAAATGGCAAGAAAGTTCTAAAGAAAAGAAGAGCAAAAGGCCGTAAGTCAATTGCGATCAAA
This sequence comes from Bdellovibrionales bacterium Ga0074139, assembly GCA_001464795.1. Taxonomy (GTDB): domain Bacteria; phylum Bdellovibrionota; class Bdellovibrionia; order Bdellovibrionales; family Bdellovibrionaceae. The sequence continues at coordinate 213,839 of LNEB01000015.1, forward strand.
AAAGGTGGAAAGTAACTTTCAACTTCAAAAGTTGAAAAAGAACTCTGACTTCCTCGACCTGCGTTTAAAGGGTCGAAAAGTCAGAGCTTCTGATTGGTTGCAAATACAGTTTTTACAGTCTAATCAGAGTTCCTTGTCTGTGGGTGTAACAACAGGTCGCAAAGTCGGTCCTGCCGTTATCCGAAATAGACTTAAGCGGTGGTGTCGTGAGTATTTTTTAACCAGAAAAAACACAATTTCGTTTTTAACTGGAAACATCAATCTCGTATTCCGACCCCACAAGAAAGAGAATTTTTATAAAGACCTTGAACATGAATTATTGGATTCAATTCTTGATAAAACTTTTAGCACCTTTAGAAAGAATCCTTAAAACATCACTTTTGTTTTTAGTGGCCCTCTATCGCACAGTGGGATCACAGCATTTAGGTGGACAATGCCGGTTTCATCCCTCTTGCTCACAATATGCAGTGGATTGTTTAAAGACTCACTCAGTTCTTAATTCCTTAAAATTAATCACTTTAAGAATTCTTAAGTGTCATCCCTTTGGATCATCAGGATGGGATCCTGCTCCTCCAGCATCGAAAGGCCACTCAAAATGTTAGAACCACAACAGCCCAAACTATTTGATTCTAAAACAGTCATTGCGATCATTATTATCGGACTTTTTTACGTTGCTTGGCAAAACTACCTCAATAAAAAATATCCTAATATGAAATCAGCTCCTGCAGCGGCGGCACCAGTAGATAGCCAACAGACAGGAAAATCGACAGCTGAAACTATTAATAAAGCAGAGCCAAAAGAAGCCGCTACAGCAACTGATTCGGGTTCTGAAGTGAAGCTGATTACTAAGCCTGCTCAGGTCTATAGTTACGAAGATGACAAGGTCAGTTTTCAGATCAGCTCTAACGGAATGTCGGTAGGCCGCTTCGAACTTAAAAAATACACAGACCGTAAAGATAAACTAATAACGCTCACGCCAGCCGAGCCAGGTCTTTTTGAAATGTCTTGGGGTAACCCCAAGCAACCACTATCTTTCGATGTTAAAGTGCTAGAAAAGGGTGTCTTTGTTGGAACAACTTCCATAGGCCAGTTACAAATCGAAAGAAAGCTGACTTACCTGCCAGAAAGCTATTCTTTTCTTCAGGAAATAAACTTAAAAAACCCAGGTCAAGTCACAGGTCAATTCAATCTGACCAGCCAAGACAAAATCCTTATTCCAGAATCTTCATCATGGCTTTTTCCATCCTATGAACATCAGGATTTTTTAACTTTCGTAGGTGAAAAAAAAGAATTGATCAATACCTCTCACGCCAGTGAAAGTTTTGAGAAAAAAATTAAAGCCATTAATTTATACTCACTAGGAAGCCAGTATTTTACTGTGGGTTTCTTAGATGAAAGTGAAATCTTGGCAGATCTGACGTTAATTTCTGATTTTAATTCGAAATCAATCACTCATGCGCTTACCTACCAAATCCCGCAGTTGGCCGAATTTCAATTTAAGAATAAAATGTTCGTAGGTCCTAAATCTTCAGAAAGTCTATTGGCAGCTCATGAAAAATTTGTCGAGCTCATGGACTATGGCATGCTGGCGTTTATTTCTAAGCCAATGCTAGCAAGTATGAAGTGGTTTTATTCTCTAATTGGAAACTGGGGTTTTGCGATCGTGTTCTTAACACTTTTAGTTAGGGCCGTTGTTTTGCCATTCAATTTAATGTCATACAGATCAATGAAAGGGATGCAAAAAATCCAACCTTTATTAACAGATCTTCGAGCAAAGTATAAAGACGATGCGGTGACTTTAAATAAAGAGATGATGGCCATTATGAAAAATAATAATGCCAATCCCCTTGCAGGCTGCCTTCCTATCTTGTTGCAAATCCCCATCTTTTTCGCTCTTTACCGTGTCATTGGATCCAGCGTAGAGCTTTATCAAGCTCCTTTTGGCCTTTGGATTCACGATCTTAGCCTTCATGATAAGTTTTATGTTTTGCCAATTTTGATGGGTATTACCATGTATATTCAACAAAAACTGACACCAACAACCATGGATCCTATGCAGGCTAAAATTTTAACTTGGATGCCTGTGATCTTCAGTCTATTTATGCTTAACTTACCAGCGGGTCTCACTCTTTATATGGTCGTCAGCGCAGTATTTGGAATCGTCCAGCAAAAAACGTTCATGACAATGATGAAAAATTAGGAGGAATAATGGCTGGTTTTTTTAGTAAATTATTTGGTGGAAAAAAAGAAGCAAGCGGCGTTGAGTCTTTAGTCGAACAAACTCTTTCGGGTCTAATTGAAAAAGGCGGCTTTGAGCTTGATTACGATCTAAAGTTTACAAACGATAAAGACGGAGCATCACTGACGATTGAGTTTTCAGGTCCCGATGAAGAATTGATGAAAGATAAAAAGGGTATGCTTTTAGACTCTTTTCAGCTGATCATTAAGCGCGTGATGCAGCATAACTTCCCTGATGATAAAACCGCTGTATTTGTCGATGCTGGCGGATTTCGTCAAGAAACTGAACAGGCTTTAATCGAAAAAGCAGAGGAACTCAAGCAGGTCGCACTCGAACAGGGCCGCTCTGTTTACTACAGAGCACTTCCACCTAAAGAAAGAAAAATTGTTCATCAGTACTTAGCTGAAGATCCAAGAATTAAAAGTCGCTCTCTTGGCGACGGTTTATTTAAAAAAATTAAGATTTATCCAGTTAAAGGCCAAGATTCTAAAACAGAGTCTGCGGCTCAAGAGTAAGTTATGATTTACGGTGGAGACCGTGACAGATCTACGATTTGTGCAGTCTCTACTCCTTCTGGTTTTGGTGGAATTTCTGTCATTAGACTTTCCGGAATAAATTCAGAAAACATTATTCGAAAAGTTTTCAGTCAATTTCCAAAAATCCCTGAATCCCATAAAATCTATTTAGGTCACCTTAAGGATCCACTCACTACGGAATCCATTGATCAGTGCCTTTTTTCCTATTTTGCTGAAGGAAAATCTTATACGGGTGAAACCACGGTTGAAATTTCATGTCATGGAAGCCCCACGATCTGTGACCGAATTTTAAAGGCGTTGATTTCTGTTGGTGCTCAAGCGGCTAGGCCTGGCGAGTTCACTTACCGTGCGTTCATGAATAATAATTTAGATCTCATTCAAGCTGAAGGTGTTTTAAACCTGATTGAAAGTCGCTCACAAAAAAGTGCGCAACTTGCTTTTAGGCAATTGATGGGCGGTCTATCAGAAAAAATTGAAAAAATTGAAAGCGAAATGACTTGGTGCCTTGCCCATATCGAAGCCAGCATCGATTTTTCTACAGAAGGCCTAGAAACAACGACTCAAGAAGAGCTCATTAACAAGTTAAGCACCTGTGAAAATGACATTCAAAAAATTCTTAAAACTTACCAAACAGGACGCTTAATTAAGGACGGCTTGCAGGTGGCTCTTGTGGGAAAGCCCAATGTAGGTAAATCCAGTTTGCTTAATTTACTTCTTGGTTACGATCGATCTATTGTGTCTCAACAGGCAGGCACCACTCGTGATGTTGTTTCAGAGGAATTGATTCATAAAGGTCAAAGAATTGTGTTTCTAGATACCGCAGGGATTCGTTTAAAAACGGCTGATGACATCGAGCTCATAGGAATGAAAAAAACGAAAGAAGTTTTCCAAAATGCAGATCTGTGTTTGATTGTTTTTGATCTCAATCAGCCCCTTGACTGGTCTATGGACTTTCTTGATCCTGATCTTATAATTGGTAAAAACATTCTGTTGATCGCGAACAAATCAGATTTGGTCACCCCAGAAATCTTTGAAAAGTTCATGAAATTTATTCAAACTCAGAACCTGCTTCCCGATGCCCAGGTGATATTTTCCACAACTTTTGATAGTCATAGCAAAGAAAGTATCTTGAATCAGATTTGTAAGACTCTTTTAGATGATGAAGCGGCTGAAAATGAAGTTTTATTGGCCAATGCCAGGCACTTTGAAAACCTTAAAGTTTCATCGGCGAATATAAGCTCTGCTATTGCCGCCCTTAAGGCGGGTGATGGTGCAGAGCTTGTAAGCTTGGATCTCAAAGAGGCTTTGATAAGTTTGCAGGATATGTTGGGTAAGCGTTTTGATGATCAAATCATGGACCGGGTTTTTAAAGAATTTTGTATTGGTAAGTAGATTTTCAGCAAAAGAGTTTTTAAGTGAATAGTTTTGATATCATTGTTGTGGGTGCTGGACATGCTGGAATTGAAGCCGCAATGGCCTCGGCCAATCTTGGGCAAAACACATTGCTAATCACATCAAATATTAAACGCATTGGCTACATGAGCTGTAATCCCTCAATTGGAGGACTTGCAAAAGGTCATATGGTTCGAGAGCTTGATATTTTGGGTGGTCAAATGGGCCATGTAGCGGATCAAACCTGTATTCAATTTAAACGATTGAACTCATCAAAGGGTCCTGCCGTTCGTGGTACCCGAGTTCAGAATGATAAAAAGAAATACTCTGAAACTATGACTCAAATTCTTTCAAACCAACAAAATTTAAAAGTTGTTGAGGGAGAGGTTAAATCTCTTATTCTTGAGAAACGCGAATGTCGCGGGGTTGTGACCCATGACGGAGCTCAGATTTTTTCTAAGGCTGTTATTATAACCGCAGGAACCTTTTTAAACGGCGTGATGCATATCGGTCTCGAGCAATCCGCCGGTGGTCGCGTGGGTGACAAAGCTTCTATTGGTCTTTCAGATCAATTAAAAGATAATGGTTTCACTGTTCGTAGATTAAAAACAGGGACACCACCTCGACTGCTCAATTCCAGCATTGATTGGTCTAAAACAACTCCTCAATTTGGTGACGATCATTTTTTCCCTTTTTCTTTAAAATCATCAGAACATTTTCAACTGCCTCAAATTGCTTGTCACTTAACTCGTACTACAACTGAGACTCATGAAATTATTAGAAATAATCTTGATAAATCACCTATGTATTGTGGGATCATTGAGGGTACAGGCCCCAGGTATTGTCCCAGCATCGAAGATAAAATATCAAGATTTGTGGACCGTGAAAGCCATCAAACTTTTTTAGAGCCCGAAGGTTTGGATTCTGATCTGATTTACCTTCAGGGAATTTCAACAAGTCTTCCAGAGGAAATTCAATATCAATTTCTTCGAACAATTCCTGGTCTTGAAAATGTTAAAATGGTTCGCCCTGGTTATGCGGTTGAATACGATTTTATAGAACCTACCCAGATCTGGCACAGTCTCGAAACGCGCACTATTCAGAATTTATTTTTAGCGGGACAAATCAATGGGACCAGCGGTTACGAAGAGGCCGCCGTGCAGGGCCTTGTGGCTGGCATAAATGCAGCTCACAAGTTGTTAAACAAAGATAAGTTTATACTTGGGCGTGACCAAGCCTACATCGGAGTTTTGATTGACGATCTTGTCACCAAGGGAACCCGTGAGCCCTACAGAATGTTTACTTCCAGAGCCGAGCACAGATTAGTTTTGCGTGAAGACAATACATTAGATCGATTGGCATTAGTTTCTCGAGGTCTTGGTCTCGCTAGCTCTCAGCATCTTGAAAAAATGGAAGATATTCACCAAAGAAGGTCTGCACAAAAGGCTTTTTTAAAAAGTACCAAAATATTTCCCAACCAAGAGGTTCAAGCCAAATTGCAATCATTAGGCATGGTCGCGATGACAAAATCCTTAACCCTTGAAGAGTTTTTAAGAAGAACGGATGTGAACCCATCTGTGATTCAAAGTTTTGGTTTTGATTTAGATATTGATCCACTTGTTTCAGACGCCGTTGAAATTGATGTGAAGTATGCTGGCTATGTTAAAAGGCAACTCGAGCTTATTGGTCAGGCAAAAAAGTTTGAGGAACTACTGTTGCCGCAAGACATGGATTATAATCTGATCAAAGGCCTGTCCACCGAGGAAATTGATAAACTTAGCCGTGTTCGTCCTCGTACTTTGGGCCAAGCTCAACGCATTAGTGGTGTTAATCCTTCAGCCATTCAAGCTATCATGATATCTTTGAAAAGCTCTCAAGCCTCCAAGGAGAAATCTCATGTCCGACACGCCGACACCCACAATCAATCAGCCCCACTGGCGCCTCGAGACCTGGTTTAATCAAATCCCCAAAGACCAACTTGCTAAGCTTAAAATTCACTTTGATGAATTTTTAAAGGCCGATAAAACTTTGCAGTTTGTTTCGCCCAAAACAGTTAGTTTTGCCGACGCTATTCATTACGCAGACTCCATTTATGCTTTGAATGCTATATTTAGCGATAACCCCAGTATCGAGACTCTTTATGATTTAGGATCAGGAGCTGGTTTTCCAGGGCTTATTGGAGCCGTCCTTTATCCTGCAAAAAAATTCGTTCTTGTTGAAGCAGACAAAAGAAAATCCGAGTACTTAACGCAGTGTGCAGCAAAGATGGGTTTGGCTAATGTTCAAGTTGTCGAAAGCACTGTTGAGGCTTTGCCCGCAGCTTCTATTAAGTATGCGGTCTCGCGAGGACTAGCTAATATTTCAAAACTCATTTTGAATACTCGAAAGTCTGTTTCTGTGGGCGGAGCTGTTTATCATATGCGTGCAGAGAACTGGGGAATGGAGGTCGCCGACATTCCCACTCAGCTTTGTTCTGTTTGGAGTCCAGGGCTAGTCAAAGAATACAGACTACCCGTTGGCGAGGTCAGATTCGCAGTGGTCAAAACAGATAAGATATCCTGAATGTTCCACGTGGAACATTCATAGTAGTCTGACTATTAAGGGGCCTGTTCAGGCTCCTTTTCTTTTTGTGGTTCCTTAGATTTGGCTAATCTATCTTTATTATCCCAAGCTAATTTTGATAGACGAAGTCTTTTTTGGGCATAGTAACTATCCACAGCCTTCGGATCTGGCCACGGTTGGTTTTTTTCTCTGGCGGTTAGATACTCAGCCTGTGCTTCTTTGGCTCGAGACTCGATTCTAATTTTCCAAAACCTTATTTGTTGATCAAGTTGGCTAATCCTATTACTCATATCAGCTATTCTTTTTCGATGAATGGAGGCTTGTCCGGTTTGTGGCAAGCTTTCTTTGAGTTCTTTCTCTACATCTAGGCGTTGTTTTGTGACGGATTCGCTTTCGGCAATGGTTGAAGCCAGTTGAGATTGATAATCCTGAAGTATGGGATCAAGTTTATAGGCGTTGGAATCGGGGCGATTGCAGCCAAGAATCGATAAAATAACAAAAAATAGGAGGTAAAGCGGCATTTTCATATGTTCCACGTGGAACATCGGCATATTTTCATCCTAAATTAACGGCAAAATCGCAAAATCTCTTGCATGACCAGCAAAACACTACTTTTATATCGCTAAGGAGATTTCATGGCAAAAGTGATATGTATTGCAAATCAAAAAGGTGGAGTCGGTAAAACCACAACTTCCGTTAATCTAAGCTCCGCACTAGCAAAACTGGGAAAATCAGTTCTTCTCATCGATTTAGATCCACAAGGTAATGCATCAAGCGGACTTGGGATAAAAAGATACGCGACTCAAGAGGCCAACAGCTATCATGTGTTGATCGGCGAGAAAACCTTAGCCGAAGTCATGGTTCCAGTTCAAAATACGGGTTTATTTGTATCCACAGCCAATCCCGACCTAGTCGGGGCCGAAATCGAGCTCGTAGACTTCGCCAAACGAGAATATAGACTCAAAGAAGCCGTTGAGCTGGTGAAGCACAAATTTGACTATATATTAATAGATTGTCCACCAAGCCTAGGTTTACTGACTCTTAATGCCCTAACGGCTGCAGACTCTTTCTTGGTTCCATTACAATGTGAATATTATGCCCTCGAAGGTCTCAGCCAACTTTTAAACACGGCAGGTCTTGTAAAGAAAAGCCTGAATCCCACTCTACATATAGAGGGAATCGTTTTAACGATGTTTGATAAAAGAAATAACTTAAGCCACGACGTTGTGACAGAAATTCAATCTCACTTTGGAGAAAAGGTTTTCAAAGCCATTATTCCAAGAAACGTAAGGCTTTCAGAGGCCCCCAGCCACGGCGTCTCCATATTGGATTACGATCCTAAATCAGTTGGCGCATCGACCTATCTTGAGCTCGCAAAAGAGGTCGTTACGCGCACATCCGGGAAAAAACAAGAATCCTATGCAGGAGACCTAAATGTCTGAATTTAATACAGAAACTCAAAACAAAAGAAAAGGTTTGGGTCGTGGATTGGGTTCATTGTTGAGCGGTGCTCAAATGACAGAAGAACCTTCCGAGAAGTCGTCCGCCCCTTCTCAAGCGGCGCCCTCAACAGCACAGACGGTCAAGCCGGTGCCGGCACCAACAGAAAGCATGACCTCTCAGGATAAGGTTTGGACCGTAAGCATTGAAAAGCTCAAAAGTGGAATTTACCAGCCTAGAAAACATTTCGACAAAGAATCATTAGAGGAGCTTTCAAGCTCAATTAAAGAACACGGAATTTTGCAGCCACTCGTGGTTCGTCCTGTCGGCAGTGGCCAGTTGGGTAATTTTGAAATCGTGGCCGGAGAAAGGCGTTGGAGGGCCGCGCAACAAGCAGGACTTCATGAAGTTCCCGTTTTGATTCGAAATTACTCGAACCAAAAAACTCTAGAGCTTTCATTAATTGAAAACCTACAGCGAGAAGACCTCAACCCCATCGAAGAGGCCGAAGGTTATCAAAGATTACAAAATGAATTTAAACTGACTCAAGAACAAATTGCAGACCGTGTGGGTAAAGAAAGAGCCACAGTTGCTAACTCACTTAGACTATTAAGACTGTCTCCTGAAACAAGAGCCTTAGTGCAAACGGGCCAGCTGTCTTCGGGGCATGCAAAAGTCCTTCTGGGTCTTTCTGATTTAAAATTGCAAAAAAAACTGGCACTTCAATCCATTGAGGATGGCTTTTCTGTTCGAAAGCTCGAGCAAACAATTGCCGAAATCAACAAGCCAAAAGCGAACACAGAGGGCTCGACGCTTAATGGCGCAGCTGCTAGCAGTGTGACCCAAAGACTGATTGCGGGACTATCGGATGAGCTACAAAAAATCCTGGGAACAAAAGTGACAATTGATTATCAAAACTCAAAGGGCAAAATGAGCATTCATTTCTACTCTGATGATGAGTTGACTAATATTGTTGAAAAACTAAGGCAGGGAGTGCGCAATTGAAAGATCACGAAATCAACTCGCAGGTCACAGCCCTTTTAGATAAAGGAGCTTCCTTTGAAGGCAAGCTCACCTTTGAGGGCACGGTGCAAATTGGCGGACAATTTCGCGGAGAAATATTCACTAAAGATACGCTCATTATAAACGAAACAGCACATGTGACAGCACAAATTGAGGCCGATACGATTTTTTTAAGTGGACACGTCGAGGGTAATTTATTTGCCAGAACAAAAGTCGTCATGCAGCCACCTGCAGTTTTTAAGGGCACCGTTACAAGTCCCAGCCTAAAAATTGAAGAAGGCGTCGTATTTGAGGGCGCATCACATATGCCCAGAGGCTAGGCAATTATAATAACATCTTGACCCCAGTTTCTAGGAAGTGCTAATTCCCTCATTCCGAGGGAAACTATGCTGCAGCAACTAGGCTTCAATTGGACCTTTTTCATACAATTTGGAATTTTTATTTTCGCCATTACTTTTTTGGCGCTCTATGTATTTAAACCATACACAGATGCGGCAATGGCACGCGAAGATCAAACCAAGGGATCAGAAGATCTTGCGACAGATCTAGAAAAAAAATCTGTGGATCTTTACGGTCAGTATGAAAAACGCGCTCGTGAAGTTCATTCACAAATTCAAGACGTCTATAAATCTGCTCGCTCACAAGTGGCGCAGGAAAACGAAAAGATTATCACAGCCGCTCGCTCTGAAGCTTTGGTCGTGATTGAAGCGAATCGAACAAAAATTAAAACAAGCGTGTCGGCGGCCCAAGCGGCTCTGAAACAAGAAGTTCCACAAATTGTCCAATCATTGACACAAAAACTTTTGGGTAAACACTAATGATTCAATCACTACTACTTATTCTATCGAATCAACAGGCAATGGCAGCTGGCGCTCACTCGGGCGACGGAATTCCAACAGTTGTATTTTGGCAGGCAGCAAATTTGTTGGTGATTTTTGTGGCTCTCTACTTTGTTGTTGGCAAAAAGGCAGTGGGCTTTTTTTCTTCAAAGAAAACTGAATTTTTATCATCGGCAGAAAAATCAAAAAAGATTCGTGAAGAAGCTGAAAGAAAAGTAAAAGAAATTCAAGATCGATTGGCAAAACTTGAAAGCACCTCGGCCGAAAGTGTTCAGCGCGCTCAAGCCGAATCGGCTGACCTTAAAAAGCAATTGATCAATGAGGCTCAGAATTTAGCAACACGAATTAAAACTGAAGCTGCAGAAGCAGCCCGAACAGAAGTGTTGCGAGCTCAGCGTGAACTGCATAAAGATGTGGCCTTAGAATCCATTAAAATGGCCCAAGAGGTTTTGAAAAAAGATACAACTCAGGCCGATCAACAAAAACTTCAAGATCAATTCTCGAATCAAATTGAAGGAGTTAAAATATGAGCCAGGTTGTATTAGCAAAAAGATACGCCAAGGCTCTTTTCGAACTTGGACAGAAAAAAGAATCGGCTCAAGCCTACGCTTCCCAGCTGTCTTCAATTAGCCAGGCTGTCAACGGCAACGAAGAATACAAATCATTTTTTGAAAGCACGGCCGTTTCCAAAGAAACTAAAAAAGATCTTTTAAAAAAACTTTTCTCAAGTGCAAAGGTTGATGAAGAAGTTCAGGCCTTTTTGTTGTTATTGGTCGATAAATCACGCTTTGGAATTTTAAGTTATATAGTAATGGCCAACCAAGAAATATTAGATAGCCAACAGGGCACAACTCGCGGGGTGATTAAATCATCGCAAGCTGTGTCTGAAGCGTTGAAAAAAGAATACGAAGCCAAAATTTCAAAAATTATGAATAAGAAAATTCAACTTGAAACGCAAACAGACGCGACCGTATTAGGCGGAGTTCGTGTTGAAGTGGGCGGTTGGACTTTCGACGACAGCTTGCAAACACATTTAAATCAATTATCAGATAAAATTTTAAATACGACTTTTTAGTAACAGGGAGCAAAATGGAAACTCAAATCCGAGCGGACGAAATCAGCAGAGTTCTTAAAGAACAAATCAATCAGTACAATAAAAAAATTGAAGTCAGTGAAACGGGAAGTGTAATTTCCGTAGGTGACGGGGTTGCGCGCGTATTTGGTCTTGACCATGTTATGGCCGGCGAACTTGTTGAGTTTTCAAACGGCACAAAGGGTATGGCCCTTAACCTTGAGCAGTCCTTTGTGGGTGTGGTTATCTTCGGAGAAGATCGTTACATCAAAGAAGGCGATACAGTTAAAAGAACTAAAAAAATCGTTCAGGTTCCCGCTGGTGAAGCGCTTCTTGGCCGCGTAGTAGACGCGCTAGGAAATCCAATTGATGGAAAAGGCCCCATCAACACTCCCCACTCTCGAGTGGTCGAATTGAAAGCTCCTGGTATCGTTTACAGACAGCCCGTTGGCGAGCCTTTACAAACAGGTATTAAATCCATCGATGCACTTATTCCAATTGGCCGTGGTCAGCGTGAATTAATCATCGGTGACCGTCAAACGGGTAAAACCGCAATTGCGATCGACACGATCATCAACCAAAAAGGTCAGAACGTTCAGTGCTTTTATATCGCGATTGGACAAAAACAATCGACCGTTGCTCAAGTGGTAGAAAAACTCAGACAAACTGGTGCTATGGAATACACAACTGTTATTTCTGCAGGCGCATCTGACCCAGCTCCATTACAATTCTTAGCTGCCTACTCTGGAACTGCAATGGCCGAATACTTCCGTGATTCTGGAAGACATGCGCTTGTTATTTATGATGACTTAACTAAACAAGCTCAAGCTTACCGTCAGTTATCACTTTTATTAAGACGACCTCCAGGTCGTGAAGCTTATCCTGGCGACGTATTTTATCTCCACTCTCGTTTGCTCGAGCGTGCTGCTAAACTATCTGACGATAAGGGTGGCGGTTCATTAACAGCTCTGCCAATCATCGAAACACAAGCCGGTGACATTTCTGCCTATATCCCAACAAACGTGATCTCGATCACTGATGGTCAGATCTTTTTAGAAACAGATTTGTTCTATAAAGGTATTCGTCCTGCGGTATCTGTGGGTAAGTCAGTTTCTCGTGTGGGTGGAGCAGCTCAAATTAAAGCGATGAAGCAAGTGGCGGGATCTGTGAAATTGGAATTGGCTCAGTACCGCGCTCTTGAGGCGTTTGCTGCGTTTGCGTCTGATTTAGATAAAGCCTCTCAACAACAATTGGCTCGCGGAAAGCGACTTGTTGAATTATTAAAGCAAAACATTTACAGCCCTGTAAAAGTTGAAGATCAAATCGTTGCGATTTTTGCGGTATCAAATGGTTACACTGACGGTGTGGCTGAAACTGATATCAAAAAATACGAAATCGAAATGGTTGATTTCTTGAAAACCAAGCACTCGCATATTTTGAAGAATATTTCTGAGAAGAAAGCCATGGACGATGCGACCAAAAAGCAGCTTGTTGAAGCACTTGTGGAATTCAAAGCTATTTTTCAACCCAGCCAAGGTAAGAAGTAAATTCTATGGCAAGTTTGAAGGATATTCGACTCAGAATTGAGTCGACTAAAAACACTCAGCAGATCACAAAAGCCATGAAGCTTGTGTCAGCTGCAAAGCTCAGAAAGGCTCAGCATAATATTGTAAATATGCGGCCCTATGCGCTTTCTCTGCGAAAAGTGATTGCAGATATCGCAGATACCCACAAGCTTTCCCATCCGCTAATGGAAGCCCGCACAGAAGTTAAAAAAGTACTTTTAGTTGTATTAACTTCTGACCGTGGACTCTGTGGAGGCTTCAACGCCAACATTAATAAGTTTGCTGATCAGTATATTAAAAACAACCAGTCTAAGTATGAAAAGATGGAACTCTTTTTCGTAGGCCGTCGTGGTCACGATTTCTTCGTTAAGCGCGGATTCAAAGCATTTGATTACGTGACGAAATTAGAAAAAGACATTTCCTATGATCTCGCTTCTGGAATCGCAAAAAAGTTATTAAAAGAATATCTTGAGGGTGGTTTTGACGAAGTTCGTATTGTTTATAACGAATTCAAGTCAGCGATCTCTCAAGTTGTTGTTTGTGAAACTTTGATTCCAACAAGTATTGAATCATCTAGCTTCACAGACGAGAAAAACACGTCGGGATTTTCTAAAGAACTTATTTTCGAACCCAGTGCAGAAGAAATGATCGAAGATCTTTTGAAAAAGCATTTCGAACTTCAGGTCTACAGATGCATGTCCGAAAGCGTGGCCTCTGAACACGGAGCCCGAATGTCAGCGATGGAAAATGCGACAACCAATGCCAAGAGCGTAATTAACTCTCTGACATTGACCTACAATAAATTAAGACAAGAAAAAATTACGACTGAATTGACTGAAATTACGAGCGGCGCGGAAGCGCTTAAGTAGAGGTAAAAAATGGCAACAAATGGTAAAATTAAACAAGTATTGGGTCCCGTAGTTGACGTTGAGTTTGAAGGCGGAGATCTGCCATCAATCAACACGGCACTTAAGGTAACAAACACAACAATTTCTGATCAGCAAAACAACCTTGTTTTAGAAGTGGCACAACACTTAGGTGACAACGTTGTTCGTACGATTTCCATGGACTCAACTGAAGGTTTAGTTCGTGGTGCGATCGTGACTAACACGGGCAAAATGATTGCAGCCCCTGTTGGTCCCGGAGTTTTGGGAAGAATTATTAACGTTGTTGGCGAGCCCATCGACGAAGCTGGTCCTGTAAAAGCAAAAGAAAACTGGGATATTCACAGATCAGCACCAAAGTTTGAAGACTTAGCAACTGCTGCTGAAATGCTCATGACTGGAATTAAAGTTGTGGATCTTTTAGCACCTTACGCAAAGGGTGGAAAGATCGGTCTATTCGGCGGAGCCGGTGTGGGTAAAACCGTATTGATTCAAGAATTAATTCGAAATATCGCAACTGAACACGGTGGATACTCAGTATTTGCTGGCGTGGGCGAGCGAACTCGTGAAGGAAACGATCTCTGGCGCGAAATGAAAGACTCAGGAGTTATCGAGAAAACTGCTCTTGTGTTCGGTCAGATGAATGAGCCACCAGGAGCACGTGCGCGCGTTGCTTTAACAGGTTTAACAGTTGCAGAATATTTCCGTGATATCGAAAACCAAGACGTTCTTTTCTTCGTCGATAATATTTTCCGATTTACTCAGGCCGGAGCCGAAGTTTCTGCCCTTCTTGGTCGTATTCCATCAGCGGTGGGTTATCAACCAACACTAGGAACTGAAATGGGTGTGATGCAGGAACGTATTACATCAACTAAAAAAGGATCTATCACTTCCGTTCAAGCGGTTTACGTACCAGCGGATGACTATACGGATCCAGCTCCTGCAACAACATTTACTCACTTGGATGCGACAACGAATTTGGACCGTGAAATTGCAGCTATGGCGATTTTCCCTGCGGTAAATCCCCTTTCTTCAACTTCTCGTATTCTTGATCCATTGATCGTGGGCGAAGAGCATTACAAAACAGCTCGTGATGTTCAGGCGTTATTACAACGTTACCGCGAGCTTCAAGACATCATCGCGATCCTTGGTATGGACGAATTATCCGAAGACGATAAGCTAGTTGTTTACCGTGCACGTAAAGTACAACGTTTCTTATCTCAGCCTTTCTTCGTGGGTGAGGTTTTCACCGGCATTAAGGGAGAGTACGTAGATATCAAAGACACCATCAAAGGTTTCCGCGAAATCCTAGACGGTAAGCACGATGCACTTCCTGAACAAGCGTTCTACATGGTTGGAACAATCGAACAGGCTGTAGAAAAAGCTAAAAAAATACAGGCAACATAATGAAACTATCAGTTTTTACTCCTGAGAAAAAAATTGTGATGGACCAAGAAGTCGAAGACGTCTTGGTTCCTGCCTATAAAGGTGAACTTCACATTCTTGCAGGACACGCCCCGATCATGACGAAGCTTAATACGGGCATCATGAAATGGAGACTCAAAGGTGAAACACAATATTCAAAAGTTGTTGTTTCATCTGGATACTGTGAAGTCAGCCCTGAAGGTGTGATCGTTTTAGCTGAATTCAGCACCAGTGCCGAAGATGTGCAGGTTGATCAATTTAACGAAGAACTAAAATCACAAAACAATACACTTTTGACTCAGCAACTTGATGATAAAAAGTGGGATGAAACTCAAAGAAGAATCGCAGAACTTCAAAGCGGTCTTGATCTTAAGCAAAAGTCCAGTCACTAAATACTTTCCAAGAGTCCTAGACGGGCTCTTGGTTCAGTTTCTCATAGCTGCCCCTCATCAAAAATTCATTTGTTAGCTAGTCTATAACTAGATGAAATCACTGATTCGGATTGCTTCACTGATTGCGCTTTTATCGGCGCTTTCGACCACTCCTGCTTTTACTCAAGATGAGTTTGATATTCTTGATGATGTTGTCAATATCGATGAATCTATTGAAGCAGAGCCAGAAATGTTGCAAAGCCAGCAGCAAGAAGAGAACCCAGATCAACCACAAGTTGATGAACAAGAACTTGTTGAGGTGCGCGAGCGTGCAACAGAAGAATATGTGGAAATCAGAACATCTCGGGATATATTTCTTCCCTATAAGCAAAGACAAAATCCCTGGGGTTTTTCATTCTCGTTAGGTGCAGAAAAAGTCGATTTTCCAAACTTAGTTTCTCAATTTGATGATAACTCATTTCAATCATTATTTGGCTCTGACGGGTTGACAATGATGAGTGCCGAATTAGGACCGAAGTATAACTTCTCTTGGGGTGCTCTTTCGATGCTACTTGGTTACGGTCAACTGTCAGCGACAGATAGCCGCATCCAGGTTGAAGCTGGTTTAGATATAACTCGCTATTCAGCAACACTGGTTTTGAATCTTGATAACTTTTGGGATGAACCCTACTTCGTCCCCTATTTTGGTGCGGGGATTTGGCAATCTGAATACGCAGAAACCAGTGAAGATCAGCCGGGCGAAGTGAAAAGATATTCTACAGATATTGGTTACCACGTCCGAGTTGGCGGACTACTTGGTCTTGATTGGATCGAACCCGCAACTGCTTTACAGGCCAGGAAAGAGACAGGTCTGAAAGCCGTCTTTGTTAATTTTTATGCATCAAGCTCTTTCATGAGCGAATCTGCTCCTGATCCTGATTTGGAAAATGAATTTGATTTAGGTGCTTCATTGATTTTCGAATACTAAATCACTGCCATTCATTAGATCAGTGTTAATAAATACCTGAGCTCTTCATAAACTAATGCCCAGGACTGATTACTAAGACGAACATTCAATCGACTATCAGGGGTGATGGAATATTTTTTATTATCTTTTGAAGCTAAAGAAATAATAGTGGGTGTCTTAAGTGGTGTTTTATCTGTGAACTGAAGTGAAATGGACTTCACACCTGAACTGACATCTTTGATTTTTAATTTTTTACAAACATGACGAATCAACATCAGACCCATAAGGTTCGTAACTTGTTCTGGAAGCGGGCCGAATTGATCTTTAAGTTCCGCTTCAATGGCCTCAAGATCAGCTTCGCCTTCGATGTCAGACAGAGCTTTGTAGTAACCCAATCGAAGTCTGATATCAGGAATATATTGATCCGGAATTAGCGCAGGAATTTTTAAATTAATTTCAGGATCCAATTCAATATCATCGGGCTCTTCACCCCTGGCATCGGCCAAGGCTTCTTTTAAAAGATCCATATATAGTTCGTAGCCGACTGCGTTCACATCGCCGGATTGATCTTCACCTAGAATATTTCCAGAACCTCGAAGTTCCAAATCATACTGCGCGATTTTAATTCCACTTCCAAGAGCTGTGTTTTCTTGAATGATTCTTAATCGCTCTTCAGCCGTTTTATCGATGGCTTTATTTCTTGGTAAAACCAAATAGCAATACGCCCGCTGCTTACTGCGCCCCACGCGGCCACGAAGTTGGTAAAGCTGACTAAGGCCAAAAAGCTGAGCCTCATTAATAAACATGGTATTAGCTCTGGATACGTCCATTCCCGACTCAACGATGGCCGTACAAATCAGCATATCAATTTCATGATTAAAAAACTCGAGCATCACTTTTTCAAGTTCGTGTTCGGGCATCTGTCCATGGGCGATTCGAATGCGAGCCTCAGGAACTAAGGCACGAAGTTCGTCAGCCAAACCATAGAGAGATTCTATTCGGTTATTAATAAAGTAGATCTGTCCGTTTCTTTGGATTTCAGAAAGAATAGCCTTTCTAAAAGTTTCAGCTTCAAATTTACAAATAAATGTTCGAGTGGGTAAGCGGTCAACGGGTGCTGAATTGATTAAACTTAGATCACGAATGCCGTTAAGACTCATGTTCAAGGTTCTAGGAATGGGCGTAGCTGATAATGCCAGAGTATCCACAGAGACTTTCATCTTTCGCATTTTTTCTTTATGAGCCACACCAAACTTTTGCTCTTCATCGATAATTAAAAGCCCAAGATTTTGAAATTTAATATCATTACTTAAAATACGGTGAGTTCCTATCAGCACGTGGGCTTTGCCCTCTTGCATTTCTTTGACATATTTTTTAGCGTCAGCGTTTGAAACGAAGCGATTCAACACACGGATTTCAAAGGGCCAACCTTGAAATCTTTTTTTAAAAGTTTCGAAGTGCTGAAAAGTAAGAACTGTAGTGGGTGCTAAAACAGCCACTTGTTTGCCACTGGCTAAAGCAGCAAAAGCCGCGCGCATGGCCACTTCTGTTTTTCCAAAACCCACGTCACCACAAATGAGGCGATCCATGGGCTTTGTGGATCTGAAATCCTTCATTAAATCATCAATGGCGCGAAGCTGATCATCAGTTTCTTCGTAAGGAAATCCTCGCTCAAATTTTAGCAGATCACCTTCGTCCCAAACGAAGGATTCACGAGTGAGTTCTGCTCTTTGGGCATAAAGTTTTAATAAATCTGAAGCCAAATCGCGCAAATGGCCGCGCACTTTTGTTTTTGTTTTTTCCCAAGCCTGTCCACCCAGCTTATCAAGGCCAGCCTGGACAACTCCACTTGAGTATTTTTGTAACTGATTGATTCTGTACACAGGTAAGTACAATTTATCTTTATCTTTGTAACTGACCTGAATGAATTCAGACTGAACCCCACCGATGTTCATGACTTGTAGGCCGTCATACAAACCGATGCCGTGCTTTACGTGGACAACATAATCGCCTGGCTTTAGATCTCCGAAGTTAAGTCGCTTCGCTTGCTTTTGAAAATCAGCGACAGCAGAGCTTTTCTTTCGTTGTCTTTTTCCAAGCAAGTCTTCTTCTTGCAGAAGAAGGATTTCTTCGTCTGAAAAAAGGGCCGACTCATCGAGTCCTCGTGGAATAAGCAAAACAGATTTTTCCCTGGAATGCAGCCACGAGTCCCATAAATAATCTGAATCGGTACAGTCTTGAAAAGGAACATCCATGGACTTTAAAGCCCAACGAATTTTTTCTAATGACGTCGAGTTCTTGTGAGTGATCCAAATCTTGCGACCCAAATCCAGGTGCGCATGAAGTTTATTTTTAAAAGCATCTGTCCATGCTGGAGAGCCAAAAATTTCTTGATTGGAAATGCGAGTAATATCAAGCGGTGAAGTCGTCGAGTATTGAATCTTAATGCTTTCGTTTTTTTCATCAGTCATTTCGTCAATGGATGAAAATTCAATAGTTCGACCATCGTTTGTTAGTGAAAGCTCATGGGCTTGAACGAAGAGCCCATCTAGCGGAGGTGATATCAATTGGGACTGGCTGGATTTAGAATCGAGAGTTAGAGATTGAGTCCACTCATCAAACTCGCGATTGATTGATAATGTGTCCACATACCAGGTGTGAAAATCGCCATTGAAATAATCGAGCACTTGTGAGGGCTTGGAATAAAAATAAGGAATTAAGAATTCTTGCCCGCTGAATTCATGCCTTAAAACTAATGACCGCAGTAGGGCTTCGGATTCAGGATTGGAAATTTTTCGGTCAGCGAAATCTTTACGAACTTGAGCAACTAGGTTTTCATACTCTTCATCAAGATAAAGAGTTTCTTTTGCAGGCGAAATACTAAAGTGTGAAAGATCTTCTTCGCCCCGCTGGGAATCCGAATCAAAAAACCTTAAGGATTCGACTTCGTCGCCAAAAAGCTCAATTCGAACGGGTCTTTTTAAGCTAGGAGAGAAGACATCAAGTATGCCTCCGCGCATTGCAAACTGGCCAACGTCCTCAACAACGGGTGAAGAGCGATAACCTAAATTGCTTAATTGGGTGGCAAAATCATTTGATAATGAGGAGCCCTTTTTAATCTTGATTAAATTATTTTGAAAAGCTTGATAGGGAATCGTCTTCTGGCAAAGAGCGGCCTTGGTCGTAATATAGATTTCACCGGGCTTAGCTAGGTTCGAGATTTCGAAAAGGAATCTTAATCGCGCAGCACCAACACCACTTTGACACGTCAATCCAGAGTAGGGACTAACATCAAAACCTTTTAAGATTGTTGATGAACTTGAGGGATTAAAAAACTGCAGAAAGTCTTGAAAGTCTTTAGCTTTTTGTTCACTGGGAACAACGACAAGATGCGGCAACGAGTGAATTTTGGAAGAGTGCGTCAGCGACAATAAAAACGCCAAAGGCAGCGATGAAGAGGAGCCAATCACTCGAGTCTTTTTCGATTGTGACTCGAAAGATCTTTCGATCATCGATTCGAGCCGCAAGTGTGTAGATTCAATCTTGTTTTTTATCATTCATAATTCTTGGAAATCGTTAAAGACACGTCTATAACATAAAGCGTATAACGAAGCATTTATAAGAAAACAACGTGTAAGACAGCACTAGGCTATCAACATCAGGAGGAAACGTGTCAGAGATGCCGCTGGGTGGAATCATATTCCTTACTATCTTCATTGCCATTTTCGGAACAGCTCTTATTTTTTTAGCCCGCGCCATCGGTGGACAAAGAAAAAACAACTCAGCTGTCAAGCGAGATATTTATGAGTGCGGAATTCCAGGCCAAGACAAAAAAGAATCAAAGGTTTCCGTAAAATTTTATTTAACCGCGATTTTATTTATCCTTTTCGATATTGAAATTATTTTTATGTACCCTTGGGCCATTTCATTCAGAGATTTCATCGCGAATGGCATGGGAACACCCATCATGATTTCAATGGGCGTATTTATAGCAATTTTTATTTATGGCTTGTGGTGGGGAGTAAAATCTCGTGCGTTGGAGTGGGACTAAATGGGAAATGATGTTTTTGAAATAACCGTTAATGCCGTTAAGCTTATCGTTGTTTTTCTTTTAATGGTTCAAGCTGTGCCAATACTTGTTTGGTTAGAAAGAAGGGGCTCGGCCTTCATTCAAAATCGCTTTGGCCCTAATCGCGTGGGTCCTTTGGGATTGCTTCAGCTTCTGGCTGATGCGGTCAAGTTCATCACCAAAGAAGACTTTGCTCCCGATAAAGCCATTCGAAAATTATTCTACGCAGCTCCTGTGTTTGCACTTATTCCTGCAACATTGGCGTACGCAGCGATTCCCATGTCGCTTCCATTTATGGTTCCGGCCTTTGAAATGCTGGGATCCACTTGGGGTCCCTACACATTTCGCGTTCAGGGTTATGAAATTGGTGTGGGCATTGTGTTTATTTTGGGTGTTTCTTCATTGGCAGCCTACACGATTCTTATGGCGGGCTGGGGCTCAGGATCTAAATTTTCGCTATTAGGTGCGCTTCGTGCAGCCGCTCAGGTTATTTCTTACGAATTGGCTTTGGGACTTTCGATTGTTGGTGTGATCTTGCTTTACGGAACTTTCAATTTAACGGAAATGATTCAAGCTCAACAGGGGCCGCTTCAGTTCACAGCGTTTGGCCACACAATCACTTCCGCCGTTTCGTGGATTCCCAACTGGGGAATTTTTTATCAACCCATTGGATTTTTGTTATTTTTCGCAGCTGCCTTTGCTGAATCAAATCGCCTTCCTTTTGACTTGGCCGAAGGCGAAGCAGAATTAGTTGCGGGATTTCATACCGAGTACGGTGGATTTAAAATGTTGATGTTTTTCATCGGTGAGTACGGACACATGATGATTGCATCTGGTCTTGCCACTACGTTTTTCTTTGGTGGATATGGAATTCCAGGAATTACTCCCGATGAACTACAGCAAATTATTTTGGGTTGGGGATTTTCAGAAGCTGGAGCCGGGGGCCTTAATTCTTTGATTCACTTTTTATCTTATAACGTAAAGTTTGCGATCTTTTTGTGGATCTTTATTCAGGTTCGTTGGACCCTTCCCCGTTTTCGCTATGATCAATTGATGGATTTGGGATGGAAAACAATGTTGCCGTGGGCGCTTGCAAACACAATTGCAACAGCCGTAATCATCTACGCAGTTTCTTAAGTTAGAACTAAGGAGTTCTTGTGACAGCTGATGCTTTTTTATTTTGGTTCCTGGCGCTTTCTACGGTGGCGGGTGGAGTTATGGTTGTGTCCCTTACAAACCCTATCTACGCGGCCCTTTCACTTGCTTTTACAATGGTCAGTGTGGCCGCAGTGTTTGTGACTTTGGAAGCCTTCTTCGTGGCGGGTGTTCAACTCATCGTATACGCCGGCGCAGTGATGGTTTTATTTGTCATGGTGTTGATGTTGTTTGATTTAAAACACGAGGTTGAATCTTTCGCACGAGGCAAAGTCACAGGAGCCATTAAACTTTTGGCGGCTGGTTTACTTGCGGGATTATTAATTGGTGCGATTCTTTACAGCTCAAGCGGCGAGCTTGGATCTAGTGCGCCTCAGGCAGCTGCTCAAATTGATTCGACGAAAACATTGGGCTACCGACTTTTCACTCAGCATATTTTTGCATTTGAAGCTTTGGGTGTTCTGCTTTTAGTCATCGCAGTCGGCGTTGTTGCTCTGTCTAGAAGCAAGGGAGGTACGCATGGTAAACACTAATGTTTTCTTAGAGATTGGTTTAAATCATTATTTAGTATTATCGACGGTTCTTTTTTGCCTAGGCATGATTGGCGTCCTGCTGCGAAAGAATGCCATTGTGATGCTCATGTCCATCGAGCTCATGCTTAACGCAGTTAATATAAGCTTTATCGCTTTTGGTAAGTACAACAGCAACATCGACGGTCAGATTATGGTTTTTTTCGTCATGACAATTGCTGCCGCAGAGGCTGCTGTTGGTTTGGCACTCGCCGTATCAATTTTTAAGCGCTTTAAAGAAGTTAATATTCGTTTCTTCGAACATTTAAAAGGATAGCCCATGAGTCAAACAGCTTTGATGTCCATTCTTCTTGCTAGCCCACTGATTGGCTTTCTGATCAATGGCTTTCGCAGAAAACACCACTCGGCCAATGTATCAGGCATAATCGCTTCGGTTGCGGTCTTCATATCTTTTGTCGCAGCCGTTTTGTTCTGGCTCGAGCTTCAAGGAATGGCGCCCGAATCTAGAAGTATATTAGTTAACTACGGTTCATGGATGAATGTGGAAAGCTTAAGCATCAACTTTGGATTCTTAGTTGATCCACTTTCAAGCCTTATGATTTTGATAATTACTGGTGTGGGTTTTCTGATCCATGTTTTTTCCATTGGATACATGCACCATGATAAAAACGTCGCGAAATATTTTGCCTACCTGAACTTCTTTATTTTCAACATGTTAATACTCGTTTTAGGTGACAGCCTTGTCACTTTGTTCGTGGGCTGGGAAGGTGTGGGCTTAGCGTCTTATCTTCTGATTGGATTTTGGTTCACAGACAAAGAAAAAGCTTCAGCTGGAATGAAGGCTTTCATTACAAACCGAATTGGTGACGCGGCCTTTTTAATTGGAATGTTTATTTTCTTCGTTAGCTTTGGAACACTCAACATTCAAGAGCTGAACGCTCTTGCGCCCACAGTGGCCGAAAGCACTTGGCTTGGAGTTGCGACACTTGGAACTTTGTTTTTATTTATCGGAGCCACAGGAAAATCGGCGCAAATTCCACTTTATGTTTGGCTTCCAGACGCGATGGCAGGTCCTACGCCAGTATCAGCGCTGATCCACGCGGCCACCATGGTGACGGCTGGTGTGTACTTAATTATTCGAATGAACCCTGTTTTCTTAGCAGCTCCAAACACCATGATGGTCATTGCCATTATCGGAGTTCTTACCGTTGTCTTGGCAGCAAGCATCGGTATTACGCAAAATGATATCAAAAAAGTTTTAGCGTATTCGACGGTTTCCCAATTGGGTTATATGTTTCTTGCTTGCGGAGTCGGAGCTTTTACTGCTGCTTTTTTTCATCTTATGACTCACGCCTTTTTTAAAGCCCTTATGTTCTTGGGTTCGGGCTCGGTCATTCATGCCATGCACGAGGAACAGGATATTCGCAAAATGGGGGGATTAAAAAAATATCTTCCTTGGACACACCTCACTTTCATGATGGGTTGGCTTGCCATTCTAGGAACTCCAGGATTTTCGGGATTCTTTTCTAAAGATGAAATTCTTTGGATGTCCTGGCACTCGCCCTTGGGTCACTGGTCCCTTTGGGCCTTGGGTGCTTTAGGTGCGACGATGACTGCTTTTTATATGACAAGACTTATGGCGCTTACTTTCTGGGGAAAAAGCCGTGTTCCAAAAGAAATTCATCCGCATGAATCTTCGCCTATCATGCTATTTCCGTTGGTGGTTTTGGCCATTCTTTCAGTTGTCGGTGGATACGTAGGTATTCCTCACGTGATTGGTGCCATTCTTCCTGGGCATCCTGAAAATATTCTTGCCGGATGGTTAGGAAATATTGTGAAACCCATTCCTGGAATCACAGAAGCCGATGCGGCTATGGAGTGGACATTGATGGGTGTGTCTGTGGGGCTTGCAACGATTTCAGCATTCATTGCCTACACTTTATACGTGAATAAACAAGAAGCTGTTCAATCCTTCACTAATAAAATTAAACCCGTCTACGAGCTTGTTTATAAAAAATATTTAGTCGATGAGCTTTACTTTGGTTACATCATTAATCCGTTGGTTCGATTATCAGAAAATATTTGGGCCTACATTGATGTTCGTTTCATCGATCGATGCACTTACTGGGCGGGCGACTTGATGAAGGGTGGCGGATCCTTTGTGCGCTCTTTGCAAAATGGAAATTTACAATCTTACGCAATGTACATCGGACTTGGCTTAGTTTTGACTCTCACGTTTGTGATGATGAGGTAATGATATGATTTTATCGACACTCGTTTTTTTACCAGTGCTATTTGCGCTTATTTTAGCGCTCTGGCCTCAGAAAAATATGATTCGGCCCATGGCTTTAGTGTTTTCTTTGATACACTTCGCGGTGGGGCTGATTGTTTTTCAAGACTTTGACACTTCAACAGCTCAATTACAATTCGTCGAGAAGCATATGTGGATTGAAAAGTTTGGTATTCAATACTTTTTAGCCATGGATGGAATTTCTTTTTGGCTTGTTCAGCTGACAACTTTTTTGGCTCCTCTGATTATTCTAGCTAGCTGGAATTCAATTTCAGAAAAGGTTCGTGGCTTTCATATTTGTTTTTTCATTCTTCAGTCGGCCATGTTGGGAAGCTTCTTAGCTTTTGATGCCATTTTGTTTTACGTGTTTTGGGAACTTTCACTAATCCCTATGTATTTTATAGTTGGAATCTGGGGTGGCTCAAGACGTATTTATGCGACCCTCAAGTTCTTTATCTATACAATGGCTGGATCTGTACTGATGTTGGTGGCCATCATTTATATGATGTATCTCACTCAACAGGCGTTCGGACAAATGAGCTCTAATCTTTTAGATTTCTACAAGCTTAGTATTCCTTTCATTGGTAGCGATTTCTTCAGCATGCAAACGCTTTTGTTTTTTGCGTTTGCCTTAGCTTTTGCAATCAAAGTTCCCTTGTTCCCTCTTCATACGTGGCTTCCCGATGCCCACGTTGAGGCACCAACTCCAGGCTCTGTTGTGCTTGCAGGCGTGATGCTAAAGATGGGAACTTTTTGTTATATGCGCTGGGTTCTTCCTCTATTTCCAGAGGCCAGTGAATACTGGGCGTGGATTTTTATCATGTTAGGTGTGATTGGAATCATCTACGGAGCCTTGGTCGCCATGGTTCAGCCTGATATTAAAAAACTTGTGGCCTATTCTTCAGTTTCTCATATGGGTTACATCATCATCGGTTTGTTTGTAATGAATCATCAAGGTTTGCAGGGCGGACTGTATCAAATGCTTAATCATGGTATCAGCACCGGTGCGCTGTTTATTTTAATTGGTATGATTTACGAAAGAACTCATTCGCGGGAAATTTCACAGTACGGTGGCCTGGCCTCGGTGCTTCCTAATTTTACCATTTTCTTTTTCATTATCACACTATCTTCCATCGCGGTTCCGCTGACGAACGGCTTCGTCGGAGAGTTTTTAATTTTACTTGGCGTTTATAAAGCAAGCCCATGGGCGGCTGGATTTGCTGTGACAGGTGTTGTTCTTGGCGCTGCGTACATGTTGTGGATGTTTAAAAGAGTATTTTACGGAGAAAAGGGACCCTTGGTGGCCGATGAAAAGCATCCGTTGATCGATTTAAATGTTCGTGAATTTGTTATTCTGGTTCCGTTCGTAATCATGGTTTTTGTCATGGGAATCTTTCCCAATCACTTTTTGAAATACTCTGAAGCCAGCATCGACTATTTAGTTAAAAACAAATCAAGCTATCAGCTCACCATAAAAGGAGAGCAATAATATGAATTTCACTGTGGATATGGGCGATTTATTATTAACAAGCCCTTTGATTGCTCTTTTTATTGCGTCGTTAATTCCTCTGACAATTAAAGTTCTAAAGGGAAACATCGAGCAAAAACCCATTGCGACTTTGACTCAGGCTTTACTGGGAATTATTGCAGCAGCTGGACTTTTGGTTTCATTTGGAGGCGAAGGCAATACAGCATTTAATAGTGTTCTCGTTTTTGACGGCATCACATTGTGGACAGGGCTTATTGCTTTGGCTGCTGGTGCAGGTGCTTTGATTCTGATGTTCGAAAATCCTGCCACACGCGGAACTCAATTTTCGGAACTCATCTTCTTAACCTTAAGCTCAATTCTAGGAATGCTAATACTCATCTCAGCCCTTGATCTGCTGATGATTTTTATTGGCCTCGAGATGATGTCACTTTCATTGTATTTGATGATTGGCATGAGCCACGAACAAAGACTTTCTAAAGAAAGTGCATTTAAATATTTCGTTCTTGGTAGCTTTGCTTCTGCGATCTTCTTGTTTGGAATTTCTTTTATCTTTGGATCCAGCGGACAAACAAACATTTTACAATTATTAGAATCCACTGTGCAGCTAGCACAAGGGAACCAATTGTTCCTATTTGGTATCGTTCTTGTGACTGTGGGATTTTGCTTCAAAGTTTCCATCGCTCCTTTTCATGCGTGGACTCCTGACGTTTACCAAGGGGCACCCACTCCACATACAGCTTTTATGGCAACGGCTGTAAAAGTGGTTTCCTTTGCAGCATTCTTAAGAATTATTGCCATGAAACCCTTAGTGGGATCTGAAAGCTTGTTTGATATTTTGCAGTGGTTAGCAGTGATTACGATGCTAGTAGGAAATACGGCTGCGATTTTGCAAAATAACTTAAAACGAATGCTAGCCTATTCAAGCATTGCTCACTCGGGCTATTTATTAGTGGGACTGTTGGCTGCTGGTATTAGTAACAATGGATCCT
Organism: Bdellovibrionales bacterium Ga0074139; assembly: GCA_001464795.1. GTDB lineage: Bacteria > Bdellovibrionota > Bdellovibrionia > Bdellovibrionales > Bdellovibrionaceae. The sequence goes on from LNEB01000015.1 coordinate 240,676, forward strand.
TTGCCGCTTCTGGAGTTATCTTTTACTTATTTGCTTACTCATTAATGACAATAGGCTCATTTGCTTTGGTTTCCATGATGGAGAAAACAGAAGATCATTCATTAGATGTCGATGATTTGGCAGGATTTGCAAAACGACGTCCAGCTTTGGCTCTTTGCTTTTCAATTTTCATGCTCTCTCTTGCGGGCATGCCGCCATCCATAGGTTTTTTCTCGAAGTTTTATTTATTTAATGCAGCCATCGGCGAAGGCCTTATTTGGTTAGCTGTTTGGGGTGTGTTGAACTCTGTGATCAGCGTTTATTATTACTTAAGACCCATTGTTGTTATGTACATGCGCGAAGGTGATGCGGATGTTTCTCATGCTGGACATTTTGCAACAGCCATTACCATTATCGTAACAGCGGCTTTAACTTTATTGTTAGGTGTTGTTTCGGGGCCCCTATTAGCTCTTGTTGAAGCAAGCCTGGTTTAAAGGTTGTAACTTTTCAAAGATATCAATGCAGATTTGAACCCAATACGAACGATGGTTTCCAAAGTTTTTGGGTTCAAACTGAAGTGGTCAGCAAAGAACATTTCTTTGTTCTGAGCTCTTGGGTGAATGTAAAGATAATCAACGTTGGGCCGCATATGAATTTTCTTCTCTAAGATGGCCAGAATCTTTTTTCTTAATAAATCGGGCAGTTGTTCGTCTTTAAAAAACTGATCAACGACCGTATAGATTTCTTTTTGCTGTTGATCCCATTCGATATGCTTGGCAATTTTTTGTTGAATCACTTGGTAAAGAGCCTGATTGATAATCACAGGAATTCCAAATTTGTGAAGGCTTCCCACTTCTTCCGTGTAGTGATAGGGCTGCACCGAATAGGACGAGATCACTAAATCACAGCCTTGATCAGCCGCTATATGAGAAGATAATGTTTCCCGAATCTCACCGTCATAAAAGTAAAGCTCTCGGCCATCGGGCCGGGTGATTTTTGTTGGTGCATAAACCGGTGGCAGCGAAGTTGAGCAAGCCACAGCTTCACTGATCGTGGAGTAGTTAATATGTTTCGTTGTGGAATTCTTCATGGATTCACTAAAGGGTCCAAAAATGGCTTTTCTAGTATGATTCAATTGAGTTGCCACAACGTAAAGTTCCACGCCCAAACGACTGAAGTCATTTTCAACAAGGGCGTATTTTCTTAAATAGTGCTCAATGCCTTTTGTGGTGAACAGACCGTTGATCTTAAGCCCTGATTTTAATAAAGCCTCAAGTCCCCCAACAAGACCCGGTGTGGATAGCCAAGATTGAGGTAGATAATTGAGCAAGCTACGACCATTGACAGAGAAAAGATGACGGTAGGAAAGTGGTTGCAACTTTTTATCAGGCCTACCGGCAAACCGGCTGGATTTCCCCATTCCCAATTGAAATGAATCAATCAAAGACTCTACACCGTAGCCAGAGGCTAAAATAGCACTGACAAAGGCGCCTGCGCTTGAACCTACATAAAGCCTAACAGTTAGAGGATCTGTATCGGGATAAAGATGTCTGACCAGATCCCTGGGGCCACCAGCAAAACGAAAGCCCTTTTCTTGAAGGGCCAAGCAAACGCCAATGTGAAAGGCAGCTGCTTTTATGCCGCCGCCACTTAATACTAAACCAATCTTCTTCTTTTCTCGAATTTGCATAGATACTCAATATGAACACACTAAAAACAGATTGAAAAGTGGACTATCCAGGTCAAAAGTCTCGGTATGCCTAGTCAAAACTGAGACAAAAGACTAGATAGTCAGCCGATAATTGACAGATTATGTTCGCATGATAGGTTGAATAGGCAGAAGGGATTTGGGTTTTATGACTGAAAATTGGCTTCCAATCACTGAGTACTCAATCAAGCACAAGGTGAGCGTTAGTACATTACGTCGGAAAATAAAGACCAATGAAATTAAGTTTTCTTTCTCTGAAGGAAAGTACTTGCTCCTGGATGAACCTATGATGACCCACACCAACCATCGCCCCTCCCTCAACAGCGATCAGGGTATGCATCAGAAATCAGTGTCCACGACAACGGCTGCAGAACCTCAAGCAGCCGTTCTTCAATCTTCCACCGGTAGTTTAGACGGCCCCATACTAACAGCCGCCAACAAATTACTTGTCGAACTTAAGCGTGCTTACACGCAAATCCTGCAAGAAAAAGAAGAGCAGATTCTTCACCTGAAAGAAGAAGCGGCTGATCTTAAAACTCTTGTTCGAGTGCTTGAAAGCGAAAACGAAAGACTGAATGGCCGCGGTCGTTCCGTGCACGTGGATTTTAACAACTAAATTATTTTTGTGTGCGGACCCACTTGTTTATCTCTGGCCTATTTAAGTTTACAAAACTAAAACCAATCAGTTTATCGCCCAATTTATAACCCCCACTGTGCACTCCGATGATGGTGGGCACACCGTGCCGATTCGTCAGCGCTGAACTTCCAGAATCACCCGGAAGAAATCGAGAACTTGGGTGATCCACTAAAAAGAACCCACCACTTACGCCCGTGTATACATTTAAAGGATCCGGAAGTTTGATTTTATCTAAAGGAATAAGATTGAAATTTTCTTTTCTAAAAACATTTTCCGCATCTTTTATTCCAGAGTCTCCGACAGAGTAGGATTGAACAATATTGGGTAAACTGATCATGGCTTGGGGAAATATAAGAGGTAATACTTTTTGTTTGTTGGTGAACTCGTTTTTTTCTAAAGTAACAACGGCCACATCAGTCGCAATTCTTTCATGAAAATCTTTATAATTAAAATACTTAGGATAGACAGCAAATTTTTTAGTTTCGAACTGTTGAATTTCGGGGTTCACCATAATAGAGGCAAAGGGCCTGGAGGTTGTAGAAACCAGAATCGAGTAGTCTTTAGCTCCTTTAAGATGATTAAAACAATGAGCTGAAGTTAATAAAGATTTTCGACTGATTATGGTGCCAGTGCAAATTCCGCGCACATCAAGGGATCATTTGGCTTTACCTCAAAACCACCCATCATGGCAGAGGTGTTGAGGAAATAGAAAAGTGTAAATATCAAAGCAAACTTATTCACAAGGGTACTCGCACGGTTCCAGAACATGACTTTATCTGCCGCTCATGATGCCAAGTTGTTTTTTTCCCATTTTGAAGAACTAGAGAACTTAAGTTTCCGTTTTCTATTTCTGAAATTCCTGTGTCCAGCTGAATGACTTTTGAGCTGTAAAGGCTGTGATTCACTGAAACTAAGTTATTATGGGTTTTCATATGACCGACGACAACCGAGTCTGCATCAAGATGATTTAAAATTTGCTCAAGCTGATGAACACTCAAAGTGGGTTTAATGGGTCCTTGTTCATTTTTTTCATCATTTAAAGCACCAGTACCCATGGGACCTTGTCCTGGTAAAATGAAAAACTCAGTCTCTTTCGGGGGTGAGTTAAAAAACCCAACAGCATCGGGAGAAAGTTTCATTTGATAATATTTCAACCAAGCACGAACGGTGGAATTAATGAGAAGTGGATCATAATCTAAAGCCCAAGTATCAAGACCCGCATGCACAAAAAGTTGATTATTGATTTTAATTATTGAATTAAGACTTCGAAGCCATTTGGCATAAATAGAGTCAGCGGTAAATGCTTTATATAAATTCTCGCTTGAATAAGCCTCACCCGGTGCTTGGGTTTCGGCAAAGCGGTGTTTATCTTGAAGACTTAGTTTATTAAATTTTCCAGTGGCTAGCATCACTTCGTGATTCCCTAAAACCACATGTAGACGACCACCCTTTGATAGGGCCTGCTGTTCAAGATTCATTACAAAATTAAGAATTCCAAAGCTATCGGGTCCCAGATTCACCAGATCACCAATAAGAACTAAATGATCTGATCCAGCGATCCATAAACCATCCGAATTAATAAATTTATTCTGCAATAAAATTTGCTTTAAAGCCTCTAAATCTCCGTGCAAATCACCAACGGCCATAACCCTGGAATTTGTTTGAAATGTCCAAGCTTTGTTATCACTAACAAGAATTGGCGACGCATGGGAATGGATCACCATTAAATTGAAGATGAGGCTTAGGAAAACGAGCACTCTGTTCATAAGCCTCTGTGTTGCAAGTTTGTGACCTTATATTTGTAAATGTGTCTCATTTTTAGACAATGGATTCACATCATATCAAATTAAACAGCTTCTGAAACTGGCTCGAATCAAGCAGGTCGATAACTTTGAAATCAACTCAAGAGGTTTATATGAAAAAAGTTTTGCTGATCAGTTTAATGGCCCTTTCAATTAACAGCTTCGCTGAATCAGAATCTTATGATCATAACGATAAAATTGGTGCCTGTGCTGCCATGAGTTCTGAAACCCACAAGATCGCCAATGAAATGTACAAAAATAAATTTAAGGAAAGCTGGTTTGAATTAGTCAATCCAACAGACGAGCAAGTTGATGCTTATTACGAAATTTTTGAAACAGCTCATAAGAAAGTATCTGCAGAACTACAGCTGGCTTGCGAATAATTTTTAGAGAAGAGGTCCCCATGAAACATTTAATTCTGAGTATGATTTTACTTTCCTTTAACATCTCGTTTGCCGAGACTGTTTCAGTTGACTCACTTTGTGAAGATTACATCGTACTTTCAGAATCAAATAGTTTATACAAGGGAAAGCCTGAGCTTTTACAGCACTGTATGAACCTCAAAATCGAAGCAGAAAAAAACAAAAAGCTTAAGAATTCCTTTTTAACATTCTTAAGCGGCAACGAGTCCCTAACAACGACCTTTAGGCAAAGAACAGTTACACTAAAATCAACTGATCTTGAATTGGATTCATTGAATTGCATCAACACAGAAGACGCAAAAGAATGCACGGCTCAATTAAGCCAGGACGCTAAAATCTGTGAGATTGGTTTTACTAAAGTTGTTGTCCGTTTTTCTGATGATTTGACAACTATAACGTCTGCATTGGGTTACTCGCCAGCGATGTGCATAAGTCGGTAAAAAGCAAAACCCCACTTGTTCTAAGTGGGGTTCGGCCGTTCTTCGCAAGGTTTTAATATTATCTAATTAAGCCGCTAATGGCTTGTTCTTTTTTCCAGAGGCTTTAGGAGCTGGTTTCTTCAAGCTACCTTTACCTTTTTCAAAAATCACAGCAAAGACTTCATCTAAGTTTTCTGCAAGAATGAAGTTCATTTTATCTTTAAAGACTTTTGGAATATCCGCTAAGTCCTTTTGATTTGCGATTGGAATAATCACATTCGTAATACCTTGATTCAAAGCTGCTAAACACTTTTCACGGATTCCACCGACGGGGAGGACTCGCCCTTGAAGAGTGACTTCACCAGTCATGGCCACATCATGGCGTACAGGTGTTTCAGTCATCAAACTTACGAGTGCTGTTGTCAGTGCAATACCAGCTGAAGGACCATCTTTGGGGATCGCGCCTGCAGGTAAATGAACGTGAATATCATGTTTATCAAAAAAGTCTTCTGCAATTCCAAGTTCTTCCATATGAGCTTTTGCGTAAGACATCGCCGCATGCGCCGACTCCTTCATCACATCACCCAATTGTCCAGTTAAAGCCAAGTGACCTTTGCCCTTCATTTTAAGAGCCTCAATCACAAGAACTTCACCACCGGCCTGTGTCCAAGCTAGACCTTGAACGATTCCCACCTGAGAATCCATCAACTTATCTTCGCGTAAAAACTTCGGAGGACCAAGAAGCTCAGGCACACTGGGGCCAGTCACTTCAAAGAAACTCTTTTCACCTAACACAACCATTTTAGCAATTTTTCTACAAACAGAGCCGATTTCTCTCTCTAAATTTCTCAGACCAGCTTCACGAGTGTAACCAGAGATCACAGCACGAATACCATCGTCAGTGAAAGTTGCATTGGTTGATGAAATACCATTGTTCTCGAGTTGTCTTGGAATTAAATGCTTCTTAGTAATGAACAACTTATCATTTTCTGTATAACCAGGAATATAAAGGAGTTCCATACGATCACGAAGTGCTGCGGGAATATTTTCAACAACGTTAGCTGTTGCAATAAACAAAACATTACTAAGATCGAAATCCACATTTAAATAGTTATCACGGAACGTTGAGTTTTGTTCAGGATCTAATACTTCAAGCATGGCAGCTGAAGGATCACCCCTAAAGTCAGAACCCAGTTTATCAATTTCGTCTAATACGATAACAGGATTATTAGTTTTCGCCTGTCTCATGGCTTGAATAATTTTTCCTGGCATGGCTCCGACATAAGTGCGTCGATGTCCACGGATTTCAGCTTCGTCTTTAACTCCGCCGAGCGCGATTCTAAAATATTCACGGCCCATGGCTTTTGCAATCGACTTACCTAAAGAGGTCTTACCAACCCCTGGAGGTCCTGCAAAACAAAGGATGGGCCCCTTCATTGTTGCCTTTAATTTTCTAACAGCTAAGAACTCTAGAACACGCTCTTTTGCTTTTTGTAATTCGTAATGATCATCATCAAGAATTTCTTTAGATTTTTTGAGATCAATAATATCTTCTGATTTTTTGCTCCAAGGTAGATCAACCATCCAATCAAGATAAGTTCTTACCATTGTGGCTTCAGAAGCATCCGGATGCATTCGCTCAAGTCGTGCGAGCTGTTTTAAAGCCTCTGTTTCGACCTGTGCGGGCATACCCACAGTAGAAATTTTATTTCTAAGCTCATCCATCTCTTCAGATTTTGAGTCTCCATCACCAAGCTCACTTTTGATTTGCTTCATCTGTTCACGTAAAAAATATTCACGCTGAGATTTTGACAAATCATCTTTAGGGCCACGAGCTTTGTTCTGTGTTTGCAAAGATTCAATTTCAGCAGTTAATAAGTCATTAACAGCTTTGAGTCTTTCGCGTGGATCAAGAATTTCTAAGACTCTTTGTGCTTCTGTGGTTTTAACACCAATATTAGAAGCAATCAGGTCAGCAATTCTTCCGCAGTCAGTAATGTCATCAAGAACAAGCAAGATGTCTGGTGATAAAGGTTTGCCAAGTGCAATGATTCTTTCAATAGAATCTTTTGTTGTACGAATTAGAGCTTCAATTTCTGCCAATGGAGCAGTGACAGCCGCATCTTCAATTTTATCAATGGCGACTTCAAAGTAAGGATTATTTTTAACATAACTTGTGATCTTGGCTTTTGATACACCTTGGATCAGAACTTTCACTCGACCATCAGATAGGCGCTTCATACGCATAATCATGGCCACGGTTCCTACTTCATATATAGACTCAGGTGTCGGATTTTCTTCGCCGAAATCTTTTTGCGAAGATAAGAAGATAAGCCTATTTTTGGCTAACGCTTCCTCTACGGCCCTTATAGAGCTGTCCCTACCCACAAAAAGTGGAATTATCATATAGGGGAAAACCACGATGTCACGTACGGGTAACATGGGCATTGTTTGCGGTATATCCATTACCTTGTCATCAAAACTCATAAGGTGCCTCCAGAGCATGTCCAACTTGCAGAATTATGTAGAAGATTGATCGGAGGATTCTTTTAATTGCTTTAAAGAAAATTGACTTTCAAAAGTCCGGATTTAAATAGTTTTAACAAGTGAGAAATGTGACCTAAGGAGAGGAAAACTGGATCAATGACGTGAGAAATAAAAGAGAAACTTACTTTCTACCTAAAATCATCCAGCGTCTGAACGAAAAAGTGTCATAAGAAACGAACTGTTCACCAGAAAAAGAAATTTGCTGTGAGTGAAGTTGAAGTGAACCTTTCCACGCCTCAAGGCTTTCGGGCGAGCTGACATGAGTGGGATGCTTCATGTCAGTTGATTGTAAACAAAAATGAGTATGTGATGGAATTCTATTCCACCAATCAAGCGTTAAAATATGTTCACAAGAAGTATTGATAATCAAATCTGACTGGTTTTCAGAGTGATTGATGTGGTTACAATCTTGCACATGATGATTAATTTTTAGATCTGCTGCAAACTTCCAATAATCTAGTATTTTTGAAGCGGTGACATGAGCGTCCTGGTCGATGTCATAAAGATCAAATTGGCGAATTTGAAGCTGCCCGCGAGAAAGAAGCATAAAAGGAAGAAGTCCAATCCAAGAGCCATAAATAGAGACAGAGAGAGGCTTTGCAGCTAGAGTCTTAAAATAGGCTTCAAGTTTTTCACATAGCCACAGCTTTGAATTGATTTGTCCATGTGAAAAAGCATCGAAATCAATGGGATGAATGTTTCTTCGTAGATCCTTCATAATATCCATATTTTCACACTAAACGAAAATAGCGATAGGGGCTATCTGCAATTATAAATTGACTTCAAAATTGCGAATTTGATAATTACCTTAAAGCCAATTAACTGAAACTTTTGGAAGAGTTAAAATTGAAATTATCGGTCGTTTTGCCCTGTCTTAATGAAAATGAAGCCATTCCAAGCTGCCTGGGTAGTTTGCTAAAGCTTCAATCACAGCTTATTGCTCAGGGTGACACATTAGAAGTTGTTTTGGTTGATGATGGTTCCACAGATGGTTCATCTCAAACAGCTCAAGAAACTTTTCCAGGAATTAAAATCCTGACAAATTCCAATACTGAAGGCTATGGAAGCTCTCTAAAAAAAGGATTTTCTGCTGCTACAGGTGATTATGTTGCCATGATGGATGTGGATTCCACTTATGATGCTTCCGATTTTATAAAACTCATCGAACCCATTAAAAACGAAAATAAAATTTTGGTGATTGGTGCGCGGAATATGCATCAGGGTGGCTTTACGACCTGGAGATCCTTTGGAAACTCTGTCATGAGATTTTTCGCAAAGGCACTTTTGTACAAGCAAGACTATGATATCTGCTCTGGGATGCGTGTTTTTGACTCTCATTTCGCAAAAAAACTATCATCACTTCCCAATAATGGTTTCAGTTTTGCCATAGCAATTATCGAATTTGCTGAAAAAAATAATTACAAAATTATTCAATTGCCTATTTCTTATTCGAAAAGAATTGGCGAATCCAAACTCAACAGTTTATTTGAAGGTGTGACTCATCTCACGCTTATTTTTCAATTTTGGTTACTGCGCCCTAAAAATAAACTTTTAAAATGACCGTCTATATTAATTGCCGAGACCATCAAAAGATTCATCCTCAAACTTTGGCCTCTATTCAAAACCAAACGCTTCTCTGCGACGTCGAAATCATAGAATCCCAATCATGCCCGACCAGACTTTCACTGTTGAAAAACTGTAATAGTGAGATCACCTTTTTCATGGATGAGGATGTGGTTTTGCCTGATCCTCATTTTTTATCGAACCTTTGTGGTCTTTTTAATCAGCGTCCCGACATTCAGTTTTTTGCAGCCAGGTACGACTCTGATCCTAAAGCAAATTATTTGCAGAAGGCCTACAATTGGCTCACAAATCTGTGGTCCCAGACCACTAGCGAAGACACAAGCCTATCGCCAAGCCTGAATGCGCCCGGTGGCTTCTGGGCTGTTAGAACAAATGTTCATGAGCTTTGCCAAGAATGGACCGAGCCTCTTGAATGGGGAGGCGAAGACACCCAAGCTTTACGGTTTCTTCAAAGCAAAGGTCTAACCACCTTTTCCAGTGATCAGCTTAAAGTTCTTCACTACCCACAAGCGAGACTTCTTTGGTTTGCGAAAAGAGCTTTTAAGCAGGGCCAGGCGAAAAGAAAATATGATTTTAAGACGGCTATTCATCCCGCTAGCACAGTCACAAATATTGCAAAAAATCTTCATTATTTACCAGCGCTTCTTTTTCATCAAAGTTTTGTTACTTTAGGCTTTGTATATGAATTTGCAAAATCTTCGATGGCTAATACAAGCCCCCAAAGGCCAGAAATAAAATAAATAAAGTGAGTGCTGATAAAAAGCAGGAACAATGCTAAAGATTGTTTTTTATTCAAATGAGAATTTGTAAAAGAAATCGCTATTAAAATTAAAACATAAATTAAAAAAAAGAAAAGCAAAGTTTGTATCGGAAGAATCAAGAAACTTAAAAAAATCACCAGTGGCGGCCAAAATCGCCTTGTTTTTATTATGTCGGGATTGACTCCTACAAGTCGGGTTTGCCAGATTCCATTGCGCCAGGCTTTTTTAAACCATCCCCGCCAATCATTGCAAAGCTGATGTACGACTTTAGAAGTAGGAATAAATTGAAGTTTATAGCCACTTTTCTTTAGCCTTAAGCTTAGTTCCAGATCTTCGGCTGAAAGCTTGAGATCCGAATGAAAACCTCCAACAGTCGTAAGAACTTCTTTTTTGTAAAGTGCATGGGAGGTGCTGAGATGATCAACAGACACTGATTCCTTTCCAAGCTTCATTTGGGCAGATCCGAAGTGACCTAAATAGGACAAGCGCATTTGATCCAGGATTTTTAGAAAAGAAATGTCTTCAGGAAAATTTTGCGATCCTCCCCAGGCTTGGTATCCATCAAAGTCAGCATTTTTTAAAAGCTCAGGCCAAGTGTCTTCTGTCAGGCTGCAATCTGAATCGATAAAATAAACATATTCAAACTGACTGAGCTCTAGAGCTTGATTGCGAGCCTCTGCCAAGTGATTCACGGCTCTGTGAATCAGGTGCAAGTTTTCAAGTTTTGAATCCAAAATAATTTTTGCTGATTGATCAGTTGAATTGTTATCGATGAATAAAAATTCAAACTGATGCTTTTGGCTTGGTAAGTAACGAAAGGAACGGATCAGATCGGGTAATGTTTTTTCTGAGTTTCTAAAAACAACACAGACAGAAACGTTCACTGAAAAAGTTGAGACTGGCTTTCTTGCTCTTCCATGCAGGATACGCACAGATTGGTAAATGGTCTGGCTTGTAAGCGCTTAAGACCAATGGGATCAGCACAGCCTTCACACTCACCATAACTTCCGTCTGTGATTTTGCTAAGTGCACGCTCGATCTGCAAAAGAACCTGACGATCTTTTTCCCGCAAATGAATGCCTAAATTTTGATTTTGTTCTGCAACAACTTGTTCGGTTTCATCTGCTAACTGAAGAGACTGAAGCGTTTCCGCTTTGAACTCTTGTTGCCGATTGAGAATCGAACTTTTCTGCGCGACTAAAGACTCTTTAATAGCCTTGAGTTCGGCTGACTTCATCAATATCCCCCTTGGATGATTTCACCGAAAATACTAAACATATGGGCGCATATTACGGAGCCAAGGGAGAGTGTCACCAAAAAAATTACAATGCTATTTTCTTAAGCAAATCTCTTTCGCACTGCCTCTCTTATTTCAGCACCTTCAATGCTGAGTCGTGTCCAAGGTAATGCAAGTAGTCTTTCAATTTCGATTTGCTCATCGGTTTCTTCACAGATTCCGAATGTTCCTTGCTCCATGCGACTCAGCGCAGATTCAATTTCTAAAAGCTCACTTCGAATTTTATTTTGAAATGCCAAGGCTGCATTTTCAGATTGCACAGCAATGATCTGATCTATTTCATCACCGCGTAAATCAAAACCATTTTTGATTTCTGCACTTTGTATCTTAAGGCGGTTGATGAGATCAGCCTTCTTAAGTAGTAATCTTTTTTTCAGTTCTGTTATGACATCCGATTGAATTTGAACATGAGACATAATCTCTCCCCTCAAGATACGACTTAAGTGTTGCATCTTGGAGGATAGGACACGGCAGCAGTCCGCCAGGGGTTAGCGAATTATTCAGAAACATCCAGAGGTATAACTTCTCCTTTTCGGAGAGTTAAGGAAAACAGGGGTCTAAGAACCTCGCGGTCTGAAGACATTGTTAATTGACTGACAGCACCCGGAAAATTTTGCATGGAAATTAGCCCATTTCTGACTTCAGAGCGTGAGCTTGCACCTTTTAGGATAAGGCCACGTAAAATCAGGGCACTTTCATAAGCCTGAATTTCCATCATGGTAGGGTCATTTTTGAATAGCGACTTAAACTCTGTGATAAAGCGAGAGTTTTTAGTGGCAGCCGAGTTTTGTGCAAAACCATCGACAAACAATAAAGAATTTTGAAATTGCCCTGCGCGCCTAGGAAGTCCGGGCCCATTCCAAAGATTTGTTCCTAAAAGATGCACATCTTTAACGCCCACGAAACTTAAAAAGGCAGAAATTTGCCCCATGTTTTTTGCACTATCAGGAATAAAAATTGCGTCGAAGTTGACGATGGGAGGTAAAATGTCTTCTGCATTTAAATTTTCTCTGGACGAGCGGTTTTTAACTTTTTGAGAAAATTCTTTTTGTTTAGCTTTGTACTCTTCCAGTCGAGCTTCGATATAAAAAGTTCCCACAAGCCTTTGAGCGGCATGTCTGAAGTCGGTAGCAGCCGGATCGTAAGTCTGAGCTGCTGTAATTTCTCCTCCACGTGCCATGACTTCATCCCAAAAAACATTGGCTGATTCAATTCCGTAGGGGTCGTTAGGAAACATAATGGCAAATTTTTTCATTCCATACTGATTCATGGCTGTATGAACCAAGTGATGAATTTGCATTTCAGGCGTTAAAGAATTTCTAAAAATGAAGGGGCTGAGCTCTGTGACCCCTGATTTTTGAGAAAGAGTAATCAGCGGCGTTCCAAGCTCATCAGCCTTTAGTGCAGCACTTTCTGCCTCGCGGGATGAAAGTGCTCCGATGATGGCGACCACATTGTCTTCGCGCACCAAGCGCTCAACACCGCGGCGGGCTTTATCCAAGTTTCCTTGAGTATCAACTAAAGCAATTTTAAAATTACTAGAACCATAATGTAAACCAAGTCCCATTTGAATGGCCTTTAAGGCTCGCTGACCGACAGCACCGGTGCGTCCCGACAAGGGAAGCAGAACACCAATGGTCAAAGGGGAGACGCGGGACAACGAGGCCAGTAAGGCCAAATTGTTTTTAGCTTCTTGAGACCAAACGGATGTTACGTCGGTGGCAATCAATTGATTAAAATACTGAGTGGCAAGTTCTGTATTGCGGCGAACCATTTCCTGCTCACCCAGGCGAAATAAAATTTCAGATCGGTAGGCCGTATTTTCAGGATTCGAGTAGGCCGCACGCAATTGCTCTGTGGGAAGGCTTTGCCAGTCAGGTGTTGTGGAAGTTGTTAATACTGTATTCGCATCAGGAGCAAGCAATGGTGGAGGGTTCACGGGTCTTTTGGGGGGCAGTGGCTGCAAAGAGGGCCGATTCACTCGTGTGGGCTGATCGTAGATCCCGCCGGACCTGGATCCTGATCTTAAGGCACAGGAAGTAACGATAAAACTGACCAATAGAGTAACAACTATTTTCACTTACGACTCCTAAAAAATTCTTTTAATCGTTTATCAAATTCTTTCACAGCATCAGGAGGACCAATTTTTTCAGCTAACTTTTCAACCAAAACTTTTTCTTCTTGGGTAAGCCTGGAAGGAATAATAATTTGAATTTTAACAAGCATATCTCCCGAGCCCAATCCGCCAAGCCTTGCAAAACCTTTTGATTTCAAGCGGAAGCTTTGGCCCGAAGAGGCACCAGCGGGAATTTTAAGAACTGATTTTCCCATGAGTGTCGGGATTTCAATCTCACAACCCAGTAAAGCATCAGTGAAGCTGATAGGGAATTCGACCAGCACATCATTTTCATCTCGGGTAAAGAAAGGGTGAGGTTGAATATTAATGATGACGTACAAATCGCCTGGAATGCCGTTACTTGGGGGAACGTCCCCTTCTTGGTTCAGTTTTAATTTTTGATTTTCTTTTACACCTGCGGGAACTTGAACGGATAATTTAGCGGTCTCGTTAGAGGCGCCTTTTTGTCTGACAAAGGTGATAACCTTTTCACATCCTGTTGCCGCTTCTTCAAAAGTGATTGTCAGTGAATAGCGAAGATCGGCACCTCGCTGAGGTCTTCTGCTTCGCGCTTTGCCACCAGCAAAAATATCTCCAAAGACATCTCCGAAAATATCTTGAAAATTTTCAGGGCCGCCGTTAAAGGATCCGCCACCAGCACCTGAATTTTGTCGAAAGCCTTCGAATCCTCCTGCGCCACCAAAGCCAGAGAAATCAGAGGTTCCAAAGGTGTCGTATTTTTTTCTTTTTTCTGGGTCACTTAAAACTTCGTAAGCTTCTGTGACTTCTTTAAACTTTTCTTCCGATTTTTTGTTGCCAGGATTTTTATCAGGGTGCAACTGCATAGCTAATTTTCGATAAGCTTTTTTAATCTCATCGGCAGTTGCTGACTTTGGAACCCCAAGAACGGAATAAAAATCTTTGCTCACGGCCCCTAGCTTTCTTGTTTGCGAGCGATAATCACGCGGCCTACGCGAAGTAGTTTTTCATGGTACCTGTAAGGCTTTTCAAAGACCCGCAGAACATTTCCCTCATCGACAGAAGTCGAGGGTTCGCTGCCGAGGGCTTCATGGATATTGGGATCAAAAGCAACGTTTTCAGAGGGCACTTCTTTGATCCCATGCTTCTCGAGAACCGTTTTAAGCTCTTGAGCTGTCATTTGAACGCCCTTGACGTAAGTCTCTATGGCATCTGGAGTCACCCCAACAGCAAGTGCACGTTCGAAATTATCAAGCACACCTACGATGTCCCTGGCCAGCCTTTCGCCGCCGTATTTTAATAAATCACTGCGCTCTTTGATGGCGTTTCTTTTGTAATTTTCAAATTCTGCGCGCAAATAAAGAAAATCATTTTTAAATTTTTCAGCCTCAGCTTGTAAAGCAAGGGTTGTATCAAGGGTTTCCTTGGGGGCTTCATTTTGTGAATTTTCATTATTTTCAGACACTTAAAATCCCTTTCATTTCAATATCTTAAATTTGTGTAGGGAGCTGGTATTGTCAACCCCTAGATCGAGGATTAGGAAAGCTTATCCATAAACGTCAGCTCGAGGAAAACCTGATTACTCAGAACTATGCCACCTTGAGTTAAGCGGTAACCCGTTGGGATTGGCTCTAGCCACTTTCTTTTCACGAGTTTATCGCAAATGGGCAAAACCAATTGTGCAGTTTCACGGTCAAATTTGGTAGTTAAATGCTGAAGGTTAAGCCCTGTCGCCATTCTTAATGAAGTATGACAAAAATCTGTTAAGGCTTGATGCTTTTCTAAATTTTCGAATTGTGCAGCTGGAAGCTGAAGCGGAGACTGCAAAGTTTCGTTTTGCATGATTTGTTTTTCGTAGTCCTTAATTGATTTCACATTCCAATAACGAACACCCCAAGGTGTTTGCTTAGAATAGGAGTGTGAACTTAAGCCAAGTCCCCACCATTCTTGATCCTGCCAGTAAAGGCTATTGTGAAGAGACTCGAACCCAGGTTTTGCGAAGTTTGAAATTTCATACTGATGATAGCCATTGGCTGTTAAAGTTTGAGTAATAAGATCAAACATTTCCACCTGGGTTTCATCAGTGGGTCGACCTTTTGCCAATGGATTTTCATCCGGCACAGTGAGGCAATACGGTGACACATGGGATGGTGAATAATGAATCACCTGGTCCAGATCGAGTTTTAAATCTTCGATCGTTTGACCCGGTAAAGCGAAAAGCAAATCAAAAGAGTAATTGACCCCGTAGGACTGCAAAAACGTGAGGGTCTCTAGAGTTTGCTCGGCTGTGTGTTCCCTACGAACCTTTTTTAATTGCGCGTTACTGAATGTTTGTGCGCCAACACTGAAGCGATTGAAGCCTATGTCGATATAGGACTTCATCTTGTCGGGAGTGAGTGTGGCAGGGTTGATTTCCAAAGTCATTTCAGTGTCTGGACCTTTTATAAACCCATACTTTTCAAGTTCAGATACCATCAGTAGTATGTTTTGAGGGTCTACAAGTGAAGGGGTTCCACCGCCAAAGTAAATGGTGTCCAAGTTTTGCGGTGAATAGAAGTTTTTTCTTTGCTGAATTTCTTTAAGAACAAGGTTTGTGTAGGACTCGGGGGGCATGATTTGTGATTTTTCGTAAGTGGCAAAATCACAATAAGTGCACCGCTGAATACAGTAGGGAATGTGAAAATAGACACCAAACTTAGGTTTCATACAGATGAGGTTTAAATCATGAAGAACAAAACATACAAGTTAAAAAATGGACTCAGAGTTTTACTTGTTGAAAGCCGAAAGTCCCCTGTTGTATCTGTGCAAATGTGGGTTCGCACAGGCAGTGCGGACGAAAAAAAAGGTGAAGAAGGCATCAGCCACTTCATTGAACATTTGTTGTTTAAAGGAACTCGAAAATATAAAACGGGTGAAATCGCAAGTCTTGTCGAGGGTAACGGCGGAGAGCTGAACGCTTACACCTCCTATGATCAGACTGTTTTTTATGTCACCATCGAAGCTCAAAAAAGAAAAATTGCCTTAGATGTTATCAGTGAAATGATGGGCTTCCCACTTTTTGACCCTGAGGAAATTAATAACGAACGCGGAGTGGTCATTGAAGAAATCAAACGCGGAGAAGATTCGCTAAGTTCTGTCGCGTGGAAAAATTTATTTTCCACAGTGTATACAAAACATAATTACAAAGAGCCCATCATTGGCTATGAAAAAAATATTAAAAGCCTGTCGCCTAAAAAAATTAAAAATTTCTATCAATCCAGGTATGTTCCATCCAATATGTTTTTAGTCGTGACTGGCGATTTTGACAGCACTGTTATGAAAAAAGAAGTGGCTGAACATTTTGAAATCTTCAAAGCTTTTAAGTTAGATAAAAGAACTCGCAAAAAAGAACCGTTGCAAAAAAAATCCAGAATCAATGTTATAAAAACGAAATTTAAAAAGACCCAAAGCTATTTGGCCTGGAGAGCTCCATCGATAAAGCATAAAGATGTTCCTGCCCTTGACCTGCTGTCCATGATTCTAGGAACAGGTGACAGCTCAAGGCTTTCAAAAAAGTTACGAATCGACAATCTTATTGTTCAAGGAGTTGGATCCTTTGCCTACACTCCAAAAGATGACGGGGTTTTTGCTATTTCTTTAAGTGGTGAAGAAAGCAAACTTACAGAAGGTATCAGGGAATCTTTAGCTGTTTCATTGGAAATTTTAAAAACGCCCCCATCGGCAGCGGAAATGAAAAAAGCCTTAGCCATTTCATCAAGTGAAAGCATTTATTCTTTAGAAACAGTAGACGGACTTTCTAGAAAAATTGGTAATGATGAATTCTATATGAATGACCCTGATTATTTCCAAAAATATCTGAAGGCTCTTTATAAAGTTAAACCAGTGGATGTTTCAAAGGCAGCCAGAAAATATTTAAATCCGAAAAGCCTAACCACAGTTTATCTGACTGAAAATTCCACAGCAAAAGCTAAGTCTGAAATCGAAGAAATTATGAAATGGTACTCTGTGGAATATCAAAAAGTTATTAAATCACCACTCAAGCTTGTTAAATTTTCAGCAAAGCCTGTCACCATTAAAAAGTCTTCTCAGGTATTAAGTAAAACAAAAATAATGAATCGCCCCTCGGGCCTTACGCTAGTTTTAAAAACTCAATCAGACACCCCTACTTTTTCCATCCGCGCAGCCGCATTAGGCGGACTGCGCGCTGAAAAGCCAGAGCATTCAGGAGCTATTGAGTTACTATCCAGAACATGGACAGCGGGTTCAAAAAAATATAACGAAGATCAAATCAACGAAATTATTGAAAGTCATTCGGCGGGACTATCTGCCTTTGGGGGAAGAAATACCATTGGCTTAACTTTAGACGGCCTTTCTTCTTCACAAGAAGAATTGTATCAAGTGTATTTTGATCTTTTAACGGCACCGACATGGCCGCGAATTCAAGTGGGTCGTGAAAAGCATGTTCAATTGCATCAGATTGAAAACAAAAAGGACAATCCTGCGCAGATCTGTTTTCAGCAGTTTCATGAAATGATGTTTAAAAATCATCCTTACGCACGCGATGTGCTTGGTCAGCCTGATTTGCTAAAAGAAGTGCATTCAGATGTATTGCAAAATTACTTTGAAAAACTCATTTGTTTGAAAAATCTAGTTATTACTGCAGTTGGTGATTTTGACGAAAAATTGCTTATGAGCTTTATTGAGTCATTGGAATCCAAATTACCCAAGGGATCCAAGTTCAGTACCGTTCTTCCCCTAGCAGCCATTCAGAAGAATGAATCACGTGTGACAGCATTAGAAAAAGAACAAACACACATTGTTCTTGGATATCCAGGTCTGCAAATTGATTCTAACCATCGCTTTGTTCTAGATGTTTTGCAATCGGTGCTATCAGGGCAAGGGGGACGATTATTTTACGAATTAAGAGATAAAAACTCCTTGGCTTACTCTGTGTCGCCTATTCGAATGGAGGGATTAGAGCCTGGCTACTTCGGCACCTACATTGGCTGCTCTCCAGAGAAAAAGGATAAGGCCATTGCAATGATGCGAGATGAGCTCAAAAAATTGACGATCTCACTGATTACCGAAGACGAGCTTGTACGTGCGAAAAATTATCTCATTGGGCAGCAGGCCATTTCTTTACAAAAAAAATCGACGATCGCTCAAGCTATAGTTTTGGATGTTATTTATGGAATGTCGCCAGATCATGTCTTTGAAATTATCGAGGAATACAAAAAGGTCACTCGAGAAGATATACTGGCACTTGCTAAAACATTATTTTCTCAGCCTGAAGTTTTAAGTGTTGTAGGTCCTGTCTCAAAGTAGGACAAATCATTTTTTTTAGACCTATAAGAAGTTTTTATCGTAAGGTCTCGACTTGAGTCGGGACCTGCTTAAGTCGCAGTGTTATCTGCCGATTAATTGATAAAATGAAATCAGTGAGCTCAAATTCAATTATTACCAATCATTCTGAGTTTTTTAAAGAAGCCGTACGAGAGGCTTTTAGCACTCGAAAAATTCAAACACCTCCCTTTGTTGAATCCTATCTTGTTAATTTACTCGAGCATTATGTAGTGGCTGATCACTACCTTGAAAAGCAAAGCACCTTAGCTGAGGCCTTACTGACTGCAGTTCAGTCCGAGCATTCGACAAAGGTCGAGTTACTTAAAAGACTAGCGGACCGAACCCTCTATACCTGTGGATTTTTTAGTGACTCTTTCGAGAGAAAATTAATTGATGTGGATTACTGTGTGGACATGGCATCAACCTCTTATGGCTTGCTGGCTCAAAGCACTCGCGAAGAGATGCTGGCTGAAGTTTACGACATCTATTCTAAAAGATTTTCCGAGTTCGTCGATGCTCTGAATTACATAAGTGAAAAATCACAAATTCAATCTTCTTCAAATGTCCTAAGAATATATGATCGTTACCTTAAAACAGGTTCTGATCTTGCCAGAGAGAAGCTGTCTGATTTGGGAATAGTCCCGATTTCCAAAGGTGATCAGAAAAAAGTATCCCAATTCTAAGCGCCATGATAATTCATAAGTATGTTTGGTCTGGGGTTTTCAGAAATCTTAATTCTTGCTGTATTAGGTCTGGTTTTACTGGGCCCAGATCAGCTTCCTGAAGTGGCTCGAACGCTGGGTCGTTTTTTTAATGACTTAAAAAGATCCACAGATGAAATCAAAGACGAATTTAAGAAAAGCACCATGAGTTCAAATAATTTATTAGAAGATATTCGCCGCGATATTAACACGGACAGCAATAATCACAATAATTCCCATGATACTCAGCAACCGGAACAATTGGAAATGGACACCGAATACGTGGCTCCTCAACAAACTACAGAATTAGAAAAAAATGGAAAAAAACCAGAATCTCACTGATCATTTAAAAGAACTCAGAACTCGTCTGATCCGTAGTCTTTGGGCTGTGCTGGTAATTGCTATAGTGGCTTATGCCTATTCAGAACACTTATTTGATTTATTACGTTTGCCAGCACAAAAATACTTACCCTCGGGTGGTTTGGTTTTTACTCACCCCACAGATAAATTTATGGCCCATTTAAAAATTGCAGTCTTTGCTGGTATTGGCTTGTCTTGTCCTGTGTGGCTTTATCAATTGTGGGCCTTCATTGCTCCGGGCCTGTACCAAAAAGAAAAAAGATATGCGACTACATTTATCATATCAGGATCATTACTGATGCTACTAGGTGCCTCTTTTTGTTACTTTGCGGTTTTACCAGCCGCTTTTGAATTTTTGTTTAACTTCGGTGGAAGCGTTGATAAGCCCATGATCACGATCAGCGAATATTTAGGCTTTGTCGTGCAAATGACTTTAATGTTTGGAGTTGCTTTTCAATTGCCATTGATTCTTGTTTTGTTGGGCTTGACAGGTGTTGTGACAGCAGAGTTTTTAAGAAAGCAAAGAAGAATAGCTTACTTTTTACTTGGGATATTATCAGCCGTTTTGACCCCCACGCCTGATGCTCTCAGTATGTTTATGATGATGGGCCCTATGTGCATTCTATTTGAAATTGCGATCTTTTTAGTGGCCCGAGTTCAGAAAAACCCGGCCACAGCGTAAGTTAATTCAATTAATTTTACTCAAACTTAATTAAGACAGCACCGGACTCAACTGAATCACCCTGTTTAATTTTAATCTCTTTAATTTTCACATCACGACTGGCACGCATCTCATTTTCCATTTTCATGGCTTCCATGATAAGCAGCGGTTTATTGGCTTTAACCACGTCGCCTTCTTTGACAAAAATTTCGATCACTTTCCCCGGCATGCCGGCACGCAAATCAGCATCACCACCAAAGCTTCCACCTTTTTTCAAAGATTCATGTAGAATCATTTCATCGTTATATATTTTGATGGTTCTAAAAGAGTTTCGACTAAAAACGGTGTAATCTGTGTCTTTACCAATGACGTCAATCAAGTACGAGCTGCCTTTGAATAAGAAACTAATGTACTGCTCGGCTTCTTTGAAATCGTTTTTAGAAATATCGTAGTGAATCCATTCTTTATTTTCCTCTTGAATGGAAATTTTCCAATTAAACCGTAACTCGGTCACATCGATCTTATACTTTTTACCTTTTGATTCAGCTTCAAAATACATAAATTATTCCTATGTTCTTAATGCGAGTTTACGGCCCGTTCGCTTCCAGTTACTAACAAGATTGAGCTGTCTGACATCCTTAGACTTTCTATCATTATAGGCCTGAATGGCAGCTGCGATCAAAAACACAGGGTCTTCGATTTCGCTAAATAACTTGGGCTCTAAAACTTCAAAGTTCTTTTCGATAAATTGAGTGGTGTAGCTTCCATCTCTAAATTTCGGATGATCCAAAATTGTTTTATGTAAAACAATATTTGTTTTAATTCCGGTGATCACAAATTCAGTCAAAGCCCTCTGCATTCGGTCAATGGCCTCGTCGCGGGTTTCTCCCCAGGTGATCACTTTAGAAATCATGGGATCATAGTAGATCGGAACTTCGTAGCCGGGATAAGCATAGGAATCCACACGCAAAAAGGGTCCTTGAGGATGCCTGCAGGCACCGATGACACCAGGATGAGGCTTATAGGTAATGGGATCCTCCGCGCAAATGCGGCATTCGATGGCAAAACCCTTTTGTTTTATATCTTCTTGTTTGAACGACAAAGGATTTCCAGCAGCAACAGAGATTTGTTCACGGACTAAATCATAGCCTGTGGTTTGCTCTGTGATGGGGTGCTCGACTTGCAATCGAGTATTCATTTCCATAAAGAAATACTCTTTAGTTTTGTTATCAAAAATAAACTCGATGGTGCCTGCGCCTACGTAATTAATTCTTTTTGCTGCGCGAACGGCAGCTTCCCCCATTTTAATTCTAACTTCTTGAGGAACTGACGGGCTTGGAGCTTCTTCGATGATCTTTTGGTGTCTTCTTTGTACGGAACATTCTCTCTCGAAAAGATGAACCACATTGCCGTGAGTGTCGCCAAAGACTTGAATTTCAATATGTTTGGGATCATTGATGAATTTTTCGATGTACACAGTTGGATCGGCAAAATAGTTTTGGCCTTCGGACCGACAAGCACGAAAAGCACTTTCAAGCTCATCTTCCTTTTTTACAACTCGCATACCTTTTCCACCGCCACCGGCAGAGGCCTTGATAATAACAGGGTAGCCAATTTCTTTTACTACTTTTAAAGCTTCTTCTAAAGTTTCAACTCCGCCGTCGCTTCCGGGCACAATGGGAACCTTCGCTTCTTTCATTAAAGCTTTTGCAGAAAGCTTATCACCCATAGCTTCAATGTTTTCGGGAGTGGGGCCAATGAACACGATTCCATTTTTAGCACAGGCACGAGCAAACTTAGTGTTTTCTGATAGAAATCCATAGCCCGGGTGAATGGCATCCACGCCGGCTTCTTTGGCAACAGCTAAGATTCTATCAATATTGAGATAGGACTCTTTACTTGGCGCAGGTCCCACATTGTAGGCCTGATCAGCTAAGAAGACATGCAAGCTATCGCGGTCGGCATCACTGAAAACAGCCACAGAACCAATGTTGAGCTCTCGGCAAGCACGGGTGATGCGGATGGCGATTTCACCACGGTTAGCGATGAGTATTTTCTTAAAAGGTATATTCATAAATCACATTTCCTATAAGGGTATGTTGCCGTGTTTTTTTGCAGGAATGATATCTCGTTTATGTTTTAACATTTCCAATGAATCAATGATGCGCTTTCGAGTCAGTGCGGGTTCGATGACCTCATCGGTGTAACCAAGTTCTGCAGACACATAAGGATTGCTAAATTTTTCTTCGTATTCAGCAATTAATTCTGCACGCTTTTTTACTGGATCAGCAGCACTTGCAATTTCCTCGCGGAAAATAACATTTACGGCCCCTTCGGCACCCATCACGGCAATTTCAGCAGAAGGAAATGCTAAGTTGACATCCGAACGTAAAAGCTTAGATCCCATCACTATGTATGCACCACCGTAGGCTTTGCGAGTGATAATAGTGACTTTGGGAACTGTGGCTTCAGCATAGGCGTATAATAGCTTAGCCCCATGGGTAATGATACCGTTCCACTCTTGATCTTTACCGGGTAAAAATCCAGGCACATCGACGAAGCTTACAACAGGAATATTAAAAGCATCACAGAAGCGAATGAATCTTGCCGCTTTTCTAGAAGCTTCGATATTTAAACAGCCAGCTAAAACTTGTGGTTGATTAGCGACGATCCCAACGGGTCGACCGTTGAATCGTGCAAATCCCACAATAATATTTTGTGCGTAATTTTTATGAATCTCTAAAAAATAACCCTCATCCACACACTCGGTAATCACAGCCAGCATGTCATAAGGTTTTTTAGGATTATCAGGGATTAGAGTTGTTAAATTCTCGACGATTCGGTCTGGACGATCGTTAGTTGGTAAAATCGGAGCATCATCTAAATTATTCGCTGGTAAAAAGCTTAGCATTTCACGAATCAGCAAAAGACAGTGCTTATCATCTTCAGTTGCAAAGTGAGCCACGCCGGATTTTTGAGAGTGGGTAGTGGCTCCACCAAGATCTTCTTTTGTTACTTCTTCATGGGTCACAGCTTTGATCACGTCAGGCCCGGTAACAAACATATAACTTGAGTTTTTCACCATAAACACAAAGTCTGTGATGGATGGCGAGTAAACCGCTCCACCTGCGCAAGGGCCCATGATAGCTGTGATTTGGGGAATGACTCCGGACGCGATTGTATTACGAGTAAAAATATCAGCGTAACCACCTAAAGACTCAATACCCTCTTGAATTCTTGCTCCGCCAGAATCATTAATGGAAATAAACGGGGCTCCATTTTTAAGTGCAAGATCCATCACTTTACAAATTTTATTTGCTTGGGTGCGACTCATGGAGCCGCCGATAACTGTGAAGTCTTGGCTAGACACATAAACAATTTTACCATTTACGCGGCCATAACCCGTGATGACTCCATCACCAGGGACTTTGTTTTTATCCATTTCATAGTTTGTGCATCGATGAGTAACAAAGCGGTCCATTTCCACAAAGCTTCCAGGATCAAGTAAAACATCCAAACGTTCCCGAGCCGACAATCGGTTTCCCTTTTTGTGCTTCGCGATTCTGTCACTTCCGCCACCAGCCATCGCTTGTTGGTTTCGTTTTTCTAAATCCTGCAGCTGGCGCTGTGTTTTTTCAGTCATCATTTTTTCTTGCTCCTAAGATATTTCAAAATTTTAAATTAAGGGTAAGCGCGACCATAAAGTCTTGGAAAAGCAGCTGTTTCGCGAACGTGTGGTAAACCACAAATCCAAGTCACAGCTCGCTCGAGGCCTAGACCAAAACCAGAACTAGGAACACCGCCGTAACGGCGAAGATCTAAGTACCACTCGAAATCTTTCATATCGAGTTTGTGCTCATGGATTTTTGAAACTAGTTTTTCAATGCTTTCTTCACGCTGACCACCACCAATGATTTCCCCGTAACCCTCTGTTGCAAGTAGGTCACAACCCATGGCGTACCCAGGTTCCTTAGGATCTTCTTTCATATAAAAGGCTTTGATCGCTGAAGGGTAGTGGTGAACAAAAACAGGTTTATCATATTGCGAAGAAATGATGGTTTCATCGGGCGCACCGAAATCATCACCCACGATAAAATTAGGATTTTCTTTTAATATAATTTGTGCGGCCTCTTTGTAGTGAAGCTTTGGAAAAGGGGCTATGATGTTTTGCAGTTTTGAAATGTCACGCTCGAGGGTTTTCATTTCATCGGGACGATTTTTAAGAACTCTTTGTACGATGTATTCAATAAACTGTTCGGCCAGTTCCATATTATCGTACATATCATTAAAGGCCACTTCCGGTTCCACCATCCAGAACTCGATCAAATGTCTTCGAGTTTTGGATTTTTCGGCGCGGAATGTGGGCCCAAAGCAATAGCTTTTACCGAAAGCACGACTAGTGGCTTCCATGTAAAGCTGACCGGATTGTGAGAGGTACATTTTTTCATCAAAGAACTTGGTTTCAAATAAATTGGAAGTTCCTTCGCAAGCGCTAGGCGTGAAGATGGGAGCATCTGTTAAGGTAAAACCACGACCATCAAAAAAATCCCTAACAGCATTGATGATTTCATGACGAACGCGCAAGATGGCATGTTGTCTTTTTGAGCGAATCCATAAATGTCGATTCTCCATTAAAAAATCAGTGCCATGATCCTTCGGAGAAATGGGATAGTTTTCACTTTTGCCGATGATCTCAAAGCTTTCAGCACCGATTTCAAAAACATTTTCGTGTTTGGGATGTTTTCTTACGATACCGACTAGTTTTAAGGAAGTTTCTTGAGTCAGGGTATCAAATTGATTAAGCGCCTCTTCGGTGCACTCACCCTTAAAAAAAACACAGGAAACTGTGCCTGTTCCATCGCGAAGTTCTAGGAATTTTACTTTACCCGATGATCTGGATTGATACACCCAACCGCGAAGTTCAACTTTTTCACCAACATGATTTTTTAGATTCTCAATATACGTGCGCATAGCTTTCCTTTACACAGCCTCAATCAGGCAAAATGAATAAGGAAAGCTAACACATAATGTGGCGCGCAATCGAAGAGAATTAAGGAGCTATTCGCCGCAACTCATCAAGGGATTTTCTTAAATTAAGTCTTCCGCGGGTCAAAGTTTTGGAGTTTCGACCGGAAATGACGTCGACTCCGCTAAGCAAAGCCTGTTTTATTTGCCCAGCAGAGGCCTGTGGTCTTGCACTCCATAAAGAGGCTGCAGCACCTGCTACAAAAGGGGCCGCCATACTAGTTCCATCCATTGATAAATAGGAATTGTTTTTTCCAGTGCTAAAAATATTCACTCCCGGAGCCGTCAGATGAACCTTTTTATAGCCATTATTTGACCAAGCCGGCATTAGGTTAATAGAGTCTGAAGCTGCCACTGTGATCTGGTTTGAAAGATCAAATGAAGCTGGAAAAAAATCATACACATCCACATCCAAACCGCTGTTTCCAGCCGCCACGACCATTAATATGCCCTGCCTGCTGAGTTGTGATAAAGCTCCTGCCAATGTATCAGCGCAACCGTTTCCACCCCAGCTTGCATTAATCACTCGGGCCCCTCTAGAGGCTGCATACTGCATGGCTAAAATAGCATCGCCTAAAGTGCCAGCGCCGCTTGAATCCAGAAAAGCAGAGGGAACAATTTTTGACTCCGGTGCTGTGCCCGAGATGGATCCCGAGTTAGGATCAGCCGCAATGATACCAGCCACGTGAGTTCCATGATCATTCAATTGTGAGCCCGCCACCGCAGAGGAAAAGAATTGGGCTCCGTAAGTATCATCAACGACACCGTTACCATCATCATCAATCCCGTTATTGGGGATATCTCGAGTGTTAATTGCGATCTGATCTCTGAGTTGCCGATGATTCACATCCACCCGTGAATCAACAACTCCAACAATAATATTTTGACCGCGAAAGCCTTGGCTCCATACAGCATCGGCTTCAATTTGCTCAAGTCCATATTGATTGGATTGTTCGATGAAAATATTCTGTTGTGAAATTCGCCCTAATTGGCGCACTTTTTGATTGATTTGCACAAGCTTAATGTCATTTTCCCGAGGCAAAACAAATTCCTGTTTGAATTTTTCAGGGCTTTCTGATTTTTCAACTGAAAATGTACCGTCTTCCCATTGAACAATAAATTCGGTGGGTATGGCTTCAGCGGATTGACACTTCACGGTTTCAAAGCTCGTCGTAATTTCTTCGGTTTTAGAGCCTGACTTTGCACAGCCGGCAGCAAAGATAGAAAGAAGCACTAAATACCCGAAAGACCTAACATCCATGTTATCTCCTCAGAAGAGGAATCCATTCCTCTTAAATGATGAACCACCATGGGTTCTGATGGGTTACTCATCGGCTCAAATTGAGAAAACTAAATAGGCCCAGAATCTAGGTTCTGCCACGTGCCATTCTAGGGCGCTTTGTAAAGCAATTGATGGTTAAGTGATGTGAGAATTAATTCTAAAATCAAACCTATTCGAATTTGCGTTGAAAAAGTCTCATATCGAGACAGGTCAGTCTTTTGCAAATTAAGCCTTGAGTCCAAAAAACCTTAAAGGAGATCTATTCATGAGCCCAACATTTTCAATACTTTTGTCCAGCCTTATTTTTGCCCAGTCAGCACTTGTTTACGGACAAGCGCTAGGCACCATTAATCCCATCGTTGGTGGAGGTGGAAATTCCTTCATCGGAACCTCTGGTGATTACAATATTAATCAAGTTACTCAAGATAATACGAAGGTCATGATGGCCATTCTTGAGCGTACAAATCAGATTCAAGATATCGACCGACAGTTCTTATTATCGATTTCAGAAAGAATGAATTCTAAGCTCAATGAAATTAACAATTTAAGAATGAAGCTTGTGAAAATGTCCAGAGCTCTTGAGTTACAAAAATTAGCTGATTTTATTTCCATCATTAATGATGTGGAAGAAAAAAATCAGGCCCTTATTTTAGATCTCGCTACTTCTACAACGATCACTCGTGAATCACTACCTTCTTATTCACCTGTGCAAGTGGGAAACATGACCGCCACTGTGAATAACTTTGGTAATGTGGATCTTTCACAATTAGTTAAAGGTGTTGAGGCTCAAAGAAAACTGATGCTTGATAACATGAATAACTTAAAAATCCGTAACCTCGTAAGCCCTGTTGGTCAGCCGGTAGAAATATTAGAAAATGCTTTGAATCCAGACCTTAAAGGGATTCGAATTTTAACAAAAGAACAAATTGAAGACATGACTATAAAAGTTCAATTGGCTATGACTCTTGATGAATCCACAGTGGAATTACAACAAAAAATGGTTGATCAAACAGTGAACTTGGTAAACGCATTTGTGAATAACTACGGTTCATCAGAGTGGTTGCGTTTCACTGATGATAACGATGGTAAAGCTAGAATTATTGCATTTAAGCAAGTGACGGATGCATTTATGCGCAGATCTTACTTAAGAAAAAAGTACGGTATTCGCATGGGAGCTATTCAAACAGACGGATATCCAAAACAAATTGTGAATCTCGAAAAATTTGGATTGCAACCTGTAAAACTAGCTTTGCAATCTTTGCGACGTGAGGCCGCTCTTTCTGACACTGAATTACAAGCCGCTTTTGAATCAGCAAGAAATTTCGTTCAATTATTTGATGAAAAAGTAACGCCTGTTTTGAAATCCAGAGAAATCATTTTAAAAAATGAAGGCAAACAAATGGAGTTCTCATCTAATGACACAGGATTTATTGTTAAAGCCAATTCAGCTTTAACTTACTTAACAGGACAACGGGCCACAGCTGAGGTTTTATTATCAATCATGAGACTCGTGTTATCAGACGTTCGTGAAGAAATGATGTTATCACAGAACAGCACTGAAGAAATGAAGTCTTACCACGATGCTAAATACCGATCGACGAAAGAACTTAAAGAAGACAACAACAAACGCATCTGTGAAATTGATTTCACACTTTCCCAAGAAGTTCATAACCGAAATTGTAAAGCCATTGGTGTGAATACAAAGGCCACTCAAATCGTAGGTGGTAACGGAAAATCCATGGCAGAGATCTTTTCCAATATGATGAACAATGTTGAATACATTGAAAAAGCTAGCCGACAAGATGCAATGAATGCCAAGAAGATTCTTGATGCTGCCATCCGCGCTGGAAATGATCAAGACGAGCAAGACTCTAAAGACGACGACTTATTTAACTAAACTTTATTTTTAGGAGTCTTTATGAAACTGCCACTATCGATACTTTTCATCATGAGTTCATCCATCGGATGGACTCAGTTCCGCACAGAATCAGAAGTTCAACGATCAAGGCAGTGTTCATACACCTCAAGTAATGGAAACACTGAAATAGAAGCCTCATGTGGTAGCGAACAAGTTCTAGGTCGAGACGACCGTGTTCGCCCTTTCATCAACCAGCCTTTGGGTCGCTCAGGTATCTCAGCGGCCTGTGGTCGTGAAATACCCGCCTCACTTTCCTATCAAGCGGTGGTTCATCCGCTGCTTTGCGGAGAAGGTGCTGTTAACCAAGAAAGAATTCAAACTCCTGTCAGCAAAAAGATTATGAGTGATTGGGACCGCATGTCTCGTTCCGGAGTGGCTGGTGCAGAAAACAAAATGCAGCAAATCAGAAAGATCGATTTAAAATACAATGGTGAAATTGAGTATCCCACTTTTGAATCTTGGACCTATCAAAAACTCATGGGTGATTTTGATTATCGCTGTGGTGCTGAATCTTGGCCTACGACTTGTTCCGTTCCTTTAAAAGAAAAAATAACAGAAACCTACTATGAAGAAGAGTGTGTGGCGTGGGAAGAACCACCAGAAGTGCCTAGCTATGGTTCAGGATCTTCAGGCGGTAGCAGTAGTGGCGGTGGTTCCTACAATCCAGACCGTGGAAACATTGATACAACATTACCTGATCGTGACCAAGGATTCGGAGAATCCAGCGGAGATATCGAAGACAGCAGAAGAAATCGCTTTGAAGGCGGCTCTGTTTTAAAAATTCAGTTTTTAAGATCCCCAGCCTCAAGAAGATGTATTCAAACTCGACAAGTGCGAAGGGAAAGAGTCAGCTACCGAAACCGTGGTGATGTGACTTACTCATGTTTGAAACAAAGACCTAAATATTGCACTTGGTATGAAGGCCGAACAGAAGTTCGCAGATGTCAGAACCAAAAATTAAATTATACTGTTCAGTACACACAGGATCCTAAATGGACTCCGGGTTACACAGATTCAAAGCAAAAACACAGAGACTACAATCCAATACTACCAAACAAGTTTGATTTGTTATCTGGAGAAACGGAAAGCTTCACTTTATTTAGTAACTTCGGCGAGTCACAGGCACTGAATCCAAAAATTAAAATTGAAAGCCAGTGGAACGAGTACATAGCGCAAGCTCAGCCCCAGGCGCTAGCTTGTCAGTTTCAAAAGGACCAAGCCGTTGATTTTAAAATCTTTACCGTTGGTAGAAACCGCGTAAAGGCTCCGAATCCACTTGCACTTCCCGTTGATAAAGATGGTAAAGAAGTGTTTCCTCTTTCCGTTGAAAACGGAAGGCCCGTTCGCATGAAGTTGATTGATAAGGGCCGCGCTACTCAGTTAAAAGCGGCAGCGCTTAGTCGAACATTTTCTAAACCCAATGATGCTGCCAAAGCTCAGCGGGACGTTGTTCATAAGTCAGCCAAAATTTCTAACAATGAAGTCAGCGGTTTAACAGGAGATGCTTACTGGCATACAACTCAATTCCGTATGCAGTTGTTTGAACAAGGTCGCTGGGGTCGCACTTCGTTTGTAACTGTGCCTACACATTTTGCTTCTGACTCTGGAAATATCTTAGGAAGTGAAATGGATATTTCTTTAACGGGTCAAGACGGCATCAAAGATTTTTACCGAGCAGCAGGTCCTTTTAAAAGATTACTGGGTTGGGCTTGGGAAAAAACAGGAGCTGAATTTACTCCGGGTCAGACTTACTACTTTAGAATTCAAGCATTGCCCCAGGGCTTACCTTTTTATGATAACGGCTGCGAAACTTCATCCTCAACCTGTGATGGTGAACAGGCCAATGAGGCCTCATTTAGCGAACCACTGACCTTTGAATGGCAAGCTTCCAATGAAATTGATAACAGAAGTCTATTTAAAAAGTTTAAAGATTTTCAAAAGAAATTTCAGGTGTTGTAATATGAAAAAATTAATTGCGCTTTTAATTGTTTTTCAATCTTACTTTTTACCCAGTGCCTTCGCCCAAGAAACGGTTCCTTCTGTCAGTGAAGCTACCGCCGCTTTTGAAGTAGATCTGAAAACGGCCATTTACTCTGTTAATGAAATTCCATCCATCTTAAAAGATTTGGGTGATATGAAAACGGCATCGGGTTATGCCATTACTCAAAACATTATCCAGGAAGTCTACACAAGGCTTGATACCTCCCTATCTTTAATGACTCTCATTATGATAGATCCAAAATTAAGTGATAAGCAAAAATTTGAAATGACCAATGGCTTAGCTGGAGCCATAGGTGAGGTTTTGATTACAATCATTCGAAGACATGACGAAGACAAGGTCGATAAGAATAAACTGATGAAGCGAGTCAGCGAGATGACGACAGTCGAAAATGCTCGTGAAATTCTTAAAGAGATTTTCTTTGATTTTAGAAGACCCTTTTATTTTCCCATGTCTGCTGAAAGATCGAAGGCTCGAATTTGGTCTCCGTTAGAATTAAAGAACCGAGATCAACTAGGACAGAATGTTTTATTAAGACTGCAAAACTATTCACAGGCTGTTTATCCCAACATAGAGGATGGAAAATTGAAAACAGCTGACCGTGATACATGGCGGGAAGATGTTTTAGATAAAAGCTTAAGAATCCGTGAGTACCGTTTGGCAGCACAAAAAATGACAGCCTACGCAGCCTTTGGTTTTGCGATGTGGGGCTTTGTAGCACCACATGTTGATATCGTAGGTGCCATGACCGGTCAGTATAACGATAATACTTTGTTCACGAGTTCCCTTGTTTACATGACAGGATGGGTGACCTTCGGTCTTACAAAGCTGACTTTGACCTCAGCTAAAACTGTAGAGGTGCTTAAGCAAACCATCGATATGTTCAAAGACCCTAAATTAGTGACAACTCCCATCGTCCCCAAGCAGACCCTCCTTCAAAAAATCAAAGGGTACCAGGCACGTTTCTGCTCCGCGGTAGTCCGAAAATCGGGCGCATCTGGGCAGCAAAAGTAAGTCACGCCATGAAACATTTACTCAATCGACTTTATAGGATCCTTTAAAGTCGATTTGAGCTTGGACAAGTATTTGCTCTCAACTAGGTTAATATGGAAACCTCAGCCTTTTTGAAACGACTTATTTTTTCTCTTACAACAGGAACAATCCTGTTTTATCTCGTTTCGTTTCATTCTGTCGGCCAAACAAAAAAAGAAAGCACTGAAATCAAAGAGTGTCGAATTGAATTATTAAAAGTTCGCTCTGGAAAGCCCGTTGCTTTAAGGTATCAAGAGCTCATAACAACCGAAAACGTTTTACAACTCAGTCAAGTTGAGCAAAGCCTCATCAGCCGCTACATAAAAAGATCAAATATTAGTCTTGTTGAAAAAGGTGTTGATAACCCTTTTTTAATCACCACTTACAGAATGGAAAGTCCTGCTCGTAAATCCTTAGGTTTTAAAGTTGTGATTGATAGTTTGAATGAAGAAGAAGACATTATGACTTTTTACCTTACAAAAAAGAACAAGATTCTTTTCTGGTATCTTGAAGGTGCTACGCCTCAAAAAAACTGGCTTTGTCAGAAATAATTTAAGAAATTTTGGATAAAAACGATTTTAGAAAATCAACAAACTGTTGTTCGACTTTTTTTGCATTTTCTGTGACTTCTTCATGGGACAACTTGTTCCTGGAAATGCCAGCTGCTAAATTTGTAATACAACTTAAAGCCGCTACACGAAGACCCAGGTGATTGGCAGCAATGGCCTCTGGAACAGTACTCATGCCCACGGCTTTTCCACCAATCAGCTTTAAGTACCGAACTTCAGCGGGAGTTTCATAAGTAGGTCCTGTGACACCGCAGTAAATACCTTTGTGATAGCGGCAATTCATGTCTTGAAAAGTTTTTTCCATGAGTTCCACAAATTTTTTATCGTAGGCCTCTGTCATGTCAGGAAAACGGGGTCCCAGCTGTTTAAGGTTGGGTCCCATCAGAGGATTAATTCCCATTAGATTAATATGATCTTCGATGATCATGAAATCACCGGCCTGCATCGTATCGCCAAAGCCACCCGCTGAGTTTGTTAAAATTAAATTTTCAATACCCAAAAGAGCCATCGTTCGAGTGGGATAAACCACCGTGTCCATCGAGTGACCTTCGTAATAATGAAGACGACCCTGTAATGCGATGATTGGCTGATCATCCACAGTTCCTAAAATCAAGTTACCCTGATGACCCTCGACGGAAGTGGAAACAAAGTGAGGGATTTCATTAAAAGGAATTTTGGCATCAATTTTTAAGTGCTGAACAAAGGCGCCCAAGCCAGAGCCTAAAATAATTCCCACCTTCGGCTTTAACGAAGATCGGGATCTGATGTAGCTAACTGTTTCTGTCAATTTATCTAAAAGCATTTTTTACTCGAGTGTTGCTGCTATCAAATCGAGGGCTGGCGGTTTTTGCAAGGAAATTTGAACAGATTCCAATAACAATTTCTGAGCGGCTTGGAAAAGGGATGGATCGTTTCCATAAAGAGTAAATAGAGGGTCACCGGAACTGACAGATTGTCCTCGTTTTTTATGAAACTCAATTCCCGCTGTGGGTTCAATAATATCTTCTTTTACAGCACGTCCGGCTTTGATGCTAATTCCTGCAAGCCCGATGGTTTCAGCATTAAAGCCAGCAACAAATCCTGATTGTTCGGCCCTCACTGTAAAAGGATTTTTTGAATCGGGAAGTGCGCTTAAATTTCCACCCTGTCTTTCAACCATCTCTTCGAACTTTTTTAGTGCCTGACCATTTACAAGTTGGTTTTCACAAACTTCATAGGCTTCTTGGTACTTTGTAGAACGGCCTGCCAACATAATCATATGAGCTGATAATGCGATACTGAGCTCCTTAGTATCTTTGTATAAATCATGAGATTTGTTTTTCATAATTTCGACACACTCAAAAACTTCCAGTGAGTTTCCAGCAAAGCGGCCCAAGGGTTGATTCATGTCTGTGATAAGCGCTGTGCACTTTTTGCCTGCTCCGATTGCAATGCTTTGTAAATCCTTGGCCAGTGCTTCAGCATCAGCAAAACTTTTCATAAAAGCTCCGCTGCCCCATTTTACATCAAGAACTAACCCATCAATACCTTCAGCTAATTTCTTTGACATGATACTGGCACAAATCAGGGGTCTGCTTTCCACAGTGGCAGTCACATCACGAAGTGCATAGATTTTTTTATCAGCAGGGCAAATATCCAAGGTTTGACCGATAAAACTGATTTTATTTTTAAAAACCATATCTGCAAACTCATCTAAATTGAGCTGAGTGTTAAATCCTGGAATACTTTCAAGTTTATCAAGAGTGCCGCCAGTGTGGCCTAAACCACGACCTGAAATCATGGGAACAGGAATTCCTAAAGAGGCAACGATCGGCCCTAAGATAAGACTGGTTTTATCACCGATACCACCGGTGCTGTGCTTATCGACTTTAAATTCGGGTGATTTCGGAAAGTTCATCACGCGGCCCGAATGCAGCATGGCCTGAGTCAAAGCAAGTGTTTCAGAGTTTGATAATCCCTTAAAATAAATCGCCATTAGCAGCGCCGACATTTGATAATCAGGAATTTCACCAAGGGTGTATTTTTTTATAAACTCTTGAATTTCTGATTCAGTAAGCGCTAAGCCATTTCTTTTTTTCTTTATAACTTCTGAGGGTAGAAAAAACATCAATAGCTTCCTGTATTCGTTTGATGATTAAGCAATTGCACACCCGAGCTTGTTCCCAAACGATGAGCACCCGCTTGAATAAGGGCGACAGCTTGTTCGAATGTTTTAATTCCACCGCTGGCCTTAATTTGAATTTTATTATCAGCTTCTTTTTTCATAAGGCTAATATCTTCTAGTGTAGCTCCACCGCCAGTAAAGCCAGTACTGGTTTTAATAAAGTGTGCACCACCCTGAAGGCAGCAGCGAATGGACTGTTTTTTTTCTTCTTGATTGAGAAGATGAGTTTCTAAAATAACTTTTACAGGTTTACCCAATGCCGCCTGCACGACACACTTAATATCTTCGGTCACAAATTCCCAATTTTTTTCTTTCACAGCGCCGATTGAAATAACCATATCGATTTCATCGGCACCATCACTGATGGCAAGCGAGGCTTCAAAAGCTTTTGATTTTGGACTTTGATTTCCGTGGGGGAAACCAACGACACATGCAATTTTAATTTGAGCAGAGGAAAGCTGACTTCGGCAAAATTTTACGAACCGACCAGGCACGCAAATAGCGTAGAATTTATTTTCCACAGCTTCTTTGCATAACTTTTCGAAATCAGAAACAGTCGCTTCTGATTTTAGTAAGGTGTGATCAATGTACTGGGCAAGATCTTGATTTTTAAAAGTAGTTGTCATCCTACTTTGGTCATAGCGCTCTTGGATGCTGTTGTCACGTCAGTATCTTTTCCTAAGAACGTACGAGCGTCAGCAGCTGCAATTTTTCCTGTTTTGACTAAATCATCAATATATTTCTCGAACAGAACCATTCCGCTGGCTTGACCCGTTTGCATAATAGAGGCCACTTGGTGAATTTTATTTTCACGAATTAAGTTTCCAATGGCTTTCGTATTTCTTAAAATTTCGTAAGCCGCGATTCGGCCCTGACCATCAGCTCTTGAAAATAAAGTCTGTGCAACAACGCCCCTTAAGCTTTCAGAAAGCATGGTGCGAATTTGCTGCTGTTGACCAGAAGGAAAAACGTCAATGATTCGGTCAATGGTTTTAGCTGCACTATTTGTATGAAGAGTTCCAAAAACGAGGTGACCCGTTTCGGCAGCAGTTAACGCAAGTGAAATGGTTTCTAAGTCTCGAAGCTCTCCCACAAGCATAATATCTGGATCTTCCCTGAGGGCCGCTTTCAAGGCGCTGGCAAAGTTTTTTGTATGACTTCCCACTTCTCGCTGATTCACTAGAGATTTAATATTTTGATGCACGAACTCGACAGGATCCTCAACGGTTAAGATGTGAGCTTCTCTGGTCATGTTGATGTGGTGAATAAGAGCAGCTAGAGTTGTGGATTTTCCTGATCCGGTTGGGCCAGTGACTAACACAAGTCCACGATCAGCATCGATGAGATCCATAATTGACTGAGGTAAGTTAAGTTCTTGGGGAGTTAATATTTTCTCAGGGATAACTCGAAATACACCGCCTAAACCTTTTCGTTGCATGAAGACGTTAACACGAAATCGACCCAAACCAGGAATGGCGTAGGCGCAATCCAGCTCCCACTTTTCAACAAATTGTTTTTTTTGCTTTTCAGTTAAAATTTCAAAAATTAAGCCCTGAACATCTTGATTGCTCAGTTCTCTGTAGTTGAGTGCCACCATATTACCATGAAGTCGCAAATAGGGCGGTGCTCCTGATGTGATATGTAAATCAGAAGCCTTTTGCTCAACCATTACCTTAAAAAGTTCGTCAATTGTTGCCATCAATTGTCTTATCGGCAAAACGGCTAAAAATTTTAAATGAAGTTGCCATAACTTAGCGATCTGGACTAAAGAGTAACAATGGCAGCTGAAATTTTAATCAATGTGAAACCTCAAGAGACTCGAGTCGCTTACGTTGAAAGTGGCATTCTAACAGACCTCAAAATTGAACGAAAAACTTCTCCGACTTTGGTCGGTAGCGTGCACCGTGGAATCGTTAGCCGAGTGCTGCCAGGCATGCAGGCGGCCTTTGTTGATATTGGCCTCGACCGAGCGGCCTTTTTATACGTCGGTGACATTCGCGCCGATGTGGACTCTGATGCCTACCCATTTTCTGACCTCGAACGGGACGAGCCTCTTTCTACCTCTGACGATGAAGACCGCATTGAAGAAAGAATCGCGAACAACAAAACCCCCATTCAAGATCTACTCAAAGAAGGCCAGTCGATCCTCGTGCAAGTTGCTAAAGATCCACTGGGAACTAAGGGTGCACGAATCACGACCCATGTTTCTTTGCCAGGTCGATTTATAGTTTACTTACCTACTGTAAGACACTTAGGAATTAGTCGTCGAATTGCAAGCGAAGAAGAGCGCGAAAGATTACGCTCTCTTGTGCAAAAAAATAACCCTCAGGGCGGTGTGATTGTTCGAACAGCTGGCGAAGGTGCCACTGAAGAACAATTGCGAACCGATATCGAGTATTTGGATCGACTTGGAAAAGACATTTTTAAAAATTATGAAAAGCGCAAATCACCAGGCATGATTCATCAAGAACTTGACGTGGAACTGCGGGCCCTCCGCGACCTTATGAATGAAGACGTATCAGCCGTATTTGTAGACGACGAAGAAGTGCACAAAAAAGTGACCAAGTTTGTGTCTCAATTAATGCCAAAGTTTAAGCATAATATTAATCTTTATGATCAACAAAAACCTCTGTTCGATATGTATGATATCGACATGGAAATTTCTAGATCAATGGACCGAAAAATCTGGCTTAAATCAGGTGGCTACATTGTGATCGATGAAGCAGAAGCCTTGGTAGTCATCGACGTGAACACCGGTCGATTTGTGGGAAAAAAAGACCTTGAAGATACAATTCTTAAAACGAATCTAGAAGCTGTCCGTGAAATCGCCCATCAATTAAAAATTCGTAATTGTGGCGGGATTATCATTGTGGACTTTATTGATATGGAAAAAGAGACCCACAAAGAAAAGGTCATCGACGCCCTTAAAGAAGAGGTCTCTAAAGACCGAGCCCGCACCCACGTGATATCCATGTCTCAGCTAGGACTTGTGGAAATGACCCGTAAGAGGATCCGTCCAAGCCTTATTAAAAGCCTGTGTGAACCTTGCGAATACTGTGAGGGCAAGGGCTACATTAAGAAAAAAACCACTGTGGCTAGTGAAATTTTCCGTGAAATCGAGCGTGAAGCCCATTCACTTGATAAGAAAAGCCAAAGCATTGTGGTTCATTGCCACAGCGATGTCGTGGATCAGATTTATGAAGTTGAGGGCGAGACCTTGGAACATATCGAAAAGAAAATAGGCCGCTCAATTGCCTTTAAAATCGAACCCAGCTATCATCTCGAGCAACACGAGATCTTTTTCATCTAAGCAAAGGCTTTTTTGAGTAAAAAGTTGACAAACCCTCATGCGGGGTGGCAGAAACACTGACTTGTGCCTAACGGAGGTTCCCATGTACGCAATTATACGCACTGGCGGTAAGCAATACACTGTCAAGCCAGGTGATGTTTTGCAAGTTGAAAAATTAGATAAGGAACTTGGTTCCGAATTTGATATTAATGAAGTTTTGTTGATTGGTGGCGACACTATTCATACAGGCCAACCACTTGTGAAGAATGCAAAAGTAACAGCAGTTATTACTAAGCAATCACGAACTCGAAAGATTTTGGTTTTCAAAAAGAAAAGACGTCAATCTTACAGAAAATTTGCAACTCACAGACAGCTTTTCACTGAAGTTTTCATCAAATCAATTACTTCTCCAGATGGAAAAGTAACTAAAACTGATGAAACACCAGTTGTTGTAGACGCAGCTCAAGTTCGTGACGAAAAGTTACAAGGCTTGATGTTAGCTCGCCAAGAACGAGTTCAAAATAAATCTAAAACAGAAAAAGCAGAGCCCGTAAAAAAGGCAGCTGTTAAAAAAGTGGCAAAAAAAGCAGCTCCTAAAAAAGCCGCCAAGAAGCCTGCAGCGAAGAAAAAAACAGTAAAAAAAGCAAAAGCTAAAAAGTAATTTGAGGTGATGTATGGCAAGTAAAAAAGCCGGTGGTAGTACCAAGAACGGTCGCGATTCACAGAGTAAACGCTTAGGTGTAAAACGCTTTGGTGGTGAAACAGTTGCTTCCGGAACTATTATTATTCGTCAACGCGGAACTAAGTTCCATGTTGGTAACAATGTTAAGATGGGCCGTGACCACACAATTTATGCTGTGGTTGATGGGACTGTTAAATTTGAACGTTTTTCCAAAGAGAAATTTAAAGTCAGCGTTTATCCAAAAACAGCGTAGACTCTCGTTTCAAGATTTAAATTCCAAGAGGGAACCATCTTCGGTTCCCTCTTTTTTTTTAAATGGACGAATGTTTTTTAAATGTGCATTCGTTGAAAGTGACTTATGAAATTTATAGATGAAATCAAGTTTGTTGTCTCCTCAGGTCATGGCGGACCAGGATGTGTTAGCTTTCGCCGTGAAGCCATGGAACCTCGCGGAGGTCCCGATGGTGGTGATGGCGGTAAGGGTGGCGATGTTATTATTAAATCGACCACACACCTAAATTCTTTAGTCGATTTTAAATCTAATAAAAAATATTCTGCAAGAAACGGTGTTCCCGGAATGGCTGCTAAGTGCTCGGGTGCTGACGGTGAAGATCTCATTCTCAATGTTCCTAAGGGCACTTTGATAAGGGATGAAACCGGACAAGTAATCGTGGATATGACTCATGTAGAACAATACGTCCTATTAAAAGGTGGACGTGGCGGAAAAGGAAATTTCTTTTTTAGGACAAGTGTTAACCAGGCCCCTGAGCATGCTCAGCCCGGTGAAAACGGTCATCAAATGGAAATCACCTTAGAGCTCAAACTCATAGCTGATGTTGGGATTATTGGTTTTCCGAATGCAGGTAAATCGACTTTGATTTCAAGAATTTCAGCAGCGAAGCCAAAAATTGCTGATTATCCATTTACGACTTTAACGCCCAACCTTGGTGTTGTTAAATTTTCCGACGAGAAAAGTTTTGTGGTGGCTGACATCCCCGGATTAGTCAAAGGTGCACACACAGGCGTGGGTCTTGGAATTCAGTTTTTAAAGCACATCGAAAGAACGCGGGTTTTCATACACCTTGTGGATATTTCAGGTTTATCCGGACGAAAAGCCATTGATGACTACAATGACATCAACGAAGAGCTTAAGATGTATGATCAGCACAATAAAGATAAAGCCGATTTCTTTGCCTTATCAACTCGTCCCCAAATTTTAGTTTTAAATAAATCGGATACAGTTCAAGAAGACGAACTTGCCAGAATTGTCAGTGAGTTTACTAAAGTGTCTCAACAAAAACCGTTCGTGATTTCTGCTGTCACTGGAAAAAATATTCGCGAACTGATTGTGCATATTGCTGAAAAAATTTATGCGAAGGAGCAAGAATGAAAATCGGAATTTTTGGTGGGGGCTTCAATCCTCCACACATGGGTCACATTTCTTGTTTAACCAGTGTTCAAAAAAAAGCAGGCTTGGATAAAATATTTGTTATCCCTACCTTCCAAAGCCCTCTCAAAACTCAAGTGGATGGTCCCTCGCCCGAACAAAGACTCGAAATGGTGAAATTAGCCTTAGAAGGTTTTGGTCAGCAATTTATCGTGGATGACATCGAAATTAAAAGAAAAGGTATCAGCTACACGATCGATACAATCAAAGAATACAGAAAGAATTATTCTCAAGACGAAATACACCTGATCATCGGTGCCGATCACTTAGAAATCTTTTCGAGCTGGAAAGAGTATAAAGAAATTCTATCTGAATGTAATATTATCGTCGCGACTCGACCTGGTTTTGATATTCCAACTTCGCAAGATCAGTTACCACAGTTTATTTCTGAACAAGTTTTAGAATATGATTTTAACTTCATCGAGATGAAAACCGGTCGAAATTTGCAGTTCATCAGAATTCAAGATGTCGATATTTCAGCCAGTGAACTCAGAAAAAAAATCAGAACTAATCGCCCCGTTGAAAAATTCTTGCCGTTGGCCGTTGAAACCTACATCAAAAAACATAATCTTTATCAAAATTTAAAAGATAAAATTCAAGACTACACAAAATTCACTGAGTTTTGTGCTCATCAGCTTTTTTCTAAAAAAGCGATTCAGGTGAAGGGCTATGATCTGACAAAAATGTCAGCGCTAAGTGAATACGCCATCGTCACCTCTGGAACAAGTACAAGGCATGCTGTTTCACTAGCTGAAAACCTCATCCAAGCTGTAAAGGATGAATTTAGAATTCACCCCTCCAGCCTAGAGGGCTCTGAAGAGGGTCGCTGGGTTGTTGTTGATTATGGATCCTTAATTGTTCATATTTTTTATGACTACGTCAGACAAGAGTACTCATTAGAAAAGCTATGGAGAGAAGGTAAAGATATGGGCCTTGTCGATCCCTTCACTGACAAAAAATAAATGAAATTGATTACCATTAAGTCCTCAAGTCCTAAGTGGCTTGAGGTCGCAAGCACTGAATATAATGAAAAAATTAATTTTTTTCAAAAGTTTGAGCACCAGCAGATTCCTTCAGCCAAAAAAGCCAGGCAAGATCAGCAGCAAAAGATTAAAGAAGAATCAGAACTTATCTTAAAATCGATAAAACCACAGGACTATCTGATTCTCTTCGATCAGCATGGCAAGATGATGACAAGTCCTGAGGCCTCTAAAAAAATCGCGAAACTGCAACTTCATGGCACTAAGGGAATTACTTTTCTAATTGGTGGTGCTTACGGCGTTAGCGAACAAATTAAAAAACGCGCCAATGAAACATGGTCTTTGTCTCAAATGGTATTTAATCATCATGTTGCAACAGTTGTTGTGCTCGAGCAAATTTATCGAATTTTTATGATTTTGAAAAACAAGCCTTACCACAATGAATAATCGAAATTCGGAAGATTAAGATATTCTCTGATCCCAAAAATGGGGATTAGCAAAAGTGCTATTTTGCATTGTTGAGCATTATGAAAATTGAAATTCAATCATGTATGAATTGTGGGTCTTTTTGGTTTGTTAAAAACTTGATTTGTAAACCTTGTTACACAGCCATGATTGGTCAATTCGCAAACCCTCAATCTTCGGAAATTCGAGGTCATAAAGTTCGCACATTAATGAAGTGGAACCCAGGTGAAACCAACACACTTTCCAGTCTTGTCTATATTTTGAAAGAAAATCAGCCACAACTATGGATGCAATTGAGCTTGGACTTTGTGAATTTGCACCAGTTGTACAATAGCAATGAAGTTTTACTGATCTCAGTTCAGCCGACATTAAGCCATCAGGATCATGCCCAGAGCTGGGGAAACGCTATATCGGCCCATCTCGGGTGTGAACATATTGTTGGATTAAGAAAATTCAACCCAACAGCACAAAAAGATAAGACAAAATTTGAACGAACAGATCTAGAGCTCATTAGTATTGTAGATATTTCAGCTTTTACGAGTAAAAAAATTATCTTTGTGGATGATATTGTTACGACCGGTAGCACCTTAAAAGCGGCCTATGAGGCATTAGGTCGTCCAAGGGATTTTGAGTGTTGGTCCATGGCCTACCGAACGGTGGGTTCTATTGCGAAATAAGAGCTGTAATGGTAGTTTGCTGACTCATGAAAAGTCTAATAATCGCCGTCCTTTTTTTAACAATTTCAATTTTCGGAGCTTCGACCGTGGTCTCTCCGAACGTGGCTTTAGACAAACTTAAAGACTCACCATTTGTAACATTGGAAGTTTTAAAAAAAGTGAAGTCTGAATTGATGGGATCTGAGACTCAATCACCCGGAAAAATCTATCTCGCAAAAGAGCGTTTTCGTTGGGACTCTGAAGGCAAGGACACATCGAGCCTTATTTTTGACGGTTCTTATTTGTGGACGATTCAACAGCCACCTAAAGGATTTAAAATTCCTCCACAGGTGACAAAAACCAAAATGGGACCTAAGTCAGAGAATCAGCTACTGCTTAATTCGCTGCTGCAAAATAAAATTGAATCCCATTTTACTATTACCAAAACAGTTAAAGAAAAATCATCGACTCGATTTTTTTTAAAACCAACGGAAAAGAATCAGC
Source organism: Bdellovibrionales bacterium Ga0074139 (assembly GCA_001464795.1). Taxonomy (GTDB): domain Bacteria; phylum Bdellovibrionota; class Bdellovibrionia; order Bdellovibrionales; family Bdellovibrionaceae. The sequence continues at coordinate 283,004 of LNEB01000015.1, forward strand.
TTACCCATAGTCTTGAATTGGTTATTCAATCAGACAATTCAGTTTCAGAAATTTCATACAAAGATGAAATCGAAAACCGAATTACAATTACAATCAATAAAGTGATTAAATCGAAAAAGATACCGTCAGAAATTTTTAAATTCAGTCCCCCGAAAGGCTCACAGGTTAGCGAATTATGAATCCTACAGAAATGACTCCTCCTAAAAAAGTTCACTTTATTAGTCTTGGATGCCCCAAAAACCTTGTCGATACAGAGATCATGGTTGGAACACTGATGAAGCAGGGCTATGAAGTAACTGCCAACGAATCTGAAGCCGATACGGTTATTGTTAATACTTGTGGCTTCATTGAAGATTCAAAAACAGAATCAATTCAAACCATACTGAAAATGTCTGAACTTAAAAAATCAGGAAACCTAAAAAAACTAGTGGTCGCTGGATGCTTAACGCAAAGATATAAAGACGACCTTGTGGAAGGTTTGCCAGAAGCGGATCTTTTTGTGGGATCTGGTGAGTTTCAAAACATTGATAAAATATTGAAAAACTCTTACCAAGGTGAAACAAAGAAAACATTTTTTAACCTACCAACATACTTACAAGAAGAACAAACTCCAAGAGCTAACACTCAGCCCGGCCATAGAGCTTATTTAAAAATTTCTGAAGGGTGCATGAAAAGATGTGCATTCTGTGCCATACCTTTAATTCGTGGAAATCTACAATCTAGAACACTCCAGAACGTTGTTAACGAAACTAAGCTTTTGGCCGCGGGTGGTGTAAAAGAATTAATTATTATTAGCCATGACTTTACTGATTATGGTTGGGATTTGCGGCGAAAAAATCCTGAAGCTTTAGAGGCTCCGGTAGAGTTACTTAAACAACTTGCTGAAATTGACGGAATCCAGTGGATCAGACTTTTATATCTTTATCCAGATGGAATCACTCCAGAGTTAATAAGCTTAATAAAAAATAATAAAAAATTCTGCCGCTATTTTGATATGCCTATTCAGCACATCAATAATGAAATGCTGCACAAAATGAATCGGAAAATGACTCGACAAGAAATCGAGACAGCTCTTAATTTAATTCGCACAGAAATTCCTGATGCTGTCATCAGAACTCAATTTATTGTGGGATTTCCTGGTGAAACACAAGAGCAATTCGAGGAAATTCTAGGCTTTATTTCTGAACAGAAATTTGATCGTGTTGGCTGTTTTCAGTATTCACCAGAGGAAAACACTCCCGGTGGCAAAATGGAGAATCAAATCTCAGATGAAATAAAGCAAAAAAGATTTCAGGCTGTTATGGAAGTTCAACAAAACATTTCTCGTGAAAAACATAGGGCTATGATTGGTCAAATTGTCGATGTAGTGGTTGAGGGCTTGAGCGAAGAAACAGACTTGCTACTACAAGGTAGAACTAGCCAGCAGGCTCCGGAAATCGATGGAGTGGTTCTTATCAATGATGGACAGGCCAATATCGGAGAGATCGTAAAAGTCAGAATTACCGACAGTATGGAGTACGATCTTATCGGTGAAATTATAAGCGAGAATCCATGAGAGTAGTCTTAAAAGAATCTCTAAGTCTGTCAGAAGCTTACAGTTTTTCCGACGAGATGACGATGAAGGGCTGCGAGATTCTTGAGCTATCACCCACCCACGCGGGGTGCCGGGTATTAATAAAGTTAGATTCAAAGACCCATGATCCTAACGAAATGGAACTATCAGAAAGCCTTTTATCGGCTTATTTAGGGCTGAACAATGGTAAAACCAAATCTTTTATTTCTTTAGTAGAATTCCAGTCTTTACAAAAGGCTTTCGAATTTTCGAAGCTAGCAGAGTCCCAATCGTGTTTAGTTCACGAAATTCGTGCCTTGCGGGGTATTCAACAATCACATCACATGATTTTAAGTCATGATTCAAAAGATGTATTAGATCGTCTTGTCAGTCCTTTTAAAGCGCATACTTTTTCAAAATCAAACAAAGCTTTTTGTGAATTTCTTGGATTTTCAGATGTTACAATTGAGGGATAGTTCAAGCAGCTTCTGTTCCCAATCTCCTGCTTCCAATTCTTTTGCTGTTTGAGAAGCCTTTCTTACATCACCCGACCATTTTCGATGTTTTTTGCAAAGTTTTTGGAAGCTCTCAAAACTTTCTTGCCACTTTTTCAGTTGTGCTGAAGACGTGGCGTAACCACGTAGGCAGCGGTCTGATTCGCACATTTTAAAATGAGCGTAGGCTTCAATATAATTTTTTTGATTTTCATAATACTCAGCAATTGCAAAGGTTGCTTCCTCAGACTTTTTATTGTTCGTAAAAGTAGTTTGCAGTGTCGATAGTGCTGACGCAGCCTCGCCTGACTGTGTATAAGCCTGAGCTAAATTCAACTGACTTCTAATATCAGCCTTATCCATTTCAGTGGCTTTTTTACAATTCTGAATGGCCTGAGTGTTAAGGCCATCAATTGTGTCAAACTCACACAACTTTGCAAAATAGAGGGGTTGAGGGCCTCGCTCAACGATCAGGTCTTCAAAAAGTTGTCGCCTTGTTTGTAAAAAGCGAAGAGGTTTCTTTAAGTTGCGGCTGATTTGATCTTGGCGATCGTAATAATCATCTAATATTAAATAAGCAGGTTCAAATTTGGGGTTCGCTGTAATGGCAGCCCTTAAAGACTCCTGAGCTTTCTCGAGTCTTTTCTTATCCTTAAAACTTTCTAAATAGGCCTTACCTTGAAAAGTTAGAAATTCAGCATCTTCTGGTTTTTTAGCTAAGGCCAGCTCACTGACTTTTATAATGTCTTTATAGTTTTTTTGTTTCACTAGCAATTTTGCAAGAAAAAGTAACTCCTGGCGGTCCATTTTTTCTGAGTTTTTCCAAAGAAATTCTATGGATTTTTGATCGCCTTCAGCGGACTGAATTTTTTCAGCACTGGTTAAAAGCTCGGAGGCAGGTCTACGTAGAGCATAAACATTAACAGCGAACCAAAATGAGACAGTCATGAGGAGAATCTTATTTTTGTTCAATAAATGTCCGATACTACAGTTATGGGGTTGAATAATTTTCTTCTTCTAAAATCTCAAATATTGCAGAGATTGGGAAGAGGACATAGGTCTAGTATCACTGCCAACAGCGGGCAGGCAGTCATTGAGTATATGTTACTCATTTTTGTTAGTGTCACACTTGTCATAACACTTGCTACATCCTTGTTTCAGCCGCTTGGGCAGTTTGTTGAAAATTTGAATCGACAGTACATTCAGTGTCTTTTGGAAACTGGAGAGCTGCCACAACTATCCTCTGAAAACCAGACAGTCATATGCTTCGAGGAACTCCCTCGGTTTGCAACTTTAGATGCAGACGGTAACCCCATTCCACGAGATCGGACAGGAAGTGGTTCTGGAGAAAGAAATGAAGCACAAGCGACAAGAGACGGTCAAACATCTAATGTGAGTGGTTCAGCCAGTGGCTCTAGGCCATCAAGAGTCGGCGGTGGTGTCGGAGTATCTAGGGGCAATGCGAGCTCAGAAAAACGTGCTGATAAAACAACGATTATACCGGTGGACAATTCATTTAATGAAGGCTCTGGTTTTACGAACAGCGGATCCTTGGGACAGGTCAGTCGAAGTAAAAGGAAAAAAACCCGACAGATTGCAATAGCATCTTTGACAGACTCAGAAAGAAAAAATTTAGAACGAGACATAGAAAAGACGCAAAAAACCCCAGTTGAAGGTGATGAAGGTTTTACAAAACAAAAAAAGAAAATTATTGTTAAGCCACCACCTCCTGCAAAAGCCGATAGTGACATTAAAATTGATGTGGGTTTCGGGTATTACATTAAAATATTTTTGATTATAATTTTTATTCTTTTTGTCATCATTGTATTTGGTGGCCAGGCCTATCAAATGTCAAAAAACTGGGGAAATAGTTAAAGATTCAGTGCGTCCAAAAAATTTTGCAATTTGAATCTTAATTTATCTGTCTTTCCATCTTTTTCTTGAAACTTCCGATCGACTAGACAACAACACTTCTGTGGAAAACATTGTTGAAATTGGTTCTCAAAGAAAATTTAACCTGAACGAAGCGCAAGAATTATTGCCTCTGATCTATATGATCACAGAAAAAGCCCAGTCACAGGTTCGTCACCTTATGTCGCAGATTGAAGCCATGAAAAATGTTCCACAAACACGACTTCAAGCTATGGAAGCAGACATTCAGGTTCATATCGATACTTGGCAGAAAAAAATTCAAAAACTAGGCGGACATCCAAAAGGGTATTGGCTTGTGGATTTTGACAATGGTGATGGATACTTTTGTTGGAAATTTCCAGAAAAGGAAATAAAGTATTCTCACGGCTACAAAGAGGGCTTTACTGGCCGAAAAGAAATTGAACTAAGCCTGAAGAATTAATCAGAGTCCAAAATGCGAATAGCTGTCGCTCAGATCAACGCTGTCCTTGGTGATATTAAAAGTAATAAAATTAAAATTCTAGAATTTATTCATCGTGCTCACAAAATGAAAGCAGAACTGATTGTTTTCCCAGAAAGTGCACTTCTTGGCTATCATCCTTTTGATTTACTAGAAATTGAAGTCCTTGTTAATTCACTAGAAAAAGCTGAAAAAGAGATTCACAAAGCCCTTCCTAAAAATTGCTCTGTTATTTTTGGAACAATAACCAAAAGTAAGAAAAAATTAGGTCGCCCCTACTACAATTCTGCGGTCCTTTTAAAATATAAAAAATCACCACAATATTTTCACAAACAGCTTTTACCGACGGGAGACGTTTTTGATGAAGCTCGCTTCATTGAAAAGGGAGACCTCTCGAAAAACTATTTCAGTCTTAATGGAAAAAAGTTTTTTCTAACAATTTGTGAAGATATTTGGGCTTGGCCCAATAAAAATAAAGTATCAAATTATGGAAAAAATCCTTTAACAGAAGTTAAGAAGCAAAAAATTGATTTAGTTATTAACCTCAGTGCAAGCCCATGGTTTATGGGTAAAGAAAAACTAAGAAACGAAGTTACAACTCAAACAGCGAAAAACTTTAAAGCACCAATCCTGTATGTCAACTTGGTCGGGGCCCAAGATGAAATTATTTTTGATGGAAATAGTTTTGTTATGAACCCAAAAGGAAAAAGAATTTTTGAATGTCAAAAGTTCACAGAAGATTTAAATGTATTTGATTTGAATACCAAAGAATCCTGGTCTTCATCTTTTAAGCCAGACACAGAGACGGAACAGCTTAGAAAAGCACTTGCTCTTGGAATAAAAGACTTTCTATTCAAAACAGGAATTACAAAAGTCCATTTAGGGCTTAGTGGAGGAATTGATTCTGCTGTTGTGGCCTGCCTGGCGGTGGATGCTCTTGGCTCGGCAAATGTAGAGGTAGTGGCTTTACCGGGACCTTATAGCGCAGATAAAAGTCTAACTTTAGCGCAGCAGTTGGCAAAGAATTTAAATATTCGCCTTCACACATTATCAATAGATGAATCTTACGAATTAGCAGTTAAAACAATTTCGACTGCTTTTGGTACAAGCGACTTTGGTGTTACTAACGAAAACCTACAGTCACGACTTCGTGGCCTTTATTTGATGGGATACTCAAATCTAAAAAATAGTATGTTGCTAACCACTGGAAACAAGTCAGAGTATGCAACCGGCTATAGCACTTTGTACGGTGATATGGCTGGGGGACTTGCACCAATAGGTGATTTAACTAAAGAAAATGTATATAAGCTGGCCCATCATTATAATATGCATGGTGAATTGATTCCCGTTGATATTATTAATCGTGATCCCAGTGCAGAGCTAAGGCCCAATCAAAAAGATCAAGACTCGTTGCCTGATTATAAACTGCTAGATGATGCCGTTGTTCAAATCGTCGAGAAATCTAAAACTCCCAAAAACAAAATAGAAAAATGGCTTTTACAAAAGCTGGTCAAAACTGAATTTAAAAGGTGGCAGTCTGCACCGATTTTGAAGGTGACCAGTCATTCTTTTGGTAGAGGTCGAAGGTGGCCACTGGCACACCGAGCTTTTTTAGAAGATTAGAAATTTAAAAAATCGAGTTGTTTAGGCTGTCTTTCAATTTGCGGAAATCGAAATTCAGGTTTTCCTGTCAAAGCGATAAGATTTTCTATTTTTGGAGCCTGACCACCAATGGAAATTCTTTTCATTAAAATATGAAACATATGTCCAAGGTAAGTCGCATCGGCTTCTGCCCTATGAAACTCTTGAGAAGGGATTTTCAAATGCTGAATCAGTGTTCCGAGTTTATAATTAGGTAAGCCTGGAAGAACTTTGCGTGAGATTGGTAAACTGTCGACGACGATACCTTTTGGTGCTGGAAGTTCAAATTTCTTAACGGCTGCCACAAGAAACTGGCAATCAAATGGCGCATTGTGAGCAACAAGCAAATCATCCCCACAAAAATCTGCAAATGCTGGCAAGATAAGATCAATGGTGGGTTTACCTTTTAGCATGTCGTCGGTGATACCATTGACGGCTGAAGCACCAGGAGGCATTGGCTTAAGTGGATCAATTAATGTACTAAATACGGAATCAACTTCACCGTTGATAAAACGCACGGCCCCTATTTCAGCTATGGAATCAACTCCGGGAACAGTACCTGTGGTTTCTAAGTCAAAAGCTATGAATTGCATAGAATTGTTGATACAGAAGGGAGAGCATGGATTCAACCTCGAAAACGAAGATTAGCTTAGAAATCATTTATAACCAAAAGAGCTTTTCGCATAGCATCGAGAAAGAATCGAGTCTTAGCCTTTTAGAGCATCTCAATCAGTTAAGAATTCCAATCGATCAAAGCTGTGGTGGTTTCGGAACCTGTGGAACTTGCATGATACGGGTGAAAGATAATTTAAAAAACCTAAGCCCCAGAACTGAATGTGAAGAAGAAATGAGCTTAGATCGCGGCTTCATGCCGGAGGAAAGACTTTCCTGTCAGACCTATGTATTAGATCAGGTTGTCATCGAAATTCCTTAAATTATTACTCGACGAAGTAGGGGTTACCGTAGATCCAAGTGATCCACTTGATGGCATCAGGCAAAGGAAATCTTTGTGCGATTCGAACTTGTACTCGGTAAACACCCGGTCCGTCTAAGGGAACATCAACATCTATGGAATTAAATGTTTTATAACGAGATCCATTCTTATAAATGACGACTTCAAAAAAAGCTTTGGGTTTTTCAGGAAGTGTAACTTTCAGCTTTAAATCTGGACTCCATTTAACAGATGATCCCATCATCCATCTGTCCTTAGACGTGTGCAAATAATTGTAAAAGCCCTCTGGATTACCAAGAAGATCTAAACACAAATAAAATTGGCCTTTTTTTAAAGCCTCTAAAACTTTCGTTCGATCAAGAGCTAAATTTCCAGTGAGTTCTGATTCAAGAAGTATATGCTGACTGATTAGTTCAAATATTTTCAAGTAACTTGGAAATCGAATCAGATATCCAGCTAAAGGAACGGCCCGGGCACTGGCTTCAGAGCCTGCGTAAGCAAAAATTTTTCGTTCTCTGGAAAGTTGATCTAGTAATGCGATCTCTTGGGAAGGCTCTGAAAAAAGTCTAAACAAGGAAAGTTGAGGATTAAAAGGGTAGATTAATACTGTCCAAAATACGGATAATTTCGACTTCGTCCAGGCCCGAAAACTCATGGCCTTGGTATTGAGTAACTCAATACCATCAAGTCCCTCTGGCCAGGCGCCTGACCACTCAAACCCTTTCAAAAATGGATGGGCAAGAAGAACTAAAGAGTCACTGCGTGTTTGTGGATTTTGAGAAATAAGATCAGCCAAAGTGGTTTGTGCTTCACCAAAACTATGTCCTAAAGATTTCTGAAGTGGAGAAAAATAAATCAGACGAGAATCTAAAAAACTCATTTTGCTGCCAAACAAAGTTAATAATCGTCCATCATAAACATCTGTGGGTGGAGTGCTGTCAAAATTATTTATATCTGTGTAGAGAATGAAATCAGCGCCTGCTGATTTGGCCTCATCATTAATTTGAGGTACTAACCCTGAGCCTGTACTTTTGCGGGTATGAACATTGATAATCCCTTTGTAGTCATAAAAGGGTCCTTCTTTCTGAAAATTAATTTGAGTTCTTAAGGCTCCCACATCAAATTGAGAAATATAAAATCCATAGATAAAATAAGAAAGCAAAACAACTGTCAGAAAAATGATGGTTTTCATTCTTTTACCTTAGCCTCGTAAACTTCAAACTTGTAATCAAAATCATCTATCTTTGTAAATTCGTGGGATTTTAAAAAATCGGCAGGAATACTTTGATACTGCTCTTTCATAAAGAAAAATGATTTTTCAGCGGGTGTTGACTGAGGTAAAAAATCATAAAAATCAATTCGACTAGAGCCTTTCAACTTATACCTGGGCTCTTTTGATAAAAACCAAAAGTAACTGGCACTTTGGTAAGTGCTTAAATAAAGAGGTTTATAGTCTTTAGATGCATCGAAAAGGAGTTCATATTTTTTTCCTTCAACAAGTCTTCCATGTAATTCTTGGCCCCAAAAACCTAAGCTTCCTCCGATGAGTGTGATGCCTAGCAAGCCAAAAAATACAGAGTAGGAAATAATCGATTTTAGATGATTATTAAAATGCATGGCTACAAGAAGAAAAAAACTAGGATAAATCATGACGGGCCAATTCAGTTCAGTATCACCCTTAAATGTTGTGTAAATAAAAAAGGCTAGCAAAGTCACAAAGATTGAATTGTGAAGATCCCATTTTTTGTAAATCTGATTTTTAAAATAAAAATAGAGAAAGGGAGGAAATAGAAGAAGGCTTGTTCCCAGGATGAACTCAAGTGTCCACTTAGGCTTCCATTCGCTTTGACCTAATCCATGACCCACTTGAAATGATAACGAAGCCCAATCGTTTTGGTAGTTCCAGATTAAAACTGGCAAAGAAAACACGAGGCCCGAAATAGAAGTCAGCAAAAAATTCTTTACTGTTACTTGTTTCCAAAGTTTATTAAAAAATAAGTGAATGAAAATGACAGGTAAAATAAGTGCTATCAAATATTTCGCACAAAATCCTAATCCCATCATCATACCCAGCAGAATGGCTGACCAACTCGATTGAGAATTTTTCAATACGGACTGAAAAGCAAGAAGTGCTAGAGTCCAGAAAAACAAAAAAGGAATGTCTGGATTGGCAACAATGCCACCTAAGCCCAAAAGGGGATGCAGTAAAAGTAAAGCTAACAAAATTAATTTTTGTTCGCTTTTAAGAATATTTGCTAAGTGGTTGCACCAAGCCCAAATTGTGAGGTGAGATAATAGCACAAAGGGAAGTCGTGAGGCCGGTCCCCAGGAATCAAAAATCTGGCCAATATAAAACAGCCACGCCACCATGGGTGGATGATCAAAATAGGACAATTGAAGATTCTTTGACCAAACCCAATAATAGGCTTCGTCTGAAAAAAACGGAATATAAAGTGAAATTAGAATCTTAAAAAATAGTGATAGCCACCAAATTTTTTTCCAAGACTCATTCGTAATTGAGTTGAATACTTTGGCCGATGGCACCAGGTGCTCCTAGATCTTGTCCGTTCACAATGATATTAACGGCTCCACCGTTACTGATTTTCAGACGTATTCCAGAGCGACTTTTAAAAGTGTGAATCTGATCACCTTTTAGTAGTAATTTTTGTGGATTACTTTTTGCAGAAGCGTATTCAATTTCTACATTATCTTTGGCTTCCACGATGACTTCCACTGACTTACCCTCTGTTGTAGGCTTTGTTTCTCCTGATGGTGTGGACACAGGCGTTGTGGGAAGACTGGTTGTTTCACTTGCTGTCTTTTGTTGAGTAGCTAGCTGAGGCACCGGTATTGGGGTGACTGTTGAAGGAGTTGCTGCAGGCAGTGCCGTGACTTGTGGAGTAGAAGCTACAGGTTTTGCTACAGGTGTTGATGCAGTTACCGTTGTCGGTGTGGGGGCAGTTGCAGAGGCGGCTGGAGTTGCAGCTGAAGAGACGGGATCAGTTAAGATTTTATCCTCTGGTTTTTCAGGATCTTGTGCAATCAAGACCGAAGAGGTTGTTGTGTCCTCTGAGTTATTACTTGGGTTGATCAAAGCAATTTCGTTGGGAACCTCGGCCTCTTTTTGATAACGCTTTATAAGATTATTGCCAAAGTAGACAACAAATACCAAAACAAGAGCCAATGCCGAGATCACAATGGTTTTAAGTTTCAAAGTATCTGTCGTTAAGCCGGGACCCATTAAAACTGATTGATTTGTTGCAGATCGGTTCGTAACAGGAGCCTCTGGCTCCTCTGTTTGAGGTGCCAAAACTTCTTCTGGTTGTGAAATGACTTCTGCCTCTGGTGTTTCTTCAATGGGAGGTTTTAATTCTGATTGAAAGAGTTTTAAGATTTCATCACTATTAAGTTTTAAATACTTGGCATAGCTTTGTACAAAGCCCCTTAAGAAAGTTTTTGCAGGTAATTTGGATAGATCACCATTTTCTATGGCTTGAAGGATGCGGGTATTAATTTTTAGAAAAATTCCGACCTCATGCAAAGAAAGGCCCTTATCTTCACGTGCTTTTTTGAGAACTTCACCAGTCTTTTTCACTACAGTTCCTTTCGCACTACATCCAAAAGCGCTTTCGATTTTTCGGAGTATTGTCCTTTTGGATATAACTTAATAATTTCATCAAAGCGCACGGCTGCTTTTCTTTTATCACCCGATCGATAATGGGCAAGTGCGCTAAAGTAATGAGGCTCATCGTTGCCAGAGGACTGACAAAAGGCAATTGCATTGTCCAAAGCCACCGAGGCTTCTGCGTATCTTTTTAGTTCGAATAAACTTCTGCCGTAAAAGTGTTGTGATGAGCAATTAGATCTGCCGTACTGAACTGACTTTGCAAAAGGCTCAAGAGCTTTCAAATATTGCTTTTGATCAAAATAGAGTAATCCTTCATTCAAAAAAACTTTATCCAAGGCTCCGTAAGTCAGATCATTTTTAACTTTTCCGATTTCTATTTCAGCTTCTTTAAATCTTTTTGTTTCGATCAGCACACGGGCCAGATTATTTCGGCCCTCAGTGTAGCCTGGGTAAATTTGTAAAAGCTCATTAAAAGTTTGAATGGCCAAATCACTTCTTCCACGAGCTTGGTAAGTGATGGCCAATGAGTTTAAAATCTGTGGATTTGAAGGCGTGAGTTTTTTGGCTTTTAAAAGCTCTTTTAAAGCTTGTGGATATCGGCCCGCAGCGAAGAATGAATTTCCTAAGTCTAGGTGTCTTTGAGCAAGATCTTCATTTTTTGAGTGAGATGTACAACCCAAATTTAAAAAAGAAAAAATAAAAGTTAAAATTAAAACAAACTTCACTTAGGCAGGTTAGCATCACTCAGTTCTCTGTCAACGTCAGAGACACAAGAGTTTCAACATGTTCTGTCTGGGGAAACATCTCAAACGGCTGTATAGAGTTTAACTTATATCGAGGTTCATATTTTAAAAGCCATAGAAGGTCCCGATTGAGTGTAACGGGATGACAGCTGAGGTAAACAATTTGACGCGGCTTTGAAAGTGCCAGGGTTTTCATAACAGATTCGGTGGCACCCGTACGTGGAGGATCCATAAATACAACATCATGACCTTGTGGCCATTTTGTTTTAAGAAAAAGCTCAACATCACTTTGAAAAAAATTAAGTTTTTTGGGGGAAATGTTTTCACTTTGAATTCTTTGATGAGCCGCTTTAACAAGTTTTTGGCTACCCTCAACGGCAATTATTTCTTTGAAATTGAGTTTGTTAAAAATGGGGAAAGTAAAATTCCCTGAACCGGCGTAAAGTTCAAAAAGGCAGGAATTAGAAGCCCCTTCTAAAAGCTCTAGACTTTCAGAAATGAGTTGATCATTTTGGAACCTATTGACCTGAGAAAATCCGATTTCCGAAGCGTCTTCACCCACTTCTGTGCAGTCGACTTTCGTATCTTCGGTGGGGCTGACTCTTAGTTCGTAGCGAATGCCTGATCGAAGGCTTTTTTTCATAGGAGATTTTAAGAATTGGTTTATTGGTTTTTCAGCGATTAAACATTCTTGAATGGGAACCAAGTTATGACTGCGTTTAGCAAAAAAATTAAACTTTTGACCGTCATACGTCATTTGTACACGGTTACGATAGTATAAATGTTGGGGGCTTGGAATAATGGTTTCGACTTCAATCGATTGAACAGAAAATAAAGGCCTAAGGGCACTGGCCACAAGCTGTTGTTTTTGCTGTAACTGTGATTGTGAATTTAAATGCTGCCATGAACACCCACCACAGGTTCCTGCGTGTACGCAGGGCGGAGTTATTCTTTGGTCCGAAGCTTTAATAATTTTTTTAAGCGAACCGTAAGCCAGATTTTTTTTATGTTCAGTTATAAGTACAATAAGTTCGTCGCCAGGGGCAGCGTCTTCAACAAAGACGACAAGGCCTTCGAAGCGGCCCATGGCCGCCCCGCCAACAACCATTTTCTCAATGGTCAGATGAATTTCTTTTCCAACCAAAGAGACTTGAGTCGTCATTACAAGTTTACGATTTCGTGTTTATCAAAAAAGATAGCCAATTCACGCTTAGCAGAATCTTGAGAATCTGATCCATGAACTGCATTTTCACCAACGTTTGCACCATGCTTCGCGCGGATAGTACCTGCTTCCGCTTTTTTGGGATCAGTTGCACCCATGAGCTCACGATTTTTTAGTACAGCGTTTTCACCAACCAAACACATCAACAACACAGGACCTGAAGTCATAAAGCTAACAAGTTCACCAAAAAAGGGACGCTCTTTGTGTTCAGCATAAAAAAGTTCACATTTATCTTTGCTTAAAATTGTTAATTTTGCAGCAGCAACGCGAAGACCGTTGGTTTCAAATTGATGAATGATGTCGCCAATTGCATTTTTTTTAACAGCATTAGGTTTAATAATTGAAAATGTTTTTTCGATACCCATTTGTAAAGCTCCTTGAGAGTGTTAATGAAGTCTTCTTTTAGCCGTATTTAGGGCTATAAAGCAACCTCGACTATGATGACTTTTTACTATTTTTTATCATGACGGAGGCTCTGGTATAGCCCCCATCGCTGCCGTCGACGAAGTGAAAATGATTGGACGAGCTTCGCACCATACAAGTCATCAGGGCTTCAGTGCTTTCATGATACCCAAAAACGATTTGACCACTGCGGGAAAGTTGTTCGAGCCTGGCCAACATAGTGGCTTTTTCAGAGGCCGTTAAATCTAAAACCAACTTGAGAGAGTCGTCTCTTTTCACAAAATCAGTGTTGTTTTGTAATTGATGCAGGTAAAGATCTACAGCAGATCCCTTTGATTTTTTACCCATCTTAATGAGTGGGAATAAGAGCAAGATATAAAGCGAAACAAACACTCTGAAGAAAAAACCTTTCCCCTTGGCTTGGGCTTCACTTCTTAGGTGTTTTGGCGGCCATTGAATGGGTAGGGTTGCGGCTTGGACTGGTTGAGCAACACGTAGGATCTGCTGAAATTCAGAAAGTAAGCCTTCAATGGCTGAGCTGTTATCAGTGGGATTAATTATAAATGAAACAACAGAGCCTCGGTTAGAAGGTATTGGATTCCATCGACACTCGAGGCCTTCATGGCTGCCAATGGCAGGGTAATTGGCGGGAAGTTCAAGCTCAGGTTGATTTTTCATTAACCCTTCGGCAAGACTAATGCCTCCGCCCCGAAACAAAAATACTTTTTGTTTATCTTGGTTTTCAAGCACGGCAACATCGATCGACCGATTGCGCTTTTTTAATTCACTGACTTGGATCGAAAACACACGAAGAGTCAGTCCAAATTGTTCCTTGGCCATTTTTCTTGTGTAGCTTAGGGCTTCAAGGGCTTGATTTTTACAATCGTCGGAAACCAATATGGTGGCACCATCACCACCAAAGATGAATGGAAACTGGTCTGATTTTAATTTATTTTGAACGCTAATAATTGCACACACCCCAAGGGTATTAACATCTTTATAGCGTCCGTCTGCGATAGCCTTGGTAGATCCCTTGATGTCAGTCATCATGACCCACCAACTATCAGGGACCTTTTGATAGGCACTTGCCGCTTCCATTTCCATCCAATCTTTAATTGGATTAATCTGTTTAAAAAAAGCGACAATATCCATAATTTATTTCAGCATACTTTTCAATGTTGTACCAAGGTCAGCGGGTGATCTTGCAATTTTACATCCAGCCGCTTCAAGAGCTGCAAACTTCGCCTCTGCTGTTCCTTTGCCACCGCTAATGATAGCTCCTGCATGACCCATTCTTTTACCTGCAGGCGCAGAAGCACCGGCAATAAAAGCAGCCACTGGTTTTTTAAAATTCTTTTTGATCCACTCGGCGGCTTCTTCTTCAGCAGAGCCTCCAATTTCACCAATCATGATGACAGCATCAGTATCTTTATCTTCATTAAACAGTTTTAAAACATCGATAAAGTTGGTTCCATTCACCGGATCTCCACCGATTCCTACACAGGTGGATTGTCCAAGACCCAAAGCTGTCAGCTGATGAACTGCTTCATAAGTTAATGTTCCAGATCTAGAAAGAACACCGATGCGACCTTGTTTATGAATGTGTCCAGGCATAATTCCAATTTTACACTCACCGGGAGTGATCACGCCCGGGCAATTGGGTCCGATAAGCCGTGTTTTTCTACCTTGCATGTATCGCTTTACTTTCACCATATCTAGAACGGGAATACCTTCTGTAATACAAATGACTAAGTCCAGCTCTGCATCAACAGCCTCCATAATGGAATCAGCTGCAAACGGTGGGGGCACAAAAATCATCGAAGTATTACAGCCTGTTTTTGCTTTAGCTTCTTTAACAGTGTTGAAAACGGGTAAACCTAAATGAGTTGTTCCGCCTTTGCCAGGAGTCACGCCTCCTACAAATTTTGAGCCGTAGGCCATGGATTGCTCTGTGTGAAACGAGCCCTGGGCACCCGTGATACCTTGAGTGATTACTTTTGTGTTTTTATTAATAAGAATCGACATTACTTACCTCCACGAACAGCTGCGACAACTTTTTTTGCAGCATCAGTTAAATCATCAGCAGGAGTGATATTGAGACCACTTTCTTTTAACATTTTTTTCCCGAGCTCTACGTTTGTTCCTTCAAGCCTGACAACAAGCGGAACCTTAAGACCCACTTCTTTTGATGCAGAGATCACACCATCTGCGATCACATCACACTTCATAATTCCACCAAAAATATTAACTAAAATGGCTTTTACATTGGGGTCAGATAAAATAATTTTAAATGCATTAGTGACTTTTTCTTTATTAGCGCCACCGCCTACGTCTAGAAAGTTGGCAGGTGCTTCACCGTGAAGCTTGATTATATCAAGAGTTGACATAGCAAGACCTGCACCGTTCACAAGACAGCCAATGTTTCCATCTAACTTAATAAAGGCAAGATCATATTTGGAAGCTTCGATTTCAGAAGGCTCTTCTTCTGTTAAATCGCGGTACTCGACGATATCTTTTTGTCTGTACAAGGAGTTAGAATCAAAATTCATTTTAGCATCAAGACAAATAATATCGCCTTCTTTTGTCAGAACTAAAGGATTGATTTCCGCAATCGAACAATCCTTTTCTAAGAAAGCTTTATAAAGACCCATCATAAAACCAACGGCCTTATTAACACTTTCATTGGGTATTCCAATGGCAAAAGCAAGCTCACGAGCTTGAAAAGGAATAAGTCCTGTCACAGGATCAATATCCACTTTAATGATCGCATTGGGATTGTGAGCGGCGACCTCTTCGATGTCCATTCCGCCTTCACTAGAGGCCATCATGGCCACTCGCCCAGTTGCACGGTCCACTAAACAAGCAACGTAATACTCTTTAGCTATGTTGCAACCCTGTTCGATATAAACTTTTTGAACTTTTTTACCTTCAGGTCCGGTTTGATGAGTCACGAGATTCATACCAATGATGTTTTGCGCATAAGTCTTTACTTCGTCTAAAGATTTAGCAACTTTTACGCCACCACCTTTTCCGCGTCCGCCAGCATGAATCTGAGCTTTTACAACCCAGACAGAGCCACCAATTTCTTTTGCTACTTTAGTGGCTTCATCAGGTGAATGGGCAAGACCACCCTTAAGAGTGGCCACACCGTAGCGACGTAAAACTTCCTTAGCTTGATACTCGTGAATATTCATTTTTTTCCCTTTTTAAAATTTAGTATTGTAACTTTGATAGTGCTTCGACAAGTTCACGTACGGCTTTTGCTGATTTCTCGAGTCCAGCACGCTCTGTATCGTTGAGTTTCAATTCGATAACACTTTCCATTCCACGACCACCCAACTTACATAAAACACCAATAAAAAGACCCTTCATTCCGTATTCCCCGTTAAGTTCAACAGCACAGGGTAGAATGCGATTCTGGTTTTTTAAAATGGCTTCAGCCATTTGCACAGCTGATGCAGAGGGAGCGTAATAAGCAGATCCAGTTTGAAGGAGTTTTACGATTTCAGCCCCACCATTAACAGCACGATTAACAAGAGCATCGATTTTATCTTGTGGTAAAAGTTCAACTAAAGGAACTCCGCCTACCGAACAATGTCTTGGCATCGGAACCATCGTGTCTCCGTGACCACCCAAGGTAAATCCAAATACATCTTTTACCGATACGTCTAAAGCTTCTGCTATAAAAGAACGAAACCTTGCTGAATCTAAGATTCCTGCCATGCCAATTACGCGCTCTCGAGGAAATCCTAAGACTTGCTTGGCGACAGTGCACATAGCATCCAATGGATTTGATACAATGATAACAATAGAATCAGGAGCATTTTGCTTGATTCCCTCGCAGCAAGCTTTAACGATTTTTGCATTTGTTTGCAGAAGATCATCGCGGCTCATGCCAGGCTTTCGAGGCATACCTGCAGTTAAAATAACCACATCAGCGCCGGCAATGTCTTTATAATCTGATGTACCTGTTACTTTTGAATCGAACTGTTCAACGGGTGAAGCTTCAAAGAGATCAAGAGCTTTTCCCTTAGCTGCACCATCATTGATGTCCAACAAAACAACATCACCAAGTTCTTTTTGAGCGGCCCAATGAGCAGCAGTTGATCCAACGAAACCAGCACCGATAACAGCGATTTTTTTTCGCTTGTGTGAAGATGACATAAAAGCTCCTAATTTTAAGATTGCGTTTGAGTGGTTATTCAATCTTAAATTGAGAGTTGTGACAAGTGAGATCCCTATGAGTCAACCTACCAACTCGACCACAGATTTTAAGCCCCTCATATCGGGCGAAGGTTTGGGTTACTCCTTTGCAGACCAAGTTTTATTTAAAGAAATTAATTTCAAAATTTTTGAAGGGGAGCATGTTGTCCTCATCGGTCCCAGTGGACATGGAAAGTCACTACTACTTAAGCTGATGGCAGGTCTATTAGAGCCGCAAACGGGTCGACTTTATTTCATGGAAAAAAACTGGAGCGAACTCTCTATAACGCAACGCAATTCTCACTACCTAATGAGAGGAATGCTGTTTCAGAAAAATGCCTTGTTTGATTCTTTATCCGTTCTAGAAAATGCTCTATTTCCTCTTCTGGAAACAGAAACTTCTTATTCAGATGTAGAAAAAAAAGACAGGGTCGAGTTCCTATTGAATGCTGTGGGGTTGTGGCATGCCAAAGACCTCTATCCCAAAGAGCTCAGCGGAGGAATGCAAAAAAGATTGGGAATTGCACGAGCATTAGTTCTTAAACCTAAAATACTTTTATGTGATGATCCAGTCGCTGGCCTTGATCCGATTACAGCAAGAAATATTGTCAAATTAATACAAGAAATGCAGTCTCAAAATCAAACAACGTGTGTTTCAATATTAAATGACATGAATCGTACCAAAGAATTAGCAACTCGAATTCTGATGGTTATGGATCAAAAAGTTGTAGATCTCGGAAGTCCACAAGAGGCTTTGGAAAATCAAAACAAAAAATATTTTCAATTCTTACGTGGCGAGCCCTATGACGCTAATTAAAGTTGAAAATTTAGAAAAAAGCTTCGGTGACAGAAAAATATTAAATAACTTAACTTTTCAAGTTTTAGCCGGAGAAATTCTTTTTATTTTAGGGCAATCGGGAACTGGCAAGTCTGTGTTGCTGAAGTGTTTGGTGGGACTTTTAATTCCTGAAAAGGGAAAGATCATAATTGATCAGTTTGATTTAACGGGTCGTCTAGAGAAAGACTTCCAAGAAGTTCGTAGAAAGTGCGCTATGGTTTTCCAAAACCCAGCACTCTTTGACTCTTTGACAGTTGAAGAAAACATTGCCTTTGGACTTCATCGACTAACCACTTTTAATAAAATGGAAATCAATAATAAAATTAAAAAGGCAGTTGAATCTGTCCAATTATCTATAAAAATTTTGCATAAAAAACCTAACGAACTTTCCTATGGTCAGCAAAAACGGGTGAGTCTTGCCAGATCACTTGTGTTAGAGCCGGAAATTTTACTTTTCGATGAACCAACGACAGGTTTAGATCCTGTGTCGACAACGGCTATCAATCGACTAATAGGTTATATATCTAAAGAGTACAAAACCACATCTTTAGTTGTAAGTCATGACATCCAATGTGCTTTTGAAATTGCTCAAAGGGTTCTCTTTCTTGATAAAGGCCAAGTCATTTATAATGACAGCATACAGAATATTCACCTGTCGAAGCAGCCCCTTGTTCAACAATTTTTTCAGGAGATTCAGCTGAAGTGATCACTTCCATTTTGTCTTTTTTTGATAATATTGGAAGGCCGATTCTATTTGCCCTACACTTAATGAGGCTCACACTTAAATTGTCATTCAGTCGTAACGAAACGTTTCAACAAATATATAAAATCACAATCAATTCTTTACCGACAACCGTCATGGCTGGATTTTTTGTGGGTGCAATTATGACTATTCAGTTCACTTTGCAGATGAGAGATTTTGGAGCTCTAAGTTATTTAGGAGGTTTGGCAACGAGTGGAACTTTCAGGGAAGTCGGCCCCTTGTTAATTGGCTTTATGCTTTGTGGAAAAGTAGGTGCTTTTACAGCTTCTGAGCTTGGTACCATGAAAATTACAGAGCAATTCGACGCGATTCGATGTTTGGGTGCAGATCCTTTAAAAGAAATAGTCATCCCACGCTTTATAGGCATTATCGTTTCATCTTTTTTTCTTCTTGTTGGTGGATTGGTCGCTTCTGTAGCTGGTGGAATGCTGCTTGGAATATTGTATGCTGGAGTTTCTGCTGACGAGTATTTAAGGCATATTCCTAGATTTCTTCTAGGTATCTCAATATTAAGTGGCTTTATCAAAAGCTTAACGTTTGCTATTTTACTAGCTACCATCTGTACTTTTAAAGGTTACCACGTTAACGGAGGCGCTAAAGAAGTGGGGCAAGCTGTTGTCAGCACAGCCGTGGCTTCTATGGTCGCCATTGTATTGTTTGACTGGCTGACAAGTTTTTCTTTGGAAGTTGTGATTCAAATATTTCAAGGCTTCACATGATTCATTTTTTAAATCAAACTCGACTGGCTTTACCGCAAACTCTCCGCAGAAAAAAAATTATTTTTGAGCAAATAGATTTTATAGCAGTCCAAAGTGCTCCGATCATTTTGATCTCTGTCGCATTTGCTGCAGTTGTTACTGTTCTTGAATCCAGCTTTCATATGAAACTTGTGATTCAAAGCGACTCTATGGTTCCTGGATTTTCATCATTGTTAATACTTCGCGAGCTAGGAGCCATCGTGACGGCCCTATTATTAACTTCAAGAGTCGGTGCTGGAATGGCCTCTGAAGTGGCAGGGCAAAAAGTTTCTGAACAAATTGATGCCCTACGGTTACTAGGGATAAATCCCTTTGAATTCATCGTTGCGCCCAGGTTGGTGGCGTCAGTGATTAGCACTATTGTGCTTGTTGCAATAGCGAATGTGGTTTCACTTTACATGTCAATGATCGTTAGTTCACAGATTTTATCCATTCATCCTGAACTGTTTTGGCAGATGATGAATCGCTTTGTAGAATTCAAAGACTACGGATTTTCATTGATTAAAGCAGCGGCTTTTGGAGCGTTGATTCCAATAATCAGTTGTTATTTTGGATTTCAATCTGAATCCGGTGCCGAGGGAGTGGGTCGAACAACCACAAAAAGTGTCGTTGTCACATCAATATTGATAATAGTGTTTGATTTTGTACTGTCTTATATATTCTCATACTTTTATTAGTTAGGAGTTAGAATGAAAATCGAGACAAAAGTGGGTCTCCTTTCGGTTGTTGGTCTTATCAGCATTGTTTTGTTTGGTTACTGGGTGGGTTTATTAAGTCCCTTCAATGATTCTTACACTGTTAAGGTTATGTATAACTACGCAGGTGGAATAGAAGTGGGTTCACCAGTTCGTGTTATGGGAATAAAAGTTGGAAAAGTAACGGCCATTGATTTCACACCTGACTATAAGTTTGAAAATGGTGAAACAGTTCAATTGCAAGTCACCATCGGTGTCAGTCAAGCCTCGTGGAAGACCATCAAAAAAGACAGTCGCTTTTTTATTAATCTTGCAGGAGTTATTGGTGAAAAATTTTTAGAGATTTCCCCCGGCTCTGCGGAGTCCGAGAATCTGACTAATGGGCAATCTATTCGTGGTGAAGATCCACCTCGTATTGATCAGCTGATTTCACAAAGTTACGGGCTGGCAGGAAAAATGATTGAAATCATTGAAAAAAATGAAGGCACCGTGGGTAATACGATTGCTCAAATTGATAAATTATTAACGAATTTCAATAAAACCTTGCAGCTTCTCGACAAAACCCGTCAAAACAAGGATATAGAGCGCATGGTGAATAATGCTATTGTCATAAGTGATAACCTGGCCTATTTAACGACTCAAATGAGGGGTAAAAAAGCAGAAGAAACTTATGATTTACTCCATAAGTTAATTTGGCGCTTAGAGCCCCTCGATAAAGAAGCAATTAAAAAGTTTTTCCAAGAAGAAGGCGTCAGAGCCAGAATTCTATAAAAAAGAGGTTAAAATGAAATCAATTCTACTTATTATTTCTTCAATTCTGCTTTCCTCAGCCCTAATGGCACAGCAAATTGATTCTTTTAATTACTCTTCCAATTACAAACTCCGAGAAGATCGAAAAGTGGGTGCCGGCTTATCAGTTGGTGGTGCTTTGGGTGCCGTGGGTGCCATAGTTGAATTAAATATTGAAGATGATGACGGAGCAGTGGCTGGTTTTGGAACAGGCAGTGGTTACCAGACTATGGCCCTAAGCTGGAAACACAGCTTTGAGGGTGAATACTTCACTCCTTACACAACTCTTGGACTTGCCCATTGGTGGGACAATGGAAATTCGGGTGATATTAGCAACTCCTCTGCACTTAAGAACTTTTTAAGTGATGAAGAAAAAAGATCGGGTCGTTTTGGAATTGAATTGATGTCTGGCTCTGCAGGCATGCAATTTAATCAGTTAACAGGTGAACTGGCTGGCAGCTCTTTCTTTATAGAATTTGGCGGACTTTTTTCGTTGAGTCAGTCCGAGCTTTTGCCAACAGGATCCGTTGGAGCCCTTTACTACTTCTAATCTCCAGTCGATAAGTTAAAAAAGAAAAACCCCCAGAGCCAGAAGCTGTGGGGGTTTTTAATTTCCGATTTACGGAACTAAGAACTAACGCTTCTTAGTTGCTTTCTTCTTAGCTACTTTTTTAGTGGCTTTCTTCTTTGTCGCTTTTTTCTTTGCCATTTTAACTCCTCCTACAGAGCGCACCTCAATGGTGCATGTTATTGTTGAGCTTACACAACTTGACTTACTTCAAGTGTTCACATTTTAAATTTCCACGTCAACAAAAAAAATGAGGCCTTACTTTTGCTTTTTCTTTTTTTGGGAGAATCAGCGCATGTTGCTCACTTTTTTAGTTTCGTTTATCGGATTTCATATATTTTTCCGGATAAACAGCACTTTCTTACATTCAATCGGCACATCTAAAAAAAAATTGAGTGTACGAGCAGTATTTTTTAGCACTGTTCTATGTTTTTTGTTTCAATTCTTTGAAGTTTTAGCGATCGAAGTATGGATTTTGGTATCATTTTTGATTTTATTTTCACCTTTTTTGTCTCGAGGATTGCGTATTTACCGTGAAAAACAACTTCCCATGAAGTGTTTAAACAGTCTTGATCAAATAATATTGATTTTAAAGTCTGGAAACTCATTTAGAAGTGCAGTCGAACAAGTTGAATCGACAGAAAACAGTTGGTTTCGACCCTTTTTAGCAGAAATACGCAGCTCTTTTCAGCATCAAACACAATCTCAATCAGAATCGAAGTGGTATCGTCGCTGGAGTCGAGAAATTTTAGAGATTGAAGCCTCAAAAGTGAAAACGCTCGAGCAGCTTGAGGCATTAAGAAGACAAATGAGGGTCGAAATACGGTCTCAGAAAAGAGTTTCGCAGGTTACAAGTGGTCCAAGATTTCAAATTTTCTTTATGTCAGCACTTTTTCTGACGTTAAATGCAATATTACTAAGAAGTGGTATTAATCAGGACTTTGTTCCATTTTTATCAATATCTTGGATTCTATTTCTATTTGGGGTGCTTCTTGCTCTTTTTATAATGAGGTCAATCAAATGGAAAATATAGTTCCACCACTTAAGTTGATTTGGTCTGTGCGAAAAGCTGTGGAAAAGGGTCAAAGCGTAAAAATTGGATTGCAGGATTACCTCAATCAAGACCCCGATGAGTGGCAAGAGGATATTACCAAATGGCTTCTTCTTTCGCAGCAAGGCCTTTCTCCTCAAGCAATCGTTCAAAGACAAAAAACAGTTGTTCGCAAGCAACTGCTAATCACGCTTGATAGGGGCCTCAAGGGTGAGTCCATTTATAAGAATCTTATTAGCCTAGAGGATGAGGTACTCGAGCAAATTGATTTGCAGGTACAAGCACTGCTAAGTCGCTTACCTTATCTGATGCTGATGCCCATTGCCCTGTTCTTTTTTCCCTCATGTTTAATTCTGATGCTAGGACCGTTTATATTGCAGCTCACCTCGTCTTTTTAGCGTAAAAATCTTGTCGTTGACCTCTCTCGTGGATAAAACAATCAAGAGGTTTTATGACAACAAATAAGATTTATGAAAATATCCTTCATACGATTGGTCACACACCCATAGTTCGTCTTCATCGCGTGATTGATGATAGCCAACACCAATTTTTCGTTAAAGTGGAAAGTTTTAATCCAGGTGGAAGCATCAAAGATAGAGTTGCAATGGCCATCGTTGAAGAAGCTGAAAAACGTGGAGATATTCAACCTGGAGGAACCATCGTTGAAGCCACCTCTGGAAACACAGGTCTTGGTCTAGCCCTTATTGCGGCTGTTAAAGGCTATAAATGCATTTTCGTCATGCCCCAAAAAATCAGCCGAGAAAAACAAGATATTTTGAAAGCTTATGGAGCTTTAGTTGTCATGACACCAACGGGAGTCGAACCTGAAGATCCAAGAAGTCATTATGAAGTTGCAAAAAGATTAGCAAAAAATACTCCTAACAGTCTTTACACGAATCAATATCATAACCCTGATAATCCCACTCAACATTACAAAACAACCGGTCCTGAAATATGGGACCAAATGGGTCACGATATTGATGTTTTTGTAGGTGGCGCAGGAACTGGTGGAACAGTTTCAGGAGTGGGCCGCTATTTAAAAGAAAAAAGCCCCAACGTAAAAGTTGTTTGTGCTGATCCCATTGGCAGTATTTTATTTGATCTTTTTTATTCAGGGAAAGTGATTGAACCCGCTAAGCCATACAAAGTTGAGGGAGTCGGCGAGGACATGCTACCTGACAATGTCCATTTTAAATACATGGATGATTTTATTCAGGTCAACGACGAGGAATCCTTTCGCATGACCAAAAGATTAATAGCTGAGGAAGGCTTGTGCGTTGGTCCTTCCAGTGCAATGGCATTAGTGGGTGCAATAAAGTACTCAAAAAATTTAAAAAAGCCGTCTCGTATATTGATTGTAATGCCAGATAGTGGTCGTGCTTACTTAAGCAAAGCCTACAGTGATGATTGGTTGATAGAAAACGGTCTTATTTCTGCCCACGAGAAGCAAGAATTTGCCCGAGTTGTGCCAGCCGAACAATTATACAAAGAAAAAAACTGGGAGTTTTAAAATGAAACAAGGATTTTCCACTCGTGCCATTCATGCAGGACAAGAACCGGATCCAACAACTGGTGCAATCATGACACCTCTTTATTTAACTTCCACATATGTTCAGTCGTCTCCCGGTGTTCATAAAGGTTGGGAGTATTCAAGGACCCATAACCCGACTCGCAAAGCTTTTGAGAACTGCTTAGCTTCCTTAGAGGATGGTAAATTTGGATTTGGTTTTGCATCTGGATGTGCAGCCACTACAACTGTTTTACACATGCTAAAGCAAGGCGATCACGTTATTGCCAATGATGATATGTACGGCGGGACCTTTCGATTATTTGATAAGGTTCTAAAGCACAACGGTCTCGAGTTTACCTACACGAACCTTACAGATATCGATAATTTTAAAAAAGCTCTGAAGCCGAACACAAAAATGGTTTGGTTAGAGACTCCGACAAATCCCACTTTGAAACTTGTGGACATCAAAAAAATCTCTCAGTTGGCCCATGAAAAAGGTGTTTTAGTTGCCGTTGATAATACTTTCATGAGCCCTTACTTCCAAAGGCCAATAAGTTTAGGTGCTGATATTGTTGTTCACTCGGCTACAAAATACATTGGCGGACATTCTGATATCGTCAGTGGTGCCGTCGTTACTAATAAAGAAGATATTGCTGAAAAATTAGCTTTTCTAAGTAACTCAATGGGGGGCGTGCAAAGTGCATTTGATGCCTTTATGTGTTTAAGAAGTTTAAAAACTCTACCTATTCGGATGAAGGCACATGCTGAAAGTGCCATGGAAATTGCCAAGTTTTTAGAAACACATCCTAAGATTGAGCGGGTTTTATACCCAGGGCTTGCCTCTCATCCACAACATGCCCTAGCCAAAGAGCAAATGTTAGGGATGGGGGGAATGATAACGTTCTTCATGAAAGGCGGGCTCAAGCAAGCTCAAGCCCTTTTGGAAAATGTTAAAATTTTTGCGTTGGCAGAAAGTTTAGGGGGAGTCGAATCCCTCATCGAACACCCAGCAATTATGACGCACGCTAGCGTTCCTTTGGAAAACCGTAAGGCTTTGGGCATCGATGACACACTTGTCAGGCTATCTGTAGGAATTGAAGATCTTGAAGACCTCATCAATGACTTAAAATTAGCACTCGATAAGGTGTGAAGTGTTGACTTCAAGTAGTCAGTAAAGTTAGTAAATCTGTTCGCAGATATTCCATGGCTTGGTAGCTCAGTTGGTAGAGCAGAGGACTGAAAATCCTTGTGTCGGCGGTTCAATTCCGTCTCAAGCCACCATTTTTCTAATTAAAATCGTTTTTCTAGAAGTGTGATTTTGTCCTCAGGGTCACAGGTGTAAGTCTCCGTATCTGAATTGTAAATCTCAATGGGTCTTGGCGTGAAACCGGTCACTTTTTGAAACCCCTGCTTTTCCAAATAAGCAACGGTACCGCTCAAAGAAAACATCAGGCACTTTTTTGCCTGATATTGATAATTGGAAATCACATTCGAAATTAAGGTTGCCATGTATCCTTGAGAACGAAAACTGGGATCCGTATACAGACCTCTGATTCGTATGACCTCATGATTGACATAATAAACCATACACCATGCTATCGCCTGATCATTGACCTTTAAACAGTAAGCTTTCGGACGCAATAGCTCTTTTTCATCATCGATAAATTGCACAGCAAAAAAAGTATTTTGATAGAGTCGTATAGGATACAAAGCATTGGAAGTTTTGATGAGACTGGCTTTTGCTGCCCAATCATTTAAACTACAAGAAGCAAATTCAACACCCATAGATTGATTTTTCAAACTCGTTAATTTTTAAATTCATACCTAGGTACTTTTCATAATATCGATGAAGTGGATAGTCCTGTCTTTTTACATCCTTCAGATTAATAAGTGCCAAGGTCTCTTTGTAGGGATTTCCATTGAGTTCAAAGTTATAATTAAAATTTTTATTAATTGTCTCAATCATCTGTAAAACCCTAGCTTTATCAAAAAAATCATTATGGGGATGAGGACAGCTTTTTTGATGAATCCACTGTAAAAAATGAGAATCCAGCAAATAACTATTTAAAAATTCAGGAATGAGATCCATCAGATTGAAGCTGGAGTTGATACCTTTTTTAGCAAAATCGACTTCAATAAGCTGGGTGCGATTACTTTTAAAATATATAAAATAGGGCTCTCCAAACTCTTGATCCAGTGTTCGATAAAAATTAACATTAAAAACTCGAAACTCAAAAAAAGGATACAATAACAAATGATAATTACTTTTAGGTCGTTCAAAATTATCGATGATTGTATATTGAATATTCAAACTTTTTAAAATTTCAGAAATTAAAATAAAATAAAGACTTTTATTATTATACAGAAAAATTTCTTTTTCTGTAGGTTCATCTTTGAAATAATTTTCAAGACTTTTTATCATTGAATTCATAATCAACTAATTGCTAATTCTTCTAAAATAATCTTGGCAAGTGGACTTATCAGTGTTTTGTCGGTTGTAGCGCATGACTTTATCAAAGTTGCGACTGATGCAGGTCTCTAAAAAAACACCAGTCAAAGCAGATGGTCGCTCCTTTCGAATTTCTTCTAATCGGGCATCACAGCTTCCACGGGAAGAATTCCAAGCAATCATGCAATTCGCTTGAGATACATTATAACATTCGATTTGGCTTGAAAGTTGTCCACAGGGTGAAGTTGCAGTTTCTGGTGTCAGTGCCAACACGTAATGTGCGACATACATATAGGTGACGACAATAAAAGTAAGAATGAATCCAACAAGAGGATCCACCCAAGGTTCTGTGTCATATTTTGTATATATTGGATTTTTAATAAACAGATAAAGACTGATTACAAAAATTAAAACTGCAATTATATCAAATAATAACATGGCTTAATTTTTAGACAGTTTATGCTGCATGTAAACTAAAATGACTAAAATTTTGCAACGAAGCTGATTTGTCGACCAGAAAGCTGCTGATCTCTGCGAAAAGAGTGAAAGCGAAAATCAGTTTTTGTATCAAAAAAGCATTTTTCAACTTGCTTAGAATTGAGGCCAATATTTATAAGCTGACTTTCAAGAATTTTAGAAAGATCAGCATAGGAACTGTCATTTTCTTTTATTAACCACTCCTCAGACGGTAAAGTTGTTCCTTCTTTAAGAATTTCAATGGCATCTGATCTAATAGAAAATGAATTCTTCATAATGTGGGGCCCTACCCATAATTTCCAACTTTTTAAAGAGTTGGGGTCGGAAAGGGATTGAATGGATTTCCCAACAATACCATTTGCAACCCCACGCCAGCCAGCGTGAATGGAAACGATGGTTGAGGTTAAAGCATTAAATCCTAGAACAGGAAGGCAATCGGCTGTTTTGGTAATTAAGGCTAAATTAGATTCCTTTGTCCACTGGGCATCCGCTTCAGTAAAATTCAAACTCGGTTGTGATGATTCGACCAATCGATTACCATGAACTTGTTTGACTGATGACCAATTAAGAAGGGGATACTTTTTCTGCAAACTGAGCAGGTCAGAGCAGTGCTTACCAAAAAAATAGATAATATTATTTTCGATGTATTCAAATCCAAGTTCTGTTTCTTCAAAACTCACTTAAGCCCCATTTTTTAATTAGGTTGAGATCTTTTTCGGGCCACTGAATTTTAAAATCAAGCCACTGCTTATTGATGGGATGATGAAACCCGAGCTGCTCAGCATGCAATAAAAATCGATCAAGATTTCTAATGTCACTTTTTGTTGATTCTTGTGAAAGAATTTTTAGTTTTTTTTCTGCTCCGTAGGCCTTATCTGCTACTAGTGGGTGTCCTTTTTCGCTCATGTGGACTCGAATTTGGTGAGTGCGCCCCGTCTCAAGCTTCAATTCAATTAATGATAAGCCCTGCTTAGATGAAAGTGTTTTATAATTTGTAGCGGACCACTTTCCATTGGGGACGCTTGCAAATCTTTTTCTGTCGGTGGGATGTCGTCCAATATGACTTTCACATCGGCCGTTGGGTGGTTGAGGAATGCCAAAGCAAACCGCTTTATAAACCCTGTGAATTTTTCTTTCTTGGAAATCTTTTACAAGGCTTTCATGAGCTAGATCATTTTTTGCAATTACTAATAAGCCACTGGTTTCCTTATCCAGGCGATGTACAATTCCAGGCCTGGTTTCATTAAAGCGCATAGATAAATTTTTGGTATAAAACAAAAGTGCATTCACAAGGGTATCAGTTTCATGTCCAGCTGCTGGATGCACAACCAGTCCAGAGGGTTTGTTAACAACAATGATATCTTCATCTTCAAATTGAATATCAAGCGGAATATCAGAAGGATTTAGTCCGACAGTTTTTTCTGAGGGAATATGAATAGAAATTTTATCCCCAAGCCTGGTTAGGTAAGAAGATTTACAATTTTTTTCATTCACCAAAACATGACTTTCAGTTATTAAAAAATCAGCCTTGGTTCTTGAACGAACTTCAGGAAAAGAAGAAACAATTCGGTCAAGTCGAACATTGATTTGATCCTCTTGAATGGTGAGTTCAAGTTTTTTTTCAGACACTAGATTTTCTTTTTAAAAAGAGTCAGGTAGGAATCAGCAACAAGCTTATCATTTAAACCAAGTTCTTTTGCGATTTGACTTACATACCCTCTAACAAAAACACTGGCAGGAAGACTTTTTTCTTCCATCTTTTCGATGGATGAAATGTAGTAAGGATTGATTTTTGTTTTTTCGCTAATTCTTTCAATTGATAGGCCTTTGTACTCACGAACTTTTTTTATGAACGGGCCATCCCACTGAGTCTGAGCAAAAATTTCTTTTTCGAATTCAGCATCTTTTTGGTACTGCGGACGTTTCATCTCAGCTTTAGGTTCTGGGTAGTACTGCTTACTTGCACCCAATATTGAGCTATAGGAAAGATCATCGATTGAGAACTGACTTGATAGAAGTCTTTGGTCGTAAATGGATCGCAAAGTCTTATTGCCTAAAACAGAATAAGCTTCTTCAATTAATCCTAATAGTTCGCGCGCTTCGCTATCACTGAAAACTGTATAAATGGCAGGATTTTCTCCGGAGTAAGTTCGCTTGGCTCTGTCATAGGCCGTCGTTACTTCGTGTTGGGCTGCGTTTGTGGGCAGTTCTAGTATTTCGTAGTAATTGTGCTTTGGTAGCTGAGGCATATGATTATACTACGGCGCGAAGCTCTTCCGGATCAATCATATGTTTGCACAAAGATAAAAACTGTCCAGACAGGGGAGTAAAAGGTTGGGCGACCAAAACAGGTTCACGGTTTCGAAGCGACTGCCACACCGCATTGTCGAAGTCGATCGCAGCCGCAAACTCGAGTGAAACATCATAATATTTGCAGGCCACTGATTTCATTGAGTGACCGAGTTCCATTTGTTGAGGACTACGAACAGAATTAACAATCAATTGCACAGGCTTTTTTGATAACTGCTCAAAGTGATCAAAGATAAAACCCTCATGTCCCAATAAATATTTTTTAAACGAAAAGGGTTCAGGCAAAATTCTTTGGCGATGATCCCTAAGAACGTACATTAATTTACCAAAAGCGTCGGGGGTGGAGTTCTCTTTTAAGGTCGAGCAAATAAGAGACTCAACAAAGCGATAAGTTTTTTCAATACTTGTTGGCTCAGGAGTTGTGATCAGAAATTTTTCATCACAGCGCTTGAAAATATTCATATGATGCTCGTAAAAACCTGTTCCAAGATCAATAATCACATAATCAGCATCAATATTTTTAAGGTCTTTCCAGAATTGGTTAATGTGTGAGGTTTCAATACTGACAGGTCCCCAAGCATCCCAAAATCCTTGTATGTACTGCAAATTGGGGTGAGGGGTGTTTAAAACGATGTCTTCCAGAGATTTTGTGGATTCAAAATAATGTCGTAAGTTCATGTGAGACGGGTCAATTCCTAAAGCAGTATGAGAATTGGCGCCTGTTAAATCAAAATCAACTAACACAACTTTGTGTCCTAGTTTTGAAACAGTAAGTGCTAAAGATGTGGATATAAAAGTTTTTCCGACTCCACCTTTGCCAGAGGAAACTCCCCAAATACAGGGTGCTAACTTTTCACTTGGTTTTACTTTTTCAAACTCCACAAAAACTTACTCCTTGAAGTCGAGAGGGGACCACACAATTCCTTGTGATGTCTCTTCGGCTTCAGACGAGCGAATATAAAGTGGATTTAATGATTTCCAGTCTAAAGTTAAGTTATTTTTAATACTTTTTTCAGCAAGTAATCCAACGGACTTAGCAGTCGGAAAATCAAAGATGTTTGATGGACGCTGCATTTTCTTAAGAATTCGTTCAGGCAAAAAATTTTGATAGGCCAAAAAACCATCCCCGACTGTTAGTAGTGGTCCAGTTAATTGCGACTCGATCTCTTTCATTAAAATAACTGAGGGAGCCTTAAGAGTTTCAATTTCTAGACCTTGGTGTTGATAAATCCCATAATAGGCCATGTTTTTATAGGCATTGATCAAACAAAGAGTTGGAAGTTGGTGAGTTGAATTCTGAAAAGCGAGGGATAAAAGAGAGT
Source organism: Bdellovibrionales bacterium Ga0074139 (assembly GCA_001464795.1). Taxonomy (GTDB): domain Bacteria; phylum Bdellovibrionota; class Bdellovibrionia; order Bdellovibrionales; family Bdellovibrionaceae. The sequence goes on from LNEB01000015.1 coordinate 313,742, forward strand.
CTATGCCAATGACCGGTTTAGAAAAAGCATAGGCAAAGGATTTAACAGCATTCACAGAAACACGAATGCCTGTGAAACTGCCAGGACCAATTCCTGAAGCAAAATAGTCAAAATCTTGAAATTTTAAATTAAGATCAGAAATCAGATCCACAGCAAATTGATGCAAATTTTCAGAATGTGATTTCTGAATATCACTTTCTTTATAAGCTAAACATTTTCCATCTTGAATGACTGCAACACTACCTAGCTTTGTGCTGGATTCAAAAGCTAGGATCAGTGCCATTAATAAGTTCCAAAACCTAAGAGTCTAGAGAAATCATTATAAAGGGCAAACAACATAAGACTCATCAGAAGAACAATTCCCACTTGTTGTGCCATTTCCATTTTCTTAAGGCTGAGCGGAGAGCCTTTAATAAGTTCAACGGTGTAAAAAACCAGGTGTCCACCGTCTAAAACCGGAACCGGTAATAAGTTAAGCACAAATAAGCTAATGGAAATAATTCCCATCATTTGTAGAAAGTAATTTGTTCCTGCTTTGAAAGATTCACTGGCCGCAGTTCCGATTGAAATCACTCCACCCACATTTTTTGGGGAAATTTCACCTTGAATAAGACGAACAAAACTTAATAGCGTCATCACAGTAAAGTCATAGGACTTGATTGAACCCTTCACCAAGGCTTCAGAAATTCCGTCAGCTTTAACGATCACACTTTTTTCAGTGGTTAAAGATAGCATTGGTGAAATTCCAATGGTGAAACGCTTTTCTTCTTTTCCAGTCTGGGTCATGTGTGAAGTTTTTTTAGGCAAGATTTCAAACTTCTTCTCTTCGCCTAATCGACTAACAGTTAGCTTGATGGCACCAGTTGTGTCATCATAGGATTTAATCAAATTAAGAACTTGATCCCAGTCTTTAAGTGTATTGCCATTTAAAGTCAGCAGTCGATCACCGACCTGAAGACCCGCTTGTTGTGCAGGCGAATTAGGAAATACATGGGCTAAATAAAGCTCTGGAGATTCGATCCCAACTTCTGAGAGCTGATTTTTATCAGGCTTAATAAAATTAACAGATAAAATTTCTGGTTTTTCTGATTCTTGAGAGAGTCTTTCCACATCTAAAGAAGCCTGTTCGCCAGGTCCAATTTCAGTAAAAGCAGACTCTAGATCACGCCAGAAGCGGATGTCTTTGCCGTTAATGGTTTTGACTTGATCACCCGTTTTTAGTCCAACAGATGAAAATAGTGATCCTTCTGTAACAGCTACAACAGAGGACTTAGATAAATAGTCAAGACCTGTAATTGTTCCTGCTACTTTAGAATTAGCCAAAGGATTAGGGTTTTCCATTGAAGTCACAGGAGCCGTTATGGATTTTGATTCTCCATTGGGAAGTAGAATTTCCATTTCTGCGTTTTGGCCAATTTTCTTATCAAGTTGTGACTGAACATCATCCCAAGTTTTAACGGTTTGACCAGAGACTTTCAAAATCCGGTCACCTGGACGTAGACCTGACTGATAAGCTTCTGAAGAGTGGTTAAGATCACCAACGGCTGCAGGTCTTTTTTCTTCACCCATGTAAGCGACAAATCCAAATACAAAAATGGCGAAAAATAAATTCATCAGAGGACCGGCTAAAACAATCGCAATTCTTTGAAGAACAGTTTTATGAGTAAAAGATACGGCCTTCAATTCCTCTGGAATTGTTGTGTCACCAGGTTGTTCACCAAACATTTTGACGTAGCCACCAAGGGGAATCAGTGAAAGGCAGTAATTGGTATCGCCGCGTTTGTATTGCAAAAGCTTTTTGCCAAAGCCCAAACTGAAGACTTCAACTTTAACTCCACATAACCTTGCGACTAAAAAATGGCCAAGTTCGTGGACAAAGACCAGAACTCCAAGAAGAAGAATGAAAGGGATGACGGTGTACCAAACATTTTGAGTGAGCTTTAAAATGATTTCCATACTGATATTGTCATAGGACTAAATCAGATTTTCAAGGATTATGGCCCCTAATAAAAAAATGGGACTAGCAAACAAGACGCCATCAATTCTATCCAGTACTCCACCGTGACCAGGCATCAAGCCACCAGAATCTTTGACATTTGCCACTCTTTTTAGAAGGGATTCAAAGTAGTCTCCAAATTGGGCAATGACTCCTGTTGAGACACTTAAGAGCCCAAATTTAATGGGACCAATGTGAGGAAACCAAAAACTGCACAAAAGTCCTGCTGCGAATGAAAAAATCAGACCACCCCAAGCGCCAGCCAAAGTTTTCTTCGGAGAAATATTCGGCATAATTTTTTTCTCTCCGAAAAGCATTCCAACAAAATAGGCTCCGATATCACCGGCAAAAACCACACAGAGCAAACTGACAAACCAATAAAGTCCTAGTGGCATATCGATGAGATACTCGGCAAACGAAGGCAATAAGCCAATATAGAAAAAACCCATAGCGGCTTTCGCTTGATAAACGGCAAGATGGTTGAGGTTATCAAGTTTGCGATTCAGACTGATGCTACAAACACAAAAACTAACAAAAAAGAATGAATAGAAAAGACCAGCATAAATGGGTCTCCAAGAGCTTAATAAAAAAATCAAAAGATTAAATATGAAAAATAAAATTCGGCTTGTTCGAAGATCAGAATTTTTAAATAGCACATTGTTGAGCTCTAGACTGCCTATAATCACACAGGCCAACACAATCAGCTTCAATCCCATTAAGTTAAGGAAGTAGTAGCTAACACTAACAAAAATTAAAACAATAGCAGCAGTTAAGCTACGGGTTTTAAGTGAGTTGAGTTGAAGGGAGGTCAGAGATGCGGCCATAGCGTCTTTCTCGTGAAGAGTAATGTATCAAAGCTTCCTGTAAATCGGCTTCAGTGAAGTCGGGCCAGAGTTTTTCAGAAAAATAAAGCTCTGAGTAAGCTGATTGCCACAATAAGAAATTAGAGAGTCTTTTTTCACCACTTGTTCTTAAAATGAGATCAGGATCGGGTAAATGATTTGATGGAAGGTAGCCTCGGACAAGATCTTCATTAATCATATCTGATTTCAGATCTCCTGATTTAATCTTCTCTGCAATGGCTTGAATGGCGTGAGTTAATTCCTGACGGCCACCGTAACTAAGGGCGAAAGTAAGAGTCATTCCCGTGCAATGAGCAGTCCTATTTTTAGCATCGTTTACAATGCTGCGGATTTCTTCAGAAAGTTGAGAAGAGTCACCGATTGTATTGAAGCGAATATTTTCTTTAACAAGATTAGTGGTTTCCTTTTTTAAATATTTATTTAAAATTTTCATTAAAATGGAGACCTCTGCAGCAGGTCTTAACCAATTTTCAGAACTAAAAGCATAAAGAGTTAAATAAGGTATTTTGAGTTTAGCACATTCTTGAATGATTGATTTAGCCACCTGGGTGCCACGAATGTGACCAAAATGGCGTGACTTATTCTTGCGCTTTGCCCAGCGTCCGTTACCGTCCATTATGATAGCTAGATGGCTAGGCCTTTTCATTCTTAAACAATTCCTACAGTGTCAAAATGCTTTGTTCTTTTTCTTTAGCTAACTGATCTACTTTTTTAATAAAATCGTCAGTGGCCTTTTGCACTTCTGTTTCACCGCGTTTTGTTTCATCTTCACTAATCAATTTGTCTTTTGCCGCTTTTTTCAAAGCTTCATTGGCATCACGGCGAATCAATCGAACAGCGACCCTGGCTTCTTCAGCAATTTTGCTGACTTGTTTTGCTAAATCTTTACGGCGCTCTTCAGTTAAATCGGGCACTTTAAGACGAATGACTTTACCATCATTAATTGGTGCCATCCCGATATCTGACTTCACAAGGGACTGCTCAATTTCTTTTAAGATCGAGGTTTCCCAAGGTGCGATTAAAAAAGTTTTTGCATCTGGTGTAGATACGGATGCCACTTGATTCAGTGGAGAAGGATTCCCATAGTAATTAACGCGGATATTATCCAACATTGAAACTTGAGCTCGACCTGTTCTGACCTTTTTGAAATCTTCTGTTAAAGATGCGATGGTTTTCGACATTTTGTCTTGGGCTTGTTTTTTTACGTCTTCAATCACGTTAAGCTCCTTTAGTGAACAAGTGTTCCGATTTTTTCTCCGGTGACTGCCTTGAGGATATTCCCCTTTTTCATGAGATCAAAGGTTAAAATCGGTAGTTTATGATCCATACATAGACTTATTGCAGTGGAATCCATTACTTGGAGTCCACGATTAAGAACATCTATATAGCTTATTTTATCAAATTTAACGGCATCAGAATGCTTGGCGGGGTCCTTGTCGTAGATTCCATCAACTTTTGTTGCTTTCATGATGATTTCAGCATTGATTTCCATCGCACGTAAACTTGCAGCCGTATCTGTGGTGAAAAAAGGATTACCAGTGCCTGCTCCGAAGATGACAATTCGGCCTTTTTCAAGGTGGCGAATGGCTTTTCTGCGGATGTAGGGTTCTGCAATTTCAGCCATAGCAATGGCAGACTGAACCCGCGTCGGCACGCCTTCTTTTTCAAGTGCATCTTGAAGTGCAAGTGCATTTATGACTGTGGCAAGCATTCCCATGTAGTCAGAACTGGCACGGTCCATACCTTGAGCAGAGGCAGAAACCCCACGAAAGATATTTCCACCACCAATCACAAGTCCAATTTGAACACCGGACTTGTGAGTTTCCGCCACATCCTGGGCAATCTGCTGAATAACTAAGGGATTGATTCCTTGGCCCAAGTTACCGGCCAAGGCTTCTCCGCTGAGTTTCAATAAAATGCGCTTGAACTTTTTTTCTGCCAATTAGTGTCCCTTCATGGCAGCTGCTTGTTGAGCAGCAACTTCAGCGGCAAAATCGTCTTTTTTCTTTTCGATTCCTTCGCCAAGTTCAAATCGTACAAATCGTAAAACTTTGACTTCAGCGCCGACTTTTTTAGAAGCTTCTTTTAAATAATCTGTCACTTTTAGATCTGGATTTTTAACAAAAGCTTGTTCAAGAAGACAATTTTCAGCCAAAAACTTACGAATCTGACCGTCAACGATTTTGTCGATCATTTCAACTTTTTTACCCTGTTCTAAGTTTTTTGCTTTTAAAATTTCTTTTTCTTTAGCCACCACTGCAGCTGGAATTTGATCGCCAGAAATAGCCATTGGGTTCATTGCAGCAATGTGAAGACAGATGTCTTGTGCTGTTGTTTTGGCATCAGCAGAAGTTGATGGGCCAGAAACTTCAATCAACACACCAATTTTACCTTCACCGTGAATGTAAGTGTGAACAACAGAATTGGCTGTTCCTTGGTATTTTTTCGCACGACGGATAACAAGATTTTCACCGATAGTAGCGATGTTTTCTTTTACTAATTCTTCCATTTTTTGAGATGGGTTTTTTGAGTAAGCTTGTTCCAAGATGTTTTCAGTTTCTGCAGAGGCAAGAACATGGTCAGCCACGTTTTGAACGAAATTTTTAAAGCCATCATTGCGCGCTACGAAATCTGTTTCAGAGTTGATTTCAACAACAATACCCACATTGTTTTTAACTTGAGCAAAAACAGCACCTTCAGCTGCAATACGACCTGCTTTTTTAGCTGCAGATGAAAGACCTTTTTTACGAAGCCATTCAACAGCCGCTTCGAAGTCACCAGCAGTTTCTTCGAGAGCCTTTTTACAATCCATCATTCCAGCGCTTGTTTTTTCGCGCAGTTCTTTTACTTGTGATGCGGAAATCGACATAAAATCTCCTTGGAGGAATTAATTATTTTAAAAAAAAAGAATTTTAAAAAAGGACGAACCCCTGATTATTCAGGGGTTTCTTCGGTTGCTTCAGGCTGAGTTTCAAGTTCAGCTTGAATTTCGATGTCATCAGCCGTTCCAGCAGCCACTAGCTTACGAGCTTTAGTGACTTTAACGACTGCAGGACCTTCAGACTTTTTAGTGTCCTTTTCCTGACGAGCTCCACCTTTAGCTACGCGCTTCTTAGGTGCTTCAACTTCTTCAGATTTTGAATCCTTATCAAGGTCAGACTGCTTATCAGTCATAGTGCGAACCTTTTGTTCCCAAAGTTTTGCACCTTCAATGTAAGATTCTGCAACAAGAGTGGCAAAAAGCTTAATTGAGCGAATGGCATCGTCGTTTCCAGGAATTGGATATTCAACATTTTCAGGATCAGAGTTAGTATCGGCAATAGCGACAACAGGAATTCCTAAGCGCTTAGCCTCTGCAACTGCAATGTGTTCTTTAGGAAGATCCACTACGAACATGGCCGAAGGCATTTGCTTAAGATCACGAATACCATTTAAAAATTCAGATAATTTTAAGTATTCTTTTTCAATTCTAGCGCGTTCTTTTTTTGTTAAAAAATTAAGCTCGCCAGATTCTTTCAACTTATCAATTTTTCGCATTTGATCGATTGAAGATTTAATCGTTTCGAAATTCGTCAACATGCCACCTAACCAGCGCTTAGTTACGTAGTACTGACCGCATCTTTGAGCCGCTTCCATAACGGGTTCGATGGCTTGTTTTTTTGTTCCAACAAAGATCAATCGTCCGCCATTGGCAGCTACGTCTTTGATGAAATCCGCCGCTTTTTGAGCGCGAACAAGGGTTTTTTGTAGATCAATGATGTGAATCCCACCACGTGATGTGTACACGTAAGGTTTCATTTTTGGATTCCATCGTTGAGTTTGGTGCCCGAAGTGCACGCCTGCATCGAGCATTTCTTTCATGGTAATGCTTGCCATAGTATCTCCTGTTTTCTGGTTGGGCCTCCTCCGGATCAGAGCCTAAAGGAAAGAGTTCCCTTCAGGATGCGACCCCCATCAACCAAGTTGGGGGACCAGAGCATAATCTGGAGTGTGTATTTGACTCGTGGTGATACCAAAGGGCTGTACAAAGTGCAAACCCTTTAATTCCTGAGTAAATCGCCTTGCCTAAGGCCCCCTATAATGCTACACGTCAAAAATCCATTGGGGGTCTCTTTATGAAAAATTTAATCCTTATGTTAACTCTTTTATCCTCTGTCGCGTTTGCTTATGATCAAAACGAGCAAAAGATTGAAATGAATCGGTCTCAGGTTATCAAAGCCACTGATCTTAAACAGGTGTCATTATCTTTAAGCGTGAAAACTCGAAATTCAGAACTACCTGTGGTGGTCAATCAATCTCGAAATCAGGCCTGTTCTCACAAGCAGACATTAATTATGTTTTCTGGTTATGATACAGCTCTAAAAATGCACATCAGAAAATATCAAATTCAGATCACTAATCATTTAAATGCCAAAACTGTATGTCAGTTTGCAATCGTAACTGAAAAAAATATGACCTTAGAGCAAGCCGCACGTGTCACTTTATTGTTTTAAATTTCTTTAACGGTAAAATTAGGCTCTTCGAAGTAGTCCTCAGAAACACTAAAACCAAGAGAAGCAAGTACTAGCCAGGATTGCTTCAGAGCACCCAACAAGTTCCGATCAGTTTGAAATCCAGAGGAACCCATCCAAAGATTTTCTAGATCAGGCCAAGTTTGATTGGCATTAAGTTTAACATCAAAGTGTCCACCAAAACCGGACTGAACAACAATCTTTTCTGATATTCCATCGGGAAATGATTCTGGGTAAGCCCGCTTAATTTGCCTTTTTATACGTTTCAGGGCCTGAGCTGTTATTTCAGGATCCTCAGCTTCTTCATCGGCAACAAATGTTGTCCACAAACTTTGAGTGTTTTCAAAACTTCCTAAACAAGTCACGATTTCATCTTGAGAAGTGCCCATTAATACATGCAATTGAGTCGAATCGGTAACAGGTACTTTGTGATCAATAACCAATGTGGCACGAGACCAAGTTTTCGTCTTAGAGATCTTGGTTCTTACTTTAGGTCCATTGAAATCATGGGGAATCAGTCTTTCAAGATCTTTAATATCGCCACAAAAAATAAAATTTTTGCCCTGAATTTTTTTTGTACCGTTCACAAGAACATTTTGAACTTGACCATTTTCTACTTGGAACCTTGTCACAATGGATTTAGTCGAAGTCGTACCTTTAAAACTATTTTTAAGTTGTTCAATCCATTCACTGGGTTTTAATTTAAGCTGCACCGACTGTGGCAAGCAAAAATAGGCGGCTTCATCGTAAAAATCAGGCGCTTTGTCACCAAAACCCATAAACGGCTTTAGCTCTCCAGAATCAAAAGTCACAGGTGATGATTCAACAGTCTCACCTATGATTTTCAGATTTAATAAACTTTCTAAGTTTTGCAAACAGCGAATGGAAGATTGAGTGCTTGGATAAAATGGTAAATGTGGCCTGCTAAGCCAGCCTCCGATATGATCACCGGATTCAAGTAAGATAACCTTTTCCGTTTCTTGTGATAAACGGTTGGCGATAATAAGTCCTGTTAAGCCGCTTCCGACAATTACATAATCATAAATCATTGCGAAATCCTCACTTTAGCTAGGAATCTTGGCAAGTAGATTTCTGTATTTAGCTAACGCATTTAATCAATAGTCGCAAAATTAAGCGTACAAAGGGTTTCAAGAAATTTTTTTTGTCTAAAAATTCAGCGAACCGAGGAGAATAGCGATAATAGTTAATGATAAAAACTCGGCCCCAAAGCGATTTTTTTAAATAATTTTCTCGGTAGTTTCTTAAAATTTGTACTTCGCAAGCCAACGGAGATTCAAACGCAGAGGTCGCGATGAAGCAGCGAGGTCTTTCATTGGAGGCCATTTTTAAAAAGTTTTTTATTACGCCAGGATGCTTGGCTTGCTTAACGAAAGACTCTGCTCGTTTGATGATATCTGGAAAAATAGGAGTAAATTTAACGAACAATGCTAACTGCCTGGCGGCAATTTGTTGCCGTTCTCCGTATTTATCACTGGTATCGTAAATTCTTAAAAGATCCCAGTAAACGGAAGTGACAATTGTTAGCTCTTCCGTTCTGGCCGAGTCTTTGAAGTTTTCAGGTGATAAACTTTGACCTTTTTCAACTGCAAATACAATTTCCAGAATTTTTAAGTACTTTTCGTAGGCAACAGCGGCCTCTGAGTACATTTTTTGACCCATCATCTGGCGACCATTTTTTACCAATGAAACTCGGCTTTTCCAAAGTTGTAGCCGATGTTGTTCTTTGGCTTTTTCTTGCGCTAAAAGAACTCCTCCACTATTCGAGCTCGCTGTTTTTCTTAAATCAGTCAGGCAAGACATGCAAACCTGGGAAGATACGCTTTCGCCTAGCTCACCTAGTTTTTGAGACAAATTGGCATCGACCATATGAAGATCTAGAACTTGTAAACCACAGCGGGGACAATTTACCATTTTTTTATTATAGCTTAAATCAAGTGAAGAGGGTCAATATCAACTATTATTCTGGATCTTGTTGGAATCCACTTTTCATCACCCATGAGTTTTTTTATAAAGCTTTGAAGGGCAGGACTTCCTTGGCCTTTAATTAATAAGTGGTACCGATATTGATTCTTTAATTTAGCAATGGGTGCTTCAGCAGGACCTAAAATTTCAAGACTTTCGTACTGTGAAAATTGTGATTTCAAATTAAGTGCCCTTTGACTGACAGTGGTTGCAAGATCTCGGGCTGTCATTCGGTCAGGTGATTGTATGCGTAGGCTAATAAGTCTTCCGTGAGGTGGATAAAGTAATGCTTTTCTGTAGGTCAGTTCGCTTTCGACAAAACCTTCAAAATCATGATGAATGGCAAATTTTAAGCTTTCGTGTTCAGGGTTAAAAGTTTGAATCACAACTTGCCCAGGATTTCCAGAATCATCCAGATGCCTGCCAGGCCTTCCACTCATTTGTACGATCAATTGGAAATTTCTTTCATTCGCTCGAAAGTCAGGCAAGTTAAAACCAATATCTGCTAATACCAATCCAACAAGTTTAAGTTTGGGAAAATCCAGTCCCTTTGCAATCATTTGTGTACCCACAAGAAGGTCAGCTTTTCCTGTTTCAACATCATGTATGAAATTTTCTAAATCTTCTCGGTTTTGAATTTCATCTCGGTCGGCTCTGATGACAGTTTTGCCAGGAAATAGTTTTTTTAATTCTTGCTCTAGTTTTTCAGTGCCGAGGCCAACAGGTGACATTTCTCCAATTTTACAAGCCGAACAATTTTCTTTTAGGTTTTCATGATAATCACAATAGTGACACACCAAATGAGACTTTGAATGTAAGGTCAGGTTAATATCGCAATTGGGGCATTCGATGGAATGACCACAAGAATTGCACATCACCACATTGGCCATTCCACGGCGGTTCAGAAATAAAGCCGCCTGAAAGCCATCATCTAATACTTTCGAGATTTTATCATACAGGGATTTAGACAACCAAGAAGGTAGAACCAATTGGTGATCTTGAGGTTTTGCTTTTTCTTCACGAAGGTCGATCACTTCGACTTCAGGTAGACCAGATGTATGCACGCGACTTTTAAGTTGATGAAGGTGATATTTACCAAGCTTAGCATTGTGCCAACTCTCTAAACTGGGAGTTGCTGAACCTAGGATCACTTGGCATTGATGAAAGTGGCCCAACATGACAGCTGCATCACGGGCGTGATATTTAAGTTTATCATCTTGTTTGTAGGAAGGCTCGTGTTCTTCATCCACAATAATAAGACCTAAATTTTCTTGAGGGCAAAACAGGGCAGATCTGGCCCCAATCATAATTTGCTTTCTGCCCTCTACGATATCCCACCAGTGGTTGGTTTTTTCCCTGGGAGTCATTTGTGAATGAAAGGCAGCGATCTTATCGCCAAATCTTTTTGCGAATCTTTGAATAAGTTGCGGAGTTAAAGCGATCTCAGGAACCAAAACAATGGCTGATTGATTTTGCTTCAATGTCTTTTCTAATAAATTGAGGTAAATTTCTGTCTTACCTGATCCAGTCACTCCATGTACCAAATGGGTATGAAATCCTTTGTAAGATTTAATTTCTTCAAGACACTTTTTTTGCTCAGATGTTAATTCAGGTGCATAATCTTGAGCTAACTGAGGGACAACTTCTGTTCTTTTGCTGACCCTGTTACTTGTTTTTTTTTCTAAAGCAGGTCTGGAAAGTTCGGCTACCAAACCAAGTGGGTACTGATAGTACTCTGACAACCAAGTGAGCCATTTAAAAAAAGGCTGCGACATCTCGGGGAGTGAAGGGTCAATGTCAGAAACGGATTTTAGATTTTCTTTTTCATAAATTTCAGCAGGCCCAAGAACAAGACCCAGTGTGCTTCTTTTGCCCAGTGGAACATGAACCCACTGACCCGGCTTAAGCGAAAGTTCAGATAAATAAGTTAAGGGCTCTTTGATAGGAGCGTGAACTGCAATCTTCCAATGTTGCTTAGGGATCAACGAAACCTCTTGTAAAACTCTTGCGAAGTTTGATCAATCAGGTGGTCTTTGAAAAAGTTTTGGCTATCTTCAAGGCCTTTAAGTTGGAAAGTGCCCGCAGGCCATTTTTTCAGAGCTACGCTTATGGTTTTAATTCGAGCTGATCGATCAGCCCAATTGAGATTAATTTCTTGAGGATGATAAAGACCTCTGGGGTAAGTTTGAAAGGCCTCTGTACGAGCTTCAACACCATTTTCAAATCTTACTTTTCGTATAACAAATCGATCTTGTTCAATCCATAAATAGGGCATCAACGAGTTTGAATCTTCGGCTGTTTTTTTACCCAAACCATAAGTGATGACACCTTGTGCGCGATTGAGCCTTGCGAGATCTAAATTTCCGGAAGCAGTCGAAAGAACTTGAAGATTGGTAAAATAGGCTGACAAATTTTCCACATTTCTAAAATGAAAAATTCTTTCTGCGTGCTCAATGGGTAATTTGGAAATTTCATTTTTTTTGTTCGAGATGATCGCTTTTTGGCCATTCACATACAAAATATGCATCTTTCCTTTTTTAGTACTATCTAAGGGTTCGATGGTGACCTTGAACATTCTTTCGTTTTCAATTTTCCAAGTTTCTTTTAATGGTAAGGATTCAGGATTATTAAAGTGGACTTCTTTGATGATTTCGTAACCGCCAGAGCCTGAGTTTTCAGTTAACTTTTGAAAAATCACTTTAGTTGGCGGGATGTAGGCAAAAGAGAATTGAAAGAAAAATAAATAAAATAGGACCAACTTCATTTGCGACTCCAAGGTTGTGTGAGGTCTTTCAAATATTTTTTAAATTCAGTTTCAAGAGCAGGATTTTTAAGAGCGAGTTCGACGGTGGCTTTTAAATAACCCAATTTGTCACCGGCATCGTAGCGCTGAGAAGTAAACGTCAAAGCTTCAAGACCTTTTTTATTAAGTAAGCTTTTCATGGAATCAGTTAATTGAATTTCTCCATTGAGGCCTGGTTTGCCTGACTTAAGTTCTTCGAATAATTGACTATCAAAAACGTAGCGGCCTGCAAGTGCCATTCGGCTTTTGACTTGTTCTGGTTTTGGCTTTTCAACAACGGAAAGGACTTTGTGCCTGTGATCGCTTATCTTTTCAACTTCTGCAATTCCGTATTTAGAAACATCTTCGTCAGATACTTGCATGATAGAGACGGAAGAAATTTGATTTTCTGAAAAGTTTTTCACCAACTGAGCTGTCACACTGGGTGAGCCATCTTGTCCAATGGTGATTTCATCACCCAAAAGAACAGCGAAGGGTTCATTGCCGACAACGGGCTTACCACAGTAGACCGCATGACCCAGGCCCAAGGCTTGTTTTTGCCTTATGCTAATAATGTTAGCCACATTGCGGATCTTGAGTAATCGATCCAGCAAATGCAGTTGCCCGGTTTGTGCTAATTTGTCTTCGAGCTCGAAGGAGGTGTCGAAGAAATCTTCAATGGCATGTTTGCCTCGACCCGCGATGAGAACAATATCTTCGATGCCTGCGTTAACGGCTTCCTCGACGACATAAAGGATTGTGGGTGCATCAACGAGATTAAGCATTTCTTTTGGTACAGTTTTAGTGGCGGGTAAGAACCGAGTTCCTAGACCAGCGGCTGGTATAATGGCTTTCTTTACTTGAGACATACTTAAGTCTTCTCAAACGTTTCATTTTTAGACAAGTAAGAGATTGTTGGCAGCGAAGTGCTGACCTGTGTTAGCATAATTAGACGGGGGAAGTGGATGACAAATCGTCACTTTGGTCTTCTTTTAGGTATAACAATTGTACTTTTCACTTTTCAAAACTGTGGTCGCACGGGTTTTGATACGTCAGAAGATGAAACTCTTCTAAGTGTAAACGGTGTTAATCCTAATTTAAAAAATTCCAATCCTGTTGCTTTTGATGTGGGTCTCGACACCATCAGCTATAATTCATGTGTTCCCAGTGTAAGAACAGCCCCGGGCTACTTTACAATTAAGGGAACTGCCAGTGGCGCACGTGGAGGCGCTCGTTTGTCACCAGATTTTCTAACCACATCGGCTACACAGTTGAGACCTATTCTAGGCAATGCCGAAGTACTGGATGTTCAATATAAAGAATTAATCGAAGACATGAACGAAGGTATCGAGTTGCAAGCTGCTTTCCGCTCGACAACAGATCTTCAGGCGACCTACGTAGGTTCTGCGGCTGAAGGAATCTGGGGCCAAATGGATTTTTTAAGCCATGATTCTTGGCTTACACCTTTGGTTGAATCAGCCAGAAGGCGTGGAAACCAGTTTGTGGGTTATAGCTCTCGAGCTCCATCAAACAAATCTAAGTTTAACTTTAGTTTCAATCAGGATTTTGGCAACGGCAGTGATTACTTCAGTGGTTTACTCGGCATTCAAGGTTTCAGAACCTGTTTATCCCAGGGTTGTCAGGGCTTTGGCCGTTTCAATATGGCCATTGGCTTTTCTGAACCCAGCAATACCAAATTGATCAGAGGACCCGCTTCCAGCACTGCAGCTCAGTTGTTGGCGTATGGTCGCGGATATCAGTTACAATTTGGTCACCCCATGGATCCCACTGCAACTAATCCCAATCAAGTCTTCACTGATCACGGTCCAAGAGCTGTGAAAGGTATCATCGAATATGACTTAAGAACGCAAAACCAAGTTTTAGAAAATGGTTCACCCACTCGTTGGTCATGCTCTGAGATTCCAATCATGAGCCCGAATACCAGAGGAGCACCGGCCGATCCTCAAACCTCGAGCCGAGATCAAGCCAGCATTGGCAGTCCCGCACTTTGTAATCCTATGTCCGGTGATTTTGCGAGAACCAATTTCTCTGCTTTAAATCTTGCCAAGATCCGCGAGATTTTACCTCCTGAAAGCTGGCAGATTGGATACCAAGTGACTTCAAGTGGTACTCGTTTATGTGCAATTCCTGTGGGTTTTGACTGCTACCCCAATGAGCCCTACCAAAATTCTGGAGGCTCAGTGTCGTATCCTTACTACGTTTCTTACCGCCCTAATCAGGCCTGTGTCACCGAAGACAATCTGGCGGTATCACTTATGGGAAACAATGCTTTCAACCGAGTTTGCGGGCATTATATTTCTGTTTGCACAAAGCAGCCATAATAGCGAAATAATTTGAAACTCAGCTAAGTGTTGATCATGATCAATACATGAGATTTTTAATTTTGCTTTTAACAGTTCCCATGATCGGTTTAGCCTTTGAAACCAGAAGCTCCGTGTCCCTTGGCACCGGCGGAGCAGGGGTTGCAAGCCTTGAAGCCGGTGAAGCCTCTTTCACAAATCCTGCTTCCATTATGCACCTCAAGGGACGACAGTTTTTTTCCACAGTTCAATCTGATTTATTTGCATTAAGCTTGATAGAAAATGATAGATCTTCTGCGCTTCCTGGAGCTTTTAGTTATGCAAAAAGAAAGGAAACGGAAGCCTTTGGTTTTAGTTTAGCTGATTTTGCATTTCGAAATTTTGCTATTGGTGCGACCCTTAACTACTTTCAGCTCACACCTAAAAATAAAGATTTTATTCAGCAAAAACGAGCTACGACATTTAATGGAACTTTGGGAGTTTCGTGGAATTTCAGTCGACAATTTGGTGTGGGTGCTAGTTTCGATAATATTTCAGATATTCCTCAGGAATTTGCAACTCTATCGGGTGTATCGCCTCGAACCAGGCTGGGATTGAATTACATCTACAAAGACTGGTTCAGACTTCGCTTTGATGCCGTCACGACAAAAAACAATCGTTTTTCTGAGCTCACACCTCAGGGTGGTTTTGAGTCCTATTTCGGTCAATGGGTCATCGGGCGCGTGGGTTGGTCCCAAATCCCTGGTTTTGATGACAGTTGGTCGGCCGGGTTAGGCCTTTCTTTACCAAAATTCAAAATCGACTACGCCACCGCCTGGATTTCTGATGAAACCAGTGAAATCAGGCATTCCATTGACTTAGGCTTAGCGTTTTGATAACCACTCATCTCTTAACAAGGGGTATCCATGGCATCTAAAACTAGAAAAACTAAAATTATCCGTAAAAAGAAAGCCGCTCGCATGGGAACCAAGCGTAAAGCCGCTTTACGCAGCAAAGGCACAACGCCTAAGAAAAAAGATCTTTTCGGCGATTAATTCTGACCCACTCGGCGACGTAACAGGGCAGGCATCTCTTGAGGTCCGCCCTTTAAATCCCACTGGAAGGGTAACTCGACCCAACCTTCTTGACCTGGAAAAAACTTCCACTGCTTCAAGGCCTTTAAAGTCTTAAAATCTAAATTTTTATACCCTGTTGATTGCATCATTCTAAAATCTTTTAAATTTCCATCTTGAGTGACAAAAGCTTTAAAAATAACGGCACCGTTGTGGCCTTGCAGCCTTTCTTTAGGATCATAACTAGGTCTGGGGTTTCCTGGCTTTTGTCTTAATTGAGCTAGCGATCGTAACTCACCCGCTGTTTCTGTGGGCGCAGTGGACTCAGCTGATTGACCCTGAGCTGCGTTGGCGGCAGAAACCGCGGCTGCGTTAGCTACCGCTTTCTCGCGAGCTGCGGCTTCAGCTGCAGCAGCTTCTTCGGCTGCTGCTAGTTCCGCTGCTGCTTGGGCTTTCTCTAAGTCGGCTTGCATTTCATTTTGAGCTTTTTCCAATTGCTCGGCTTCAAAGGCCTGAGCAGCTGCAAGTTGTTCATTGAGTTGATTTTTAAGAACTTCAGATTCGTCAACTATGGGCGTTGCGTCCACAGCCGTGGTTGTTTCCTCTAATTGAGGCATTTCAATATCATCCACGTTATTAGCCACTATAACGGGTGTGGCTACTTTAACAGGAGCTGGCGCAGGCTTGGCAACTGCCACTGGTTTTGTTTCGACTGGTTGAGTTTTCGTTTCAGCCACAGGTGCTGGAGCGGCTTCTTGTAAAACTTCTGATTGTACGGGTGCTGAAACGAACGTCGAGGGAGTTCCTGCGGCAAGTTCAATTTCAATCACTTCATCCATAGGCGGAGGAGTCGGCTTCAGCATTAAAATTGTAACAGCTGAAACGGCGTGCAAAAGAATCGAGCCGAAAACAAAGCGGTTAGTAGGTTGTGATTCATTGTTCATAAAATTCCCCTTAACAAGAACAAGCACTTCAATATGGGTGCCGTTTCAACTCAAAACAAAAAGCCTTTCACAAGGTTAACTGTGAAAGGCTTTCATGGTTGATAAGACAATGGGCGCACTATTGAACGGGCGCTGAAATCTTCATTTGATCCTTAAGTCGATGAGGAACGTAAACGGTGCTTCCCGTTTTGTCCGTGCTGTTGGTCATTTGTAGATCTAAAGAGCGATCATTGATGACAGATCTTAAGAATGAAACCGCATCATAGATATTCGAAACCTTATTTTGCCCGATTTTCAAAGTTTTTGTTCCAGTTTCGGCACTTGTGATTTTAGCGTCTAAGTTAAAATACTGATCAGTGTCTTCAGTAGGTAGAAGACTTGCTAAAAATTCTCCGACTAAATACATCTCAAAAATAGGATCTCTTTGTGCAATTCTTAAAGCGTCTAACCTTTGTTGTTCAGAATTATTTTCATCGACAATGGCATAAATTTCGTGTGCTTTTTGCTCTGCGTATGTTCCAAGTCCACTGCCACCATTTTGTGTATCAACTTCTAAATGCATTCTGGCCCTGTTGGGATGATCATCTAAGAATTCGAATAATTTTTGTGCGATGACTGGTTTAGAAAGTCTGCGAATAGCTAGGAACGCAAGTTCTGAGAAGCTATAACGATAGCTTTGATAAATATTTGTCTGTTCAGTCGTGGGAAAAAAGTTGATGATGGCGGGATCGTTTTTGTAATTACCTGGCAAAGTTCTAATTAAACTTTTTCGGATCACATCACCCTCAAAAACTTTTTGAGTTGTATCTTCAAATTGATTTCTTATGACAATGTCACTGATTTTTATGGGTTGACCTGATTCACTCGCCTCAATCAAAACATCGTAATCAAAAAGATAACTGTATTTATTAAGACCAAATAAAGATCCAGTGCCGGCCTGAATGGAAGAGTTATCTAAAATATAATGGCTTTTCTTAAGGTCCGTATCAAAAGAAGTGATGAAACTTGTTAATGAACTGTTTTGCTGATTACCTTTAACAAGGTCACTTAATCGACCTGATAAATTAAAAGACATAGAATTCGCCTGCATGCGGCCTTTAAAATAATTGTAGACTCGTACTTTGTTGAAGGGAATATTTCCAGAATTGTAATTTGGAGCGTCCTCAGCGTTGAGTTTTTCTGCGATTTCAGCTTTGCTTAATAATTCTTTAGCTGCTTCTGTGTCGGTTCCTAAGCCACCAAACAAAACGGCAAAGCCACCTTTTCTTATATTACCAATGATTTGCTCAAGGGCAGATTCGGCAATATCCGTTCGATTGCGAACTTCGTTAAGATCCATGACACCTTCAGTTGAAAACTGATAGAGATAATCTAGCATCATACTATCAATGGGAAGTTTGTTTTTGTAGGCGATGGGTTTAGTGAAAGAAACTCCAAAGCCAAGGGTTAGAAGGTCATTTAATTTATTACTAATTAAATTAAGGGGTGAATCTGTTTTTACGCTAATACCAGCAATCACTTCACCATGATTTTTTAAACCAAAAAACCGAGTTCGAGCGACTTTTTCATTCACTTTAAATAAATCCATAATGAATAAAGCCGATCTTCTAACACCAAGGCTAACTCCAGCATTGCTGCTATTTGATAATGAATCACTTCCAGTTGCAGACAAAGATCCTGTGATTTCAAAACGAAATCCATCACCATTTTTTAATTTTGTTTTTACTTCATTTACATTCAATGGAGTTTGTGTGGGCAGATAAGGCAATGCACGCATGGCATTTAGTTTTGCTCCAGGACCACTAAAAAAACGACTGAATGTTAGCTTTATTTCTCCACCTGCACCCAATGAAAATTTTTGTGCATTTGTTGCATTGGCTTGGATGACCCAAATATCTTTTCTGAGTTGCTCGTCATTACGAAACGCTGGCTCGACGACGTATTGGTAGTAAACTCCAGCATCTATAAATTTTGTATCGATGAGTCTATCAAATTCATTAAAGGTGTAACGAACTTTGAGTTTAGAAAATTCTTTTGCAAGTCTTGATTGTTTCTGCTCGGGTGTGGCTTCTTTTTCACCAGTGATTTCAGCTACCATTGAATTAAATTTTTTGCTTACTTCTGCAACGTAGGGACTTATTTTTCCGTTTGGATCATTGACCTCAGTCATCACCTGATCGAGTGTCACCTGCGAGGCTTCACTTGTTTGAGTCTGAGCTTGCGCGAAAGGAATAAACATAAAAGTAGCAAGTAACGAACCAGTCAATATATTCATAAAAACCTCACATCCATGGCAAGAGTAAGCAAGCCCTGGGCCATATTGAAGTCATTACAAACTGTTAGAATAATGTAAATTTAGGTGAATTACGCATTTTGGGCACTTGTGATTGATAGTTCAACAATTAATTTTCTTCTGAATCAATCAATAATTCATTGGGAACAGACCCTGCCAAAACGGCTGCTGATAATTTTTGGTGATCTTCATGGCCAAGCAAATGTTTGATCTGTTGGAAGGGAAGAGGGTCTGGATTTTTAATCTTTGATTGCTTGTAAGCGATGATTCTTTTGGCGTTTGAATGAATGGATTCTTCTTTTAAATGACCTTGGACACTGGCCTCAAGGGCCGCTTCCATGGCAACGGGTGGAGCTTCATGGTCATTACAATAAAGTAGAAAATCAATTCCGATTTGCAAGGCACGGATTGCAATCTGTTGAGTCGAATGATGTTTTGTAAGTGCTTTCATTCCTAAATCATCAGTCGTTATGAAGCCTCGGTAGCGGCAATTTTCTTTAAGAATTTTTTTAATAAAAATTTCAGATAAAGTGGCTGGGTATTGAGGATCAATAGATGGAAATAAAATATGGGCCATCATTACTAAATCAGCTCGTGATTTAAATGCTTTTTTAAAAGGCTGAAGTGACGAGTTCTCTAAATCTTGAAGTGTCATATTTTCAATTGGAAGATCTTCGTGACTATCAATTAAAGTATGGCCGTGTCCGGGAAAATGTTTAATACAAGGTACGACATCAGCTTTTATAAATCCACGTACTAAAGCCGATGCATGCTTCGAAACTAAATTAACATCATGACTGATGGCACGGTCACCAATGACGGTGTTTTTCGGATTTGAATAAACATCAATGCAGGGTGCAAAGTTAAGGTTGATTCCCAGAGCTTTTAGTTCAACACCAATTCTGTGCATCACATGGAAGGAAACAGTTGGATTATCGATGTCACCTAATTTTTTAAGTGGTGGCCAAACTGTTAGCGGTGCGCGAATGCGAGCCACTCGTCCGCCTTCTTGATCAATGCTAATAAATAAAGGGGCTCGGTCTGGCATGTGATGTCTTAACGCAGCTATTTCGCTGCATAACGAATGGACTTGTTCAGGGGTTGAAATATTTCGGCCAAATAAAATGACACCACCGATATTATTATCAATGATAAATTTTTTTTCATCCGGCTGCAGAGTCAGCCCTTTTAATCCAATAAAAAAATGCTGACCCAGTGAGTGTCGGATCAAGGACCCTCCACCTTTTTATCATTTTTAGGGCTGATCATAATACCTTGTCCTGCAGGGAAACCTTCTTGTTTGCCTCCATTGACAGGTGCTTTTGATTCCTGATTTTTAAAGTACTGGGACACAACATTTTTTTGTCCCATGGGGACAGATCCAAAAAGAGATTTTGCAACGGATTCTGGTAAACCAATAGTGCCAATGGCATCAGCAGGTTTTGCAACCAATTCTGAATTCAGTCGAGCATCGGGAACCACCGTAGCTAAAGCTTCACCTTTGTCATTCATATAACTTATGAACAAACTACTTTTAAAAGTATTCTCTACTTTAAATGCGGCAAATCCTTTGTACTTCTCTTCACTTAAAACCTTTGCAGTTCCTTGTTCGACAACGGCGTCTTCTTCTGCGACCGCACTGTATTTAAATTGTGAGTTGGTTTGTATTCCAGTGGGCGAACGGAGAATGCGGTAACTTAAAAATGTGCTTAGAAAAACATCGGAATCAATATCTCTTTTAGAGGTTGTGGTTTTCCCACCGTTAATAGTTTGGTTAATTGTCATTTTGGTTTTGTCTTTAGTGGTCTTACCTTTTTTGAATTGAACATCAAAGATTTTAGAGTCTTTGCCAACAAGGCCTGTGTATTTGTAACTGACTGGGGTCATGAATTCATCAGCTTCAGCGACTGCAGCAAGACTTTCTAATATTTCAGTGCCACCGCTTGAAAGTTTGGTCAGTGTCGTGGAATAAAACTTCTTTGTTTTAGTATCAAACTCGTAGCGCACCAAAGAAAAACCAATTTGCTTTTCAGCAGAATTAATTTTGTAATAACCTTCAAATAAAATATCTTTTGCTAGTGTGACTTGTGAAAAAATAAGAGTTAATAATAGAATGCGGACCATTGTCGAGTCCTCCTGCTGAGTTAATAAATTATTCTCTCTAGTCTTCCCAAAGACGTCAAATTTCTTTCTTGGATTCTTAGCGACCTAAGTCTATTGCCAATCAATCACTGCAAGATTTTTTCTTCATTTAGGTTCACAATTAAAGCTCTATGAAGTTTCGATTGGTTAGAAATAACAAAGGCCAAGTGGCCATTTTTATTGCACTTTTATTTCAAGTCCTGTTTTTATTTTTTGCCATGATCATCAACGTGGGACTACTTGTTCATCACAAAATTAATCTTCAAAACTCTGTGGATATCGCAGCCTATTACGGGGCCTCCAAACAAGCTGAAGTGATGAACGCCATTGGCCACGTGAACTACCAAATCAGACAAAGCTGGAAGCTTCTGACTTGGAGGCACCGAGTATTAGGCTCTGCTGGTGCGGAAGGTGTTGGTAATACTCCTATTGATAAAATCAGAGCCAATCCCAGCTCATTAGATGATATTGAGGCAGGAATTAATACACCGATTTCACCGACCTATCGATTACCAAGATTCTGCATTGCTTACGATCCTCACGAGTTAGACGATGGACGTCCTTCCAATGAAAACTCGTGTAGAAATTTACACCAAGCTACGCGAGTGAATCTTCCTAACCCCAATGTATTATCGATTCCAGGATTCTTTAATTTTGGAGCCGTGGTGGCCAGTGCCATTGCAAGCTCTATCACTAATATCAATAGGCGCTGTGATTATGTAGGTTCACTGAATTATGTTTACGGGGGAAAATTTATTTTAGCTCACATAAAGGATGTCGAGCAGCGAGCTCACTTAATTAACTATCTTGCGACCGGATTGAGTGTTGAGGATGACAATTTTTATGAGATTGAAGGCGGCTCTGCCAAAGATGGAATTGAAAAAACCCTAAGAAAAAATTTAACTGATGCCAACCGTGAAACTGTGAGCTTTCGGGTTCTGAACGGTTTAGCTCAAGATTCTTGTCGAAAAACCAATACTCCCATCGGAAGCCGTGAGCTCAGAAACGACACTCCACCATGGTTAGTACCCGTGGAAGTTTATCCTGTTTGGCGGTATTACGATTGCAGCGGTGAAGGTCTTAACATTGATCAAAATGCACGGCACTTATCAGCTGATCCACAAAATGAACCGGCTAGTTTAGCAAGAGCAGGTTCTGCTTTACAAAATGCATATACCGAGATGAATCCTTTTTTAGGGCCAAGGCCCATTTTGATCGGCTTTGAAAAGGACCCTTGGTGCATGGCTTATGTGGGTGTCAAAGCAGAAACCAGTCCAAGAATTCCTTTTATGCCGTTATCCAATGTGATTCTGACCGCAGAGGCATATTCGAAACCTTTCGGAGGTAGAATTGGTCCTTGGTACACCAACAGATGGGATCAAGGTCAGTCAGGTGAGAATCGAATCACAAGTACTTTTAACAATCCTGCTATCCCTGGTAAAACAGAACCTCGTGGTGGTGTTCGAGTTCTTGATGTTCAAGGTATTCCAGGTCTTGATGACCCAGCTTGGGCTGCGAATATTTCACGGTTTCCGGGGGATACATTAGGATGGGCCTCTGAACGAGTGCTGGCTTTTTTTCACAAAATGCTAAGAGTGAATTCGGTGGGTGATTCTACAAGTAGCTATGTCAGAGCTTATGATGGAAGTGCTTTACCATTTCCTGTGGGAACTGATTTTCGCCCTAGTTTAAGATACTATGAAGATATCGGGAGTGTACAAAGTTTTAGCCGAGACGGAATTAGAGATCAGCTGACGTGGGATAAATCAACAAACACGGCACCTAAATTAAGACTCGCAGAAATTGCAGCCATCGCTCCTGATTTATTTGATATGGCTTATTATTCAATTGATCCAGATTTCTATAATAACTACTTTGTGAAAATTCAAAGACACATCAATGTGAGAGACGGATTCAATCCAGAAAATGCACTATTAAGTGATTTAGGATCTCGATTTCGATCCACTCAAGAGGCTGAAAGATTTAATGTCTTCGATCAAATTAGAATTCAAAGAATGACAGGAATTCCTGAATCCCTTAATTCACAAGTTTCTATGCCCTATGTTGTAAAAAATCCTGCGCATCTTTTAAACTCTTGGTCCATCGACAGCATCACAGATTTTTCGACGAACACTCGAAATTTTGGTGAATGTACAACACCAGATTCTGTGCGTGCGGGATCGCCCTACGAACAAACTGCCTATGATCGACCATTAGCTCCTGCCACCACAGGAAATTGCATCTTAGGAGGCCGCGTAGGTTACTCTGTCAAACTAGTAGCCAAAGATCATTTGCTCGACAGCAATTTAGAATTGGGCGGCACTGGTGTTTCGGGCCGTATTCGCAATCAGCCAGATGAAGATTGGTAGTATCTCATTTTGAGACTGTTCAAGTGAAAACTTTATCTTGGCTCATAATCCGTCGATAATAATAAGATCAAGGGGTGGATATGCTTATTCAGCGTATTTTCTGGGTTTTATTAACATTTTTTCCGAATACGGTTTTGGCTGACGTTGACGAAGCAGCAATCTTGGCTCAGCAAACAGCAATTACTGGTAAGCTAGAAACTCAAATGAGTGGAATGCTTATGCCTGAACCATTACCTGAATTGTTAAGTGTTGCAGGAACTGTTGAAACAGCTGGTAAGTCTTTTACAGCAGCAGCATCAAGAGCTAGCACGATGTGTCTTGAGTCCACATCACCAGCATTAATTGGTCTGGTTTCACAGCACGGTGTTGTTCTACAAGGACTTGGAACAATGCTCAGGGGAATGTCTGATCAATGCAGTGAAACAGGAAAAGTGATTGGACTTGCCAACGCAGCTATCGGAGCCTTTCAAGCTCAGTGTGGCACTGTGCAAGCTTTGTGTTTAACTTCTTCGGCCACCTTAACAACAAGTGTAACTGCTTATTTGACTGCAGCAGAAGCAGCTTTTGCTCAGAAAACGGCACTTTCCCAAATGGGTGACGCTTCAGCCGCAGCCATGTTATCATCATATAAAGCTCAAGTTGTAAATGCCACGGCAATGAAGGCAACAGCAGCAGAGACAAAATTACTTTGTGGAAAATATAAGATTCAACTTATGCAAGCGGCAACGGCAGGTGCATTGGGTATCGCTGAAGTTATGAAATCAAGTAAATGTGCAGAAAAAACAGCATCGGCCGGCATCGATTGTACCGATCCGAAAAATGCATTCTACAATCAAAAAAATTGTCGATGTTCGCGTAACGAATTAACAGCTGCGGAATGCCAGAATATCACAGTCGGTGATGGTAACGGAATCTCGGGCCCAAAAATAGAATTGGGTGGTGATAGCAGTGCCTCTGTTGTTGATAACGGCTCTGGTGGCGGAAATATTTACGGGGTATCACAATCAACTAAGGGTGGAGGCATCGATGGTTCGGGTGGTGGAATGCCTGGTGCACCTGTTGGTGGTGGCGGCGGTGGAGCAGGTGCCAGCAGTGGTGGCGGTGGAGCTCAAGATGGTGCGCCTACATTTGGTCGACGACTCAATACTAATATTTTAGGTGGTGGTTCTGGCGGCGGTGGTGGCGGTGGTTTTGGCAGTGGTGCTGGCTACGGTGAAGATGCAAGCTTAAAAGCTTACGCTCCTGGTGGTGCTAAAGATGCATCAAGATCAGTAGCTGCTGAAGTTGCTAAACAAGTGACTAATCCTGGTGGCCGTACAAATTGGGAAAAAGTGAAGAATCGCTACACTGAAAACATCAGAAATCTGCAGGGTAGATAATATGAAAAATGTAATTATAGCTATTTTGTTAGTAAGTTTTATTTCAGTGGATGCCTTTGCGGGAAAAAAAGAAAGAGCTAGGCGCCATGGTACTATGATCGGTCAGCAAACTGGGGATGCGATTTCTAAAAATTCTCAAGCGAATACCGGTGTACAACAAACGGATTACGATTCAATCAAACAATCTTCTGTTGATAATGTTAATAATGGTCAAAAAGGTCAAACCGTTGCTTACTTGATGGCGGGTGGACTGGCAGTTATGGCAGCACGGTACTATGGAATGTGCGGAGGTTGGAATTTGGCGGCTTGTGCAGCCGGTGCTGTTTTAGCTGCTATGGCTTTGAGTGCAAATAAATCTGGAAAAAGTTTTGATGCGCCTAATGCAGATTCCTGGAACAACGTTTGCCAATACAGTGCAGGTGGATGTGGAAATATGCCGAATCCTTACAAAGCGGCAGTTGATTATAATGGTAAAGATAAAGCTCTAAAAGAAGCAGAGGATTTTAACAAATCAAAGGGTGTAAGTGTTGATGCGAGCTCTGGAATCGTAAAATTTCCAGATGGCAAAGAAGTGAACATGAATGATCCTTCTTCCATGAGTGCGGCATTAGGCCCTGATATGACAGCTAAAATTATGGGATCCGTAAAAAGCTTAGAGCAAGAAGCTTTGCAAAAGGTTTCTAAAATGGAGCCTTCTTCATTAAATGCGGCTTACGGTATGGGTGGCTCTGGTGAATTCACGGCTGGTGCTGGATTTGATGATGAAACAGCTGCAGGCCTTGGCGTTGCTGGCTTAGCGATGAATAAGCGAAAACCAGCCCAGGTTTCTGGGTTAACTAAGAATTTCAACGGTGAACCTGTGGGTGTTGCTGGAGATAATTTGTTTTTGATCATGAATCGTCGCTACAAATTAAAGAGTGATCAAAAATCTTTTTTTGGTGCTGAGTTCAGTCAATAATTAAATCGTTGATGAAGTCTTCATCTTCGAAGCTTAGATTTTGATCGATAATAATATTTTCTAATACGCAGTTTTTAAGCTGCGTGTTTTTTCCAACAATAACAAAACCCTTCGTTACGCAGTTTTCTATTTTTGACGACTTACTTTTTATAAGCACTGATTTTTCAGTTTTAACTATTTCAAAGTCTGGAAAGAAAGTGTTTAACGTTCGGTTCACTTCGGCAATGTCGTCAGTCATGGATTGAAGCTTTTGAATGGCTGATTGAGTCGCTATTAAATAATCAGCTAAGTTTCCTGTTTCATGCCAATCACAATCAATATTCAAGATTTCTACTTTTTGCTTATCCTTCATTGCATTTACTAATCCATCATAAAGAATATTGGATTCCACATGATCAGGAAGGTAGGAAAAAATCTTTTGATTAAGAACTTGGCAACCTAAAAAATGATAACAATTTTTTGCCCCCACAGGTGCTTCTTTTCCGAAACCAAGGACTTGATTTTTTTCATCAGTCCAGACGCCACCAAATTTTGTTCCAGCCAAAGGGTGCTCGGTCACTAGAAGTGTACTTAGTGGCTTATTTAATTTGTGTTGGTTAAGCATTTTTAAGAAAATTTTTTTTTCTGTGGAAATAATGATTTCATCAGAATTCAGTAAAAATAAATATTCTTGATCCTTAAAAAAATTTTCGGCTTTTTTTAATCCCCCACCACTACCAAGCAGTAAATCTGTTTCGTTTGAAAACTCAGTGGGTAAAAGAGTTTGCATTTTATATAGCTTTGTCACTTCACTAGGCAGATGAAAAGTATTAACAACGACTGAATTAACACCTGCATCCTTAAGAGCTAGTAATGAAAAATACCCCATAGGTACACCTAAAAAAGGTAAAGCAGGCTTTGGTATTTTCTTGGTATGAGGATAAAAGCGTGTTCCTTGGCCGGCGGCCAAAATCATCGCCTTCATAGTTTTTCATAATCCTTTTCAAGAGACCCTGAATCCAGTAGTAAATCAGAAAATAATTTGTACTGACTGAATTGGTTTAAACTTTTGAGCACTCGTTTTAATGTGGGAGTTAAATACTTCAAATACCTTTTATCGTTTCTTTGATGATAGAAACTTGCAAAACTTCCGCAGGCCTTAAAGCATCTTTGAATGGATTGAATTTCATAGATATGCTGAAATTCACCAGCTGAATAGGTGTAGGGAAGTTGATTTTTAGTATTTTCTAAATAGTAGCTAATCAGTTGCTGAGCCATTTCATCAGACATATCCACATAGGAGTCTTTAAATAAAGAAACCAGGTCATACTGAATAGGACCCATACGGGCGTCCTGAAAATCAATGACACACATTTTGTTCAATTTGATCATCAAATTTCTTGAATGGTAATCCCTGTGGCATATCACCTTGGGCTGTTGATGAAGTGTTGTGCAAATATCTGTAAAGATACTTTGAATTTCTTTTTTTTGTGCTTCTGTCAGTTGAAATTTTAAAACCCCTAAAATGAGGTTATCAAGACCGTAGTTCATTTCCCATAAAAGCTTTTCGGTATTAAATTCGATATCAAAAGCTGTGCATTTGGAACGATCTAAAGTGGATTGGCAGTGAATCTTAATTATTTCATCTAATGCCATTTTGTAAAACAGCATCCGGCCTTCGGTGTTTTGGCTTTCCCAGTATTTTCTTTCTAAGGTTAAATCACCTAGATCTTCAAGTAGAACAAGTCCTTGTTCAGGAGATTGCGCAACTACTTCTGGAACATGGACTCCATTTTTATGAAAGTGATTCAGTACACTTAAGAACGGGTAGTTTTTGGGATCAAAAGGTTCCCAGCACATCAGCACCCAAGATTCTTTGTCGTGCACAGCACGGAAGTATCTTCGATTGGATGCATCACCTGCCAATGGCAACAAAGTAGGTGAATCCTGAGCGATGGCTCGACTTACAAATTCGTAAAGATGAGGTTCTATTCCAGACATAGATTAAGTCTGGCAGAACCTCGTTCTGGATTCAAGAGCCGAAATACATCATTTCTAGAACATCTTTAAGCATGTTTTTTTCAATGGGCAATCGATCCACTGAAAATTCATGATCTTTCAAAAATTCATGCATTTCTGAACTGATCAGTTGCGCCTCAAGTAATTGGTAAGAAGGTCTAGAGGAAGTGAAAATCAG
Source organism: Bdellovibrionales bacterium Ga0074139 (assembly GCA_001464795.1). Lineage (GTDB taxonomy): Bacteria > Bdellovibrionota > Bdellovibrionia > Bdellovibrionales > Bdellovibrionaceae. Next base: position 341,511 of record LNEB01000015.1, read on the forward strand.
CAAAGCACCCGATTGATCTTGCTTGAGATAATCCAGGATGACTTTTTCTAAATCCAAACTCAGACCAAGTTCAAGATTAACAGATAAAGTAGAGCCACTTAGCGCCAAAATATCAGCCCCTGATTTTAATTGTGTTGAAATGTCTTGAATAGGCAAAAGACTAAAGTTGTTAGAAATCTCGTGGATTTCCATACTAATTTTTTGCACTCGAATGGCTTGATGACCAAAAACAAAAATCAACTTTTTATGATCATGATGTTCAGCTTCTGCTGTCATCGTTTTTTCGATTTCTAAATTGTGGATGGTGCGCTCGAGATGTTGAGAATAAAGCTCAGGCTCAAGAATCATACGAATCAGTTTTGATACGTGCTTCTGCTGATCCAATGAAAGATCTAAAGCTTGATGAACCATTCCGAATCCCAAAAATATGTCTTTAACATAAATTGGAACGTAGAGGTCATCCCCCCGGATGACCATCTCCGTACTTGCCTCGGCCTCGACGGCTGCAAGCTTTCGAATTGAGAACCCCTTACCATAGCGGTCTTTAATCATGTCGTTTAGCTTTTCAAGCATAAACCATCCCCCCTCGCTCAAAACTCAAATCACTTTCGTGTGTTGCAATGAGCGTTTGGAAATATCATATCCAATTCCTGTGCCGTTGTTGGGCTCTGGATTTTTAGAAAAAAAGAAGGCTCAGTTTGATTTAAATCATAACTGAGCCTTGAATTTGAAATTAATTTAGCACTGTCGAAAACTCTAACTCTGTTGTTAGTTGTGTCGACTGAGAGTTTTTTTCAAACTCTCTTATCTTGCAAGCTTACGTTTATCGAGACCGTATTTTTCAACTTTCATGATCAAACCAGCACGGCTAATACCAAGTTCTTTTGCTAGTTTTGATTTATTCCAACCGGTTCTTCGTAAACCTTCACGGATCATATCGCGCTCGAGGTCTTCTAAAGCATCTTTAAGCTTACCTTGCAGCCTTGCACCTTGAACTTTCGTTTTTTCAGCTGACTCCATGATTTTTCCAGATAAATGCTCAGCCATAAGCTTCGTTTCTTCACCAGCCAATACAAATAATCTTTCAATTTCATTTTGCAGCTCTCGCACATTTCCAGGCCATGCATAATCATAAAGCTTTTCTAAAGCACGCTTTGTTAAAACTTTTTTTGCAGCATTGGGGTGTGTATCATGAAGTTTGGCTAAGAAAAAATCCACTAGATAAGGAATATCTTCTTTTCTTTCACGAAGAGGAGGCACGCGAATGTTGATAACATTCAATCGGTAGTACAAGTCTTCTCGGAATGTGCCTTGCTCGACCATTTCTTTTAAATTTCTGTTTGTAGCGGCAACAATTCTAACATCCACTTTTCTTGTTTCGGTAGCACCCACTGGCGTGAAAGTTCCTTCTTGCAGCACGCGAAGTAGCTTCACCTGCATAGTGGGTGAAGTATCACCGATCTCATCCAGGAAAAAAGTTCCTTTATCAGCCATTTCAAATAAACCTTTTTTGTCTTTCAAAGCACCCGTAAAGGATCCTTTGACGTGACCGAAAAGTTCTGATTCTAAAAGATTGTCATTGAATGCAGAACAATTCTGAATAACAAATGGCTTATCTGTTCTATGTGAATTGTAGTGAATGGATTTTGCAATCAATTCTTTACCTGTTCCGTTCTCACCTTGCACAAGTACCGTTGAATCAGCACCTTTGATTTTATCAAGCAAAGCATACAAAGATTGCATAGGCTTTGATTTACCAATCATGTTGTCGTATTTAAATCGATTGCCAAGTTCTTTATTCAGCTCTTGAATTCTTGTTTCACGAGAAGAAATTTCTAAGTGTAAAGTCACGATTTCTTGAGACACGAGCTCACAAAGCTCACAGAAATGAGATCTTTCATAATCGCTTAGGCACTTTACTTTTCCCATGCCTTTTTCGATCATGTCATTGGATAAACCAAAGGCTGCCCAACGCTCTCGGATTTCGCTGAATCTTACGGAATCATTGGGATCTTTTAAAAATCCCATGGCAACAACAGTTCCTACTAAATCGTTTTCGATCATGATAGGGAAGATTCCAACGTCAAAACCAGTGAGGTCCCATTTTTTTAGTGCGTATTTGTTTTGTGAATTTCTAAGATCATCGATGGTTTTTGTTACAAGCTCACCGATGCTATTTTGAGTGGATTCCTTAGAGCAAAAATATCCAACTGCAGGATTGCAGAAAGTATTTTTTCCACCATCGAAGCCTTTCAATTGGCCTCGCTCGTCAGTGAAAACAACATCAATGTTCCACCAAGAGTTTAAAATTTGTTTTAATTTTTTGATCACATGAATGTGTTCAAATTCGTCCCAATTAATCATCGACATACTGACTCCTTGTCATAGCTAAACTGATCATTTTCAGTACATCTATCGTCAAATTATTAGTCAGACTTTATGTGGGAATTGAATTTTATTGGTTATTACCAAAATGAGACAAAAAACAAATGAATGTGTTTAAAAATGAAACAACTAAGGCTGACTTTGCAGCTGGTGAAACTTATAATATTCACCCTTCGAGCGTATCAGGAATTCATGGGTTCCGACTTCAACGATCTCTCCGTTACGAAGAACAACAATGCGGTCACAATTTTGAATGGTGGACAATCGGTGAGCGATGACTATGACTGTGCGACCTTCCATTAATGAATTAAGCCCCTTTTGAACCTGCTCTTCACTTTTACTATCCAAGGCACTTGTCGCTTCGTCGAGAATCAAAATGGGAGCATCCTTAAAAAAGGCCCGGGCAATTCCTACACGCTGCTTTTCACCACCGGATAAAGATCCTCCGCGCTCTCCGACAGGACTTTGGTACTGAAGCGTAAGCTTAGAAATAAAATCATGGGCATAGGCTTTTTTTGCCATGGATTCCACTAGATCTTTTGGCTTAGAAAAATCACCGGACCAAATATTATTCTCCACAGTGTCGCGAAGTAAAAATACATCCTGTGATACAAGACCAATATTTTTTCTAAGATCCGCCACAGAGAAATTTTTTAGCGGAATGGAATCAATTAGGATTTCACCAGATGCGGGATCGTAAAAGCGTTCTAACAAATTAGCGATGGTGGATTTACCACTGCCACTTTCACCAACGAGAGCGATTTTTTCCCCACGGCGTATGACCATGGAAAAATTTTTCAATACTGTTTGATCACCATAAGAAAAGAAAACATTTTTAAATTCGATCTGCTGCCAATTTTGTGGAAATGGAAGCGGCTTTTCTGGTTGTAACAAGTCTGATGGTTGGTCAATGATCTCATGAATTCTACGTGTTGAAACAACTGTTTCTTGAATGCGAACATAACTTTCCTGAAACTTTTTAATGGGCTGATTAACAGCTAACATAGAAGCAATGTAGGCCAAAACCTCACCCACTGTGGCCTGGCCTTTTGCAACCTCAGACCCAAAATAAAAGAAGATCGATAAGATAATACAGGTGGCAATAAATTCAGTTACGGGCCCCATGATTTCAAGTCTGGAATGAACTTTTTTTCTGATTTCGAAGTAAAAATCTGTTTCTTTTAACAGTTTATTATTTAAGGTTTTTTCCAAATTGAAAGATTGAATGGTTCTTACCCCATCTAAACTTTCTTTAATAGTAGATGTGATTTTTTCTAAATTTTCCTGACCGTGTAAAACGTATTTTCTTAAACTTTTCGAAATTTGTCGCAAAAACAAAATAATAAAGGGTAAAATAAGAAACAAACTCATTGTGAGCTTTGCATTGAGATTAAATAAGTTAATCACTAAAAAGATGGCTAACAAGGGTTCGCGAAAAATATCAGCGACCATGCGTAGACCGTCTTGAATCACTTTAATGTCATTCATGATACGGCTCATCAGGCCACCAGAGCCTGAAGCGTATTCGGCATGAAACTTGAGATCCATATTCAAAAACTTGCTTTGCAGTTTTTGTCTAAATTGATTCACCACCTGTTCGGCCGTGATATTCATCAAGTAAATATGAAAATATCTACAAACCGCCACAGTGAAGGCTAGCATCAGAACCGTGATGGTCACATTTTGAATAACAGCCACATTTCCAGAACGAAATGAAGCTTCGATGTCCTTAATCATGTACATCAGCTTGGCGTAGCAAGCCGCATAAATCAGGCCCGTTGCACCGATGACTGCGACACGTTTCCAATGGGGTTTAACTTCAATAAGGACTTTTCTAATTTCAGGTATCATGAACCGTCAGTGTATCGCTTTAAGAATAGACCCGTCAGGCTTTTTTTGCTTTTTATGACATCTATCGGTGAACCCTCAGCCACAATTCGGCCACCTTTTTCGCCACCTTCGGGGCCGATATCAATTATGTAGTCGGCTTGCCTGATAACGTCTAAGTTGTGCTCAACTAAAATGACACTGCTTCCGTTATCAACAAGTTTATTGAGAACTTTTAATAACAAATCGATTTCTCGGAAGTGAAGACCCGTCGTAGGTTCATCTAAAATGTACAATGTAGCTCGTTGGTGTGTTTCAATCAGTTCTTTTGCAATTTTAAGTCTTTGAGACTCTCCACCGCTTAAAGAATTAGCAGGCTGGCCCAGTTGAACGTAGTCTAATCCGACTTCTTTTAAGATGCTTAGAGGTTTGCGAATACTGGGTGTCGCCACAAAAAAATCCAAAGCTTCTTTAACGGTCATGGATAAAATTTGATAAATATTTTTGCTTTGATACTGAACTTCAAGAATTTCTGGACGAAATTTTTTCCCGTCACAAACATCACAAGGAATAATGACATTATCCATAAACATCATATCAATTTCTTCAAATCCGGTACCTTTACAAACCGGGCACCTGCCGCCATCCACATTCAAACTGAAAGTGCCTGGCGTGTAACCTCGAGATTTAGATTCGGGTAAGCCTGCCATTATATTTCGAATGGCATCATAGGCTTTAAGGTAAGTGACAGGATTAGATCTTGCTGACTTACCAATGGAACCCTGATCAATAAGCACAACATTTTTGATATTTTCAAAACCTTCAATTTTCGTAAAAGGTTGGGCTGGCAAAAATTCAATATCCAGTTTTCTGGCTAAAGCAGGATAAAGAGTTTTTGTGACCAGTGTGGATTTACCTGATCCACTAACACCAGTGACGACGACCATTCTGTTTAATGGAAAATCCACGTTGATATTTTTTAAATTATTGCCGCTGGCACCGCTTAAGCTAAGTTTATATTTAAAACTACTCATTTCAACGGGCCTAGCTTCTTGAATTTTTCTTAATTTCTTTTGTAGTTGAACGTAAGGAGCTGTGATTGACTTTGGGTCCTTAAAAAAATCAGCTGTTTTTCCTGCAAAAATAACTTCACCACCCAAACTGCCTGACCCAGGTCCCATCTCAATAATGTGTTCACTGTTTTGAATCACATCATGATCGTGTTCGACCACAACCAAAGTATTTCCTAATTCTTTAAGCTCTTTTAAAATACTAATCAGTCGTTCATTATCCCTAGGATGTAAACCGACTGTGGGTTCGTCCAGCACATACAAAGTCTGTGAAAGCCCAGAACCCAATTGGTTCGCAAGCATCAGTCGTTGGTACTCTCCGCCAGATAATGTTCGTGTTTCCCTTTGCAAAGTTAAATAGTGAACTCCCACTCGCATCAAAAAGTTAAGTCTGGATCCAATTTGTTTTAAAACTTCTGGAACGACCTCTGCTTGAGATGGCTTGAGCTTTAGTTTTGAAAACCATTCCGTTAATGCTTCAATGGTCATGCTGGATAACTGGTTCAGATTTTTTTCCTGAATCAAGATGTGGTTAATTTCGGGTCTTAATCTTGAGCCTTTGCAATCAGGGCACAAGGTGGCGCTTCGGTACCGAGAAATAAAAACTCTGACGTGCATTTTGTATTTAATTTGATCAAGATATTCAAAAAGTCCTTTAACGCCCCAAAATTCGTCAGTGCCGTCCCATAAAAGTTGTCTTTGGCTTTTAGGTAAATCAGCCCAAGGTGTGGCCAAATTGATTTTTTGTTTTTTGCAAAATGCAAAAAGCTGTTTCTTATCTTGTTCCGATGAAGGCATTGTAAAGGGATGTAAAGCCCCTTGCTGAAGACTTAGTTTAGGGTTAGGAACAACTTTTGATTCATCCAAACTTAAAATATTTCCAAAACCTTTACAGGTCGGACAAGCTCCCAGGGGAGAATTAAAACTAAAGAGTCTAGAAGTAATGACGGGTGGATTCCAACCGCACTCAGGGCAGGCGGGCTCTTCGCTGAAGGGATAAAGTTCAGATGTTGTCAGATGAAGAAAACATTTTCTAGTGGTAATATTGGAATTATATTTCACACTTGCTTCATAGGCCTGCTGAAGGGAATCAGCCAGTCTTCCACGGTCCTCATCGGTGAAAGCCATTCGGTCTACGATTAAATAAAAAGTTTCAGTAGGCAGACCTTTTTTAATAATAGAAGGTTCACTGATCTCGACAATCTCACCATTTAATTTTGTAGTATCAATGGCTGCTTTTTTTTTCTTTTTCTCGGGGACATAAATTCTTAAATAACCATCTTGCAGAAGTAGTGAATGCAGTTTTTTTCCCTCACTGATTCGGCTTTCTGCCGAAATTTCCACAAGTAATGATCCACGTAAATTCTTAAAGTTTTTTAAAATTCTTTCTGTGGCTCCGCTTACACTTTGTTTTTCAGCTGGAACTCCATGAGTGGGGCAGTGGGGTACGCCAATTTTTTCAAACATAAGTCTGAAATAATCCACAAGTTCTGTTGTGGTTCCCACTGTGGACCTACTGCTTTTAACTGTATTTTTTTGCTCGATAGAAATGCTAGGAGGAATATTATTAATGCCTTCGATGTCAGGCTTTGGGGCCTTGTTTAGAAATTGCCTTGCATAATTGGACATACTTTCGATAAAGCGCCTTTGGCCTTCAGCAAAAAGGGTTTCGAATGCAAGGGAGCTTTTTCCTGAACCTGAGGGGCCACAAATAACCGTGAAGGATCCCAACGGAATTTTCACTTCAATATTTTTTAGATTATTTTGCTTCACCCCCCAAAGGTGAATGTCTTTCATTAGAAGTCCTGTTTTAAAAAGTCGCTGTTTTCTTGTTCTTTATTAGAACTCGATGTGGGCTCAGTTCCTTCTAAGTAAGCTTGTTTCACAACCACTTTAGATTCAGCACTTGCGAGCTTTCCCGTGTCCCCATCGACATTCGCAAAAACAATACCTTCGGGGACTGGGAAAGTCATCTGAGGAAGATCTTCGTGGGCCACTTTCATGTATTCTAACCATATCGGCAATGCCGACCTTCCGCCGACTTCACCGCGTCCAATACTTTTTTCGCGGTCGTAACCCACCCAAACGCCTGTGGAAACTTGTGCTGTATAGCCAATGAACCACGCGTCAAAATATCCATTGGTACTTCCTGTTTTTCCAGCCACTTCTCGGCCTAAGGCACGAGCACGAACTCCAGTGCCTTTGGGATCTTCGATCACACCTTTTAAAACACTAGAAATAACGTAAGCTGTTTGAGGGCTGATCAACTGATCGGGATCTTGAAAAAATAAATGGGGACTTGGATTTTTTTTATCTAATTGCGTAGCGGGTTTATCTGTTTCTGTGCTGATACTGTTGATGTAACTGATTCGCCTTTCTTCTTGCTCTTGATCCAAATTCGAAATTTCTTTCTCAAAGCGAATGTCAAGAGACACATTTTCTAGCAGTACTTTTCCACTGCTGTCTTTCACACTTTTAATTACGATGGGTTTTATTCTTTTTCCTAAGCGACCCAGCTGTGAAAAAACCTTTGTCATTTCATACAAAGTCACAGAGCTTGAGCCAAGACTAAGTGAAAGATCCATATTTAATGGACTAAAAATTCCCAGTCTTTTTGCGTACTCGGCCACCCACTGAACACCTAGATCTTCAGTGATTTTAACAGTGGGAACATTGAGTGATTGCACCAAGGCATTTCTAAAAATGATTTCACCACTAAAACTTCTTCCATGATTGGATGGTTTCCAAACTTTTATATCTTCTTGTCCTTCCTCATCTTGTTGTTTTTCTTCATACACAAGAGGCACATCTAGAACTTCACTGGAAGGGTTGTAGCCACGATCAAGAGCGGCTGTGTAAACAATGGTTTTAAATGCAGAGCCTGTTTGTCTTGCCGCTTGTAAGGCTCGATTGAATTCATTTCTTTTAAAGTCATATCCACCTACAAGTGCTAACAGTTCTTGGCTTTGCTGATCAAAAGACACCAGGGCGGCTTCTACTAATGGTTCTTGATCGAGTGCCACTTGAACGAAATTTTTGGTATCAAAGTTAGGCTTATTGGTTTTATTCTTAGGATCATTCCATCTTTCAACAGAAACTTTTTCAGCCAAAAGACTGACTTGAATCAGATCACCCACTTTTAATGCTTCGGAAGCTTTTTTAATTTCTGATTGATCAGCGCGAACAGTTGTATCAGGTTTTCTAGCCCACTTGAGTGTTTCAAAATCGATGAGGCCTTCTAAATTTCCAGGCAAAATAACATGTACAAATCCTACGGCATCATTCACTTCTCGAACAATTGCGGGATAGTGTTCACCCAACTTCATGTAAGTGGGAATTTTACTTTGCTCTTTGCCTGCCAAGGGAGCCGAGGCTTCAAGTACTTCTGCAAATTCACCAGATGGTAAAATCGTTCTTTCGGGATTTGTTTCAAATATAAGCTTCTTTTTTTCTTTGGCTAAAATATCGGCGATTTCATCATCAGAGGAAATATTTCTTTCCGGTCCTCGGTAGCCCTGCCTTTTATCAAGATCTTTTAAACCTTTTTTTAAAGACTCTTGAGCGGCCTCTTGCATTTTAAGATCCATGGCTAATTGAATGGATATGCCCTCATCAAGTACTGCCTTTTCCCCCAACTTATCCACAAGAATTTGTCGGACTGTTTCCCGGTAAAACGGAGCTAGCTCATCATAATTGTGTCTGACATAAACAACAACGGGGGCTTCAGCAGCACGCTCGGCCTCTTCTTCGGTGATATACCCTTCATCTTCCATTCGTCGTAAAACGTAACGTTGACGATCCTTTGCACGTTTTGGATGTGACACCGGTGAGTAGCGACTGGGTGCTTGCGGTAGACCTGCTAATATAGCAGCTTCTTCGACTGTTAACTTCTCGACACTTTTTCGAAAATAGGTTTGAGAGGCATTTTGAATTCCGTAAGCTCCATGACCAAAATAAATTTGATTTAAGTACAAATAAAGAATCTCTTCTTTTTTAAGATTCTTTTCCATATCCAATGAAAGTAAAGCCTCACGGAATTTTCGCATCAATGTTTTCTCTGGAGTTAGCATCAGCGTTTTTGCCACTTGCTGAGTAATCGTGGATCCACCTTGCACAGATTGACCAGCACGAATATTAGCTAAAGCCGCACGCACGATAGCTCCAAAATTGATTCCGCCGTGCTCAAAAAACTGAGAATCTTCTGACGCTAAAAAGGCTTGAATGACATGCTTGGGTAATTTTTCATAGGGCACTAAAGTTCGGCGCTCACGAAAAAATTCGCCGACTTTGACACCGTCCCGATCAAAAATGGGAGAAACAAGTAAAGGTTTATAATCGGCCACGGTGATAATTTCAGGTAGGCCCTGTTTGACCGCTTTATAAAAAATAAAAGCACCGATTATTGATAGAATAAAGAGGGAAGAGAGGACTAATAATATTTTCTTCATCATAGAGGAAAATGATAGCAGAGCTCGTGGGTTGGGTCACGAGCTCTTGATGACTAGACTTTAGTGGGGGCGGTGGCTATTGTTGTCCGCCTTTTTCAGCTTCGTCTATTTTTTCAATCTTATTAAGAGTTTCACTTCTATCATACTTATAGCGTGAAGCTTGTGGGCAACCGTCTTCATGCAAGCCTTTTATTGATAGTAAATATTGCCTCATGCTATCAACTCCAGCAGCAACTTCTTGAGATTTAATTTCCCCATCCGAAAGTTCTGCGGCTTGAATTTGTTGAAGAAGCCTTTGCTTTCTGGTTTCTAAAGTTTGCCGCTCTTTTTCAAAAGCAATTTGAGCTTCTTTAATTTTAATTTCTAAGTTCATATCTTTTTGGAAATAGGCCTGTTGTGCTTTAGTCATGCTATTCGCATTTCTTTGCAATGCCTCGTTATAATTTTTACTCAATACTTTATACTCTGACTCTAAAGTTTGAATATCAACTTGTCGGTCTTTTAAATTATTTGCCATTTGCACTTCTAAATCAGCTGAACTTTGATAAATAGAATTTCTTATTTCATCTTGTTCTTTCAAACACTCTAACATAAAACTTTTTAAATCTTTCACTTTGCCGCCACCAGTATTTGAACCTGATGATAAATTTTTGCTTACTCTATTATTTGTATATCCTGCTTCGTTTAAATACTTCTTAAATCTTATATTACAGGTTCTTTGCATGGCTTGACCGCTTTGAACGCCAGCTTTATTTAAACTAGCATATCTATTCTGTCGAATTTTTGCGTACTCTTGCCTTTGTGCTATTAATTTTGCGTTAGCCTCACGAATAGCTGCTTGTAACTTAATTTGTGCATCTCTTAAATTATTTTGTTCTTGAACTTGTTTTTTATCCTGCTCAGTTTGTGTACTTTCCCACTCCTCACGTAATGTCACGCGACTTTCATTTAGCTTTGCTAGTTCTTCAGTCTTTTCTCTTTCTTTTTTGATAATTTCATCTTCAATTTTTTCAAGTGCTCTTTCAAGTTTTTCAATGGCTGTTGCTTTATCTTTGATTAAATCAGCCTGATCAGATTTAGCACCTTTAACAGAGCAAACTTCTTGATTCTGTTCTCGAATTCCTGACAAACTCCTTAATACAGCACCTGTTAAATCAGCTGTTCCTTCGGGTGTGTCCTCTGTTTGAGCTTGCATACAAACAAGAGCACGCTGTTGTGCAGCAGGTGGAAATTTTGTTACGATGTCTTTAATGGCCTGTTCGTGTTTATTGCAAGTTTCGTTTCCTGCAGTACTAACTAGATTGAATTCCGAAAGTTCTTTTTGTGCTTTTTGTAGGGCTTCAATAACATCTTTAGGGCAACCTTGTTGGCCACAGTTTTTAGTAGCAGCTTCTGCATTTTTAACCGCAAGTTCTAATTCAGATTTTTTTGCTGCATTTCCAGAAGCAGCTGATTTTGCAGTCGGTGCTTCAGACATCCCCACACTGCCTAAGAAAATCATGACAAGTGTCAAAAAAATAGTCTTTGTAATCGTATTCATTGCAGGTCCCCCGATGCATTCTATTATAGCAATCAACATTCCATTATCGGAATAATTTGCTATGATTTGTGTCTCAATTTGAGAATTCAGGTCTAGAAGTTGGGCTACAGCTTTACGTTCTTATAGATTTTTTTAGGCCGTGGCATTTTTGGATAGGGAAACATTTGCCAGAACTGTTTTAGAAACTCGAAGTATTCATCCATCGACTTTATTTTTTGAGTGGGCTTATCTTGTTCCATGCTTGAAACATGTCAGCATATTTTTTAATTAAGTTCCAGTCCAGTTGGGGCTGACTTGTTATTAAATCCTGTATATCAGCTAAATCTTTGTTTTCACGCGTGCTATCGTTATTAATGGCCTGAATTTTCAAACCAATGATATCTTCAGCTTTTAAAACATAAACGTTCAAGTCTTTACTGTGTTCTGCAACATCTAGCATGGCTAGGCTCATGGGCCTTTTTGCAAGCAACAGATCCACAAATCCGATTCCTGAAAGTTGAAGGACTTCTTCACTTTGATGGATGACCTTGAAACCTTCCTTTTCAAACAAGGTTTTAATTTTTTCTGGATCTTTTCCATCAACAAGCAGGTCAATATCTTGCGTGGTTCTGTAAATGCCGTAGTGAGCGAGTGCAAATCCACCTATAAGCGCATGTTTGATATTAGCTGCTTTCAAAATTCCATGGGCCGTTATCAGAGTTTTTCTTAGATCAATCACTTCAGCCAGTCCTTCATCAGAACCTTGATTTGAGTCTGATAGGGCACGCCAATAAATTCTGATTTTTGCTTGAAAGCGTCAAGTAGTGGTTCTTGTATTTTCATACTGATCAATTTGGATTTTCCCATTTCCCGCTTAGCATCGAGCTTATGATAAAACCGGAGGTTCTCAAATCTTTGAAGAATAAGTTCGGTGCTAAGACCTTTAACGTTTGGAACTTCTGCATGAAGACTGAGACCTAATTTTTGAGTGTCTTCAATGTTTAAAAAGTTAAGAGTCTTCGTTTTGTAAGTCACCCTTTGTGTTACAAAGCTCTGCAAATCGTAATCAATGCGAATGGTGACTTTTTCAGTTTTCAATTTGGGATTTTGAAACACCCAAGTCTTGAGGCCTTTTTTATTTTTGTAAGCATCTAAAAAAGTAAAGAGTTCTTCAGGGCCTACGGGTAGTGTGTTTTCGTAGCCAAGTTTCAATAAGGATCTTTCAACCTTCTTAAAGCTTTCTAGGTTTTGGGTGATCAGTATTTCAATATTGGAATCATCCACCATATAACCGTTAAGGTTGGCAGCTAATGATCCTGAAAAGGCATGTTCTAGTTTAAAGGCTTCAAAGGCTTCAAATAAATTTAATAGCGTCATATACCGTCAAGAATAGACCGGTATAGACGCATTGAAAAAGCGATACTTTAAATGCTTATGACTAAGGACCAGTTACAGGTTTGGGTTTTGGTCTTAACTTATTAAAAGCTTTCACAATAAAAAATACGGCAAAGGCGATGATCGTGAAAGTGATCAGGGTATTAATGAAGTTACCGATGTTAATGGCGACCAAGACTTTGCCGTCTTCGGCTGTTTTCAATGGAATAGCAAGATTCTTGAAATCAACGCCACCGATCAGCACTCCGATGGGGGGCATAATAACGTCGGCGACCAAAGAGTTTACTATTTTCCCGAACTCGGCACCAATAATAAGTCCAACGGCCATGTCTAAAACGTTTCCTTTGACTGCGAATTCTTTAAATTCCTGCAAGATTCCCATAATTTATCCTTCCATTAAAAATAGAGCTTAGATAAATTTGTTTTATGACTTAAAGCAAGCTAATCTTCTGCTGCTTTGTGTTTGTGGTTTTTCATCAGGAGAATTTTTAAATTGGTTCAAGGTCTTAATACGGATTTTTATTTAAATGGTAAGCACTATCACCTTCAGACAGAAGATTGGGGGAGTGATAAACCCTACTTGGTCACTAGGCTTTATTGTCAGGGTGCGGTTTTAAAAACATTAAAAAGATCTTATAATGATATTTTCGGAACCGTTCACATTTCCTCTGATGTCGTTCAGGTGGCACTTAAACATCAACACGAGGGTTTTGCGAAAGAATTCATAGCAAAAAAATAAGAAATCGCGACGAAAGTCTTCTACTTTCAATTCGCCATAGAACCTACAATTGTATTCATGATTGAACTATCTCATGCCTATAAAACATTTCCAGGTCCCGTTCATGCTTTAAGAAATGTGGATCTATCCATTCAAAAAGGAGAGTTTGTTTTTTTAACGGGTCCCAGTGGTGCCGGTAAAACAACACTTTTTAAAATCTTATGCGGGTTTGATCAGGTGACCTCTGGCAAAGCTCATGTGGCTGGATTTGAATTGGAAAAGATTAGCTCATCAGATCGCCCCTTTTTTAGAAGAAGAATCGGTGTTGTATTTCAAGACTTCAAATTAATTTCAGATCAATCGGCCATTGAAAATGTGATGCTTCCCCTTATTATTCAAGGAGAGAAAAAAAAATCAGCCCTTGAAAAAGCAGAAAGTTTGCTAGTCAAAGTAGGACTTATTGATAAACGAAACCAATTGCCTGATGTCCTATCAGGAGGGGAACAGCAGCGAATTGCCATCGCCAGAGCTCTGATTCATCAACCTCCTATTATAATGGCCGATGAACCCACGGGAAATTTAGACTCTGAAAAAGCGGAAGAAATTATGAATCTTTTAGAGGAATGCACAGACAAAGGAATGACAGTTTTTGTGATCACTCATGATTTAGAACTAGTTCGAAGACGAAAAAAAAGAATTATAGCCATTAAAAATGGAGAAATCGTAAAAGATGGACGCGCCTAAAAAGTTGTTTTTATTTCTCATGACGACAACTGTTCTTTCAGTTTGTTTCGTATTCGTGCTTTCTTTATTTGTCATTTCAAAATCAATCCATCAGGTGACAAAAGAAGCAGAAAAAAATGTCAAACTCGAAATGTTTTTTAAAAGTGATCTGAATCAGGAAGAATCCAGCTGGGTGAATTCTTTGAAAAATAAATTTGAGATTCAAGATATTTACTTAGTATCTAAAGCTCAGGCTCAAAATATATTTGTTGATTTGATGAAATCCGAATGGGGTACCCTTGCCGAGGATAAAAACCTGCTTCAGAACCTTCCTTCGTCGGTCATTATCCAATTTCAAGATGATCTTAAAAATCTAAAAATTCAGCAATTGTCAGAGGCGATTGTCAGGGAGGCCCAGCAGTTTGAAAGTTTTGATGATCATATTTTTCAAAAGGATTGGGCTCAGTGGTTTGTTACCTATAAAGAGTTTTCAATCAAAGTCGTTTTATTTGCAGGTGGATTTATGGCTTTGTTAATTTTTCTGGTGATTTCAAATTTAAATAGATCACTCATTTTTCAGCATCTGAAAGAAATAGAAGTTTTGCACCTTTTGGGTGCTACTCAATGGCAAATTACAAAACCTTTCCTACTTAAATCTTTAGCTCTGGGGGCACTTTCTTCAGTTGTGGCCTTCGGGTTGATGACGGGTCTTGTCCGTGCCTTAGTTAATCATGCACAGGTCAACGGCTCTGTGATTTCCGTAGGACGAATTGCGGTGATGAATTTTCAGGAGTTTTCGATTTTTCTTATGTTCACTCTTTTTGTTAGTTTAGTCTCGGCCCATGTGTGTGTCAGGGACCAAATTCGATGAAATTGGGACTGGTTATAATTTTATTCGTAAGCCTTGCGTATTCTCAGCAAGAAGAAGTTCGCATAAAAATGGCAGAGCTATTTAAAATTAAAGAATCAATTAAAAGTCGTGTATTTGAAAGGTCCAGAAAAGATCAAGAGATTCAAAGAATCGGCATCGAGATTTCTAAACAATCTGAAAAAATCCAGCAGCTTAAAGTTTCAACAGAGCAATTGACTTTGAATATGCAAAACCGAGCGATGACACTTTATAAAATAAAGAAAGCTTCTCCTGTCATTGGACTTTTTTCTATTGAAAAATCTCAAGACTTTCTTCGAAAAGCCTACTTTGCCCAGTATTTTCACAAACAAGATCAGGAATTATCGAAGCAATTAAACGGCTTAAGAACGCAGCTTAAGCAGCAGGATCTTCAATTTAAAAAAAGAATATCCTATCTCTCTGGTTTGAAAAAAAAATCAGAGCAAGACTTTTTAACATTGAAGCAGCAGGAAAATCAGTACCGACAAATGATACAAAAAATTAAAGCTGAAAGCTTCGATCCCGTTGCTGATGCCTCTCAGTTTTCTAGCTTACGTGGAGAATTGCCGCTTCCAGTTCAAAGTTCCTTCAAAGCTGACTTTGGCCTCAAACGCCAAAGAAATTCCGACCTTAGTTTTCTAAACACAGGTGTCTATTTTGAAACCAAAGGTGGGGAAGCAGTCCTGAGTGCTTTTCAAGGTCAAGTGTCCTTTGTGGGAGTTCTACCGCACTGGGGTACTGTTTTAATCCTAGACCACGGGGATTCCTACTTCACAGTTTATGGAAACCTGACTGACCTGAGCGTTGGACTAGGTGATCGCGTGATTCAGCAGCAAAAGTTAGCTCAGGTTACTAACAAGAAGTACGATAGTAAAAATGGATTCTACTTTGAGATTCGGCACTTCACTGAGCCACAAAATCCCAAAGAATGGTTTCGCCAAGGAGTTATTCAATGAAAAAGCTTTTTAAGGTCTCGTTACTGATTGTTGTTTTGCTATCTTGTTTAGTATTTTTTCAAACTCCTTCATGGGCCCAAGAGCGGTACGCAAGTTTGCAAAACTTCACAAAGGTTTTAAATTTGATCCAGCAGTACTATGTAGAAGAAGTAAATACTGAAAAATTAATTTATGGTGCTATTAAGGGAATGCTAAAGGAACTTGATCCCCATACCACTTTTATGCCACCCGATATGTTTAAAGAATTTGAGAATGAAACCAGTGGCGAATTTGGTGGACTCGGAATTGAAATCTCTGTGCAAAATGGGATCCTAACGATCATTTCACCCATTGAAGACACACCTGCTTTCAAAGCAGGTATTAAAGCCGGAGACATGGTTGTTGCGATTGATGATAAATCAACGAAGGGTTTAAGTTTAGCTGAAGCTTCACAGTATTTACGAGGTAAAAAGGGCACTCGAGTTGTTTTAAAAGTTGTTCGCCAAGGATCAGAGGATCCCATCAGTATCCCAATTGTCAGGGGAAATGTAAAAATTCGCTCTGTTAAATACACAAACTTAGAAGATGGTTTCGCATATGTTAAAGTAACAAGTTTTATTGAAAATACAGTTTCTGATATGGAAAAAATTATTAATGATCACATTTCTAAAAATAAAAAAGTAGAAGGTTTGCTCATTGATCTAAGAAAAAATCCAGGTGGCTTGTTGGATCAGGCCATCAAAATGAGTGATATGTTTTTGAAAGAGGGAGTCATTGTAAGCACTGTAGGCCGTAATCAAAAAGAAAAAGATCTTACAGTGGCTACAAAAAAAGGAAAATTCACAGGCTTTCCAATCATTATTTTAGTGGACCAATACTCGGCGAGTGCCAGTGAAATTGTTTCGGGCGCTTTACAAGATAACAAACGGGCATTAATTGTGGGTGAAAGGACCTTCGGAAAAGGCTCGGTGCAATCGATCGTAAAACTTCAAGATGGCAGTGGCTTGAAACTAACTGTGGCAAGATATTTTACTCCAAGTGGTGTCAGTATTCAGGCTGAAGGTATTACTCCTGACATTGAAATTGAAGAAGTCGACACAGAAGCATTTGCAAAATCAGTTATAAAAAACAAAGGCACCAGAGAAAAAGACATTCAGAATCACTTGAAAGGCGAGAAGGAATTAAATGCAGAAAGTATGAAAACAGATGATGCACTTGCTTGGTGGAAAGATTATGGCTCTCAGGAAAAAAATCTTTCAGCAAAGCAAAAATTATTTCAGTCTGATTACCAAGCTTATCAAGCCTTTAACTACTTAAAAGCCTGGAAGACACTTCGCTCCATATCGTACTGAGTCATTTGGCTTTCCCAGATTAGTGGTTTAGCCTTTTGTCATGAGATTATTATTAACAGTGCTTTTACTTTATTCTCATTGGACACAAGCCTCTTTCTCAAGAGGCGCAAAGCATGAGTATGTAAATCTAAGCGGTCAGTTGATTATCCAATGTCCGCAAAAAACTGTTCAAACCTCTTGTAGTAATATTCACATGCAACCATGGCCCTATGATGTTTTTTTCGGCCCCCAGATTCCGTCAGCCACACAAATCGAACTTTTAGCTTCTGTTGACGACAGTTCAGAAATCCGTAGATCCGTTGTGGGATATGAAGGCCCCTTGGGTCGCTCTAAAGAAATCAATCTTGGAGTTTCCTCTTTGTTTCAAAGGCCGCTTCTTCGAGTGGGAACAAATAATATTTTAATTAAAATCAAAGATCGTAGAGATCAGGTTTTGTCTGAATCTAACCTTCAAACAATTGTCAGTCGGGGTCTTTCGCGAGTTTGTAAACTAAGACAAGTCACAAGTAATAATGAATCAGATTGTGATTCACCGTACAGCTCATGCCAGCAGTATTTCATTGATCAGAAATACTGCCAGCCTTAATCGATTTTAAGATTCTTTTTTTAATTTGGCTGATTCAACTTCAACAACTTTTACTGTTTTCATCAAATGAGTAATCACTTTTTCCTCTGTTAAAGAGTAAGTGAGGCGGCTCATTTGTTCAGGTTTATTGTAAAAGTCTTGAATCTTTTGAAGCTCAATTCCTGTCTGTGCAGCGTATTCATTGAATTTTTGGTCAACGTCTTCCTGAGTGCAAACCAATTCATGTTTTCTAGCGATGGCATCGATCAAAAAGCTAGATTGAATCATTTCTGTGGCCGAATTAGCAAAGTCAGAATCCCACTTAACAACATATTCAGCATAATCGGCGTCAGACATGCCTTGATTCTTCATTCTTGTTTTGAAATCTTCGATTAATGCCTTTTTCTGTTCTTCCATCAGGCGTGGTGGCACTTCAATGGGATTTTCTTTTACTAGATTTTTGATCAGGCGATTTTTAAAATCATCTTCAATTTTTTTGAGATCTGATTCAGACAAGTCTTTTTCAATGGTTTTCTTCAAACTTGCTAGATCCTGATCACCGCCGATGGATTTAATAAATTCATCAGTCAATTCTGGAAGTTCTTTTTTCTTCAAAGACTTCAAAGTGACTAAAAATTCCACGGGCTGACCTTCAAGTTCAGCTGCGTGGTAAGGTGTCGGGAACTGAAGTTTGATTGTTTTTTGTGCTCCGACTTTCATTCCAACGATACCATCTTCAAAACCATCAATAAATTGTTTAGATCCCAATTCCAAATTATGGTCTGTACCTTGTCCGCCGTCTAATTTCTTACCATTGACGGAACCATCGAAATCAATAACGGCCACATCACCCATTTGTGCTGGGCGATCTTCCAAAACAGGAACTGTGGAAGATTTTGAAGAGCGCAGGTTATTTAAAACCTCATCGACTCTTTTGGGATCGAAACTGTATTTTTCTTTTTCAACAGTTAGACCTTCATAGTTCTTAAGTGTGATTTCAGGTCGAACGTCAAATTGAGCAGAGAACTTGAAGTCAGCTCCGTCGATGGGGTCTTGAAATTCAAATTCAGGGTTTCCGATGGGGTCCAATTTGTGAGCACCCAATGCTTGGGCATAGTGAGTTTGGATAAGGTCTTGAACCACATCCATGCGAACGCGTTCGGTGTAAAGTGATTTGACCGTGGCCAAAGGCACCTTGCCTTTACGAAAACCCTTTAACTGCACATTTTTTTGAATGTCGTTAAAGTATTTTTGAAACGTTGTTTGTACAACGGCAGCGGGAATCTCGATATTCAAACGACGCTGGAGGCTAGAAAGGTTTTCAACGCTCGATTTCATGGTAGCTCCTGACATAAACTCTAAAGGAATTGAATGTTTAAAATGCTGTGGGATACTAGGTTTACACCTACAAAAAGGCAAGAAATTTGACTACTGAAAAAACGGGCTCCTTGAAAGAAATACACTTTGTGACCGGTAAAGGTGGAGTCGGAAAATCCACAGCGGCTTTATTGTTAGCTCTCAAATTTGCTAATTCTGGAAAAAAAACTTTATTAGCTGAAATAGGGGATCGTAGTTTTTTTAGCCATTTCCTTACAAAGCCCATTCATTACCAGCCCCTAGAGGTTTCCTCGAACCTTGAAATCGCTCACTGGTCCGCTGAAGAGTGTTTAAAAAGTTATGCCTTATCACTGCTGAAGGTAGAGGCCCTGTACCGACTGTTTTTTGAAAACCCAGTGACAAGAAGTTTGATTCAAGTGGCACCGTCCTTGGCAGAACTTGCTGTAACCGGTCAAATTACAAGCTCTCCTCGCAATCATGGCCCCCACGGACAACATGAAATTTTGGTCATCGACGCCTATGCTTCAGGGCATTTTTTGAACCTCATCTGTGCACCCGAGGCCATGGGTGAAACCATCCAGTTGGGTCCCATGGGGCAGCAATCAAGAGAAATTCACAAAGTCTTTCAAAGCTCTGGAATATGCCGTCTTCATATCGTTAGCACACCTGAGGAATTACCGATATCTGAAGCCCTCGAGCTTTACGCTGATATCAAGAAAACTTTTGATTGGCCAACGGAATTTATTCTTAATCGGTATCTGAATACGAATTTGGATTTTAATAAAATAAAAGAATCCAGCCTGATGCAAAAAGCCATTCGAGATAAGTTAATGGCTCAATCACAATCATTGAAAACACTGAACCAATCAGGTTTATCCACTCGCACAATTCCTCTTATTTCCTCTTTAAAAAGCATGAGTGATTTAAAGCAACTTCAGTTTGGTGAATTAAAATGAAAAAGCCAACTCGCGTTTTCATACAAATGGGTCCCGGAGGAGTTGGGAAAACAACAGTGTCGGCTGCCTATGGATTGCATTGGGCCATGCAAGGAAAAAAAGTTTTAGTCATGACGATTGATCCTGCAAGAAGACTGGCTCAAGCCTTAGGAATAGCGAACAACAATGGTACTGTCAAAGTTCCCATAGGAAACATCAAAGGAGAACTTTACGCCACACTTCTGGATCACAGTGCTATTTTTGATTCCTTTATTTTGAAAATGTCGAACTCGCAAAATCAGCTAGCCGAAAAGCTTTTTAAAAATAAGCTTTATCAATCTTTAAAAAACAAGCTTCAAGGGTCTCAAGATTTTACGGCCTTAGTTGAACTTTATAATCAAGCCTCTTCGGGTGATTACGACATTGTCATTTTAGATACACCCCCTGCTCAACATGCTTGGCAGTTCTTAGAGTCCCCCGAAAAATTATCCAATCTATTCCGCGAAAAAGTGATGCGGTGGTTTCAATGGATGGGTGATCCAAAAGGATCAGTGGGACTTTGGAACAAAATTATGATCACCGGTACGCAAAAAGTAATGCAAGCTTTGCAAATATTAACTGGCCAAGAATTTATGAATCAGATTTCTGATTTTTTCAAAGCCATTCAATCTTTTCAGGTCCAACTGCGTGATAAAATTGAAAATGCACAAAAACTTTTAAAAAGTGCACAAACAGAATTCACCTTGGTGACGACTCAAGATGAGCTAAAAATTCGTGAAACCATTGAATACGCCAAAGAAATCGACAGTAAGGGTTATCACTTAAAAAGAATTATTCTGAACAGGGCGTGGCCAGAAAATAACTTAGATGATATTTCGTATTTATCAACGGTAGATCAAGCGGAAATTAAAAAAGTATTTACATTGCTTTCAGAGTCTCAAAAAATAAATAAGGCTCTGATGAATAATTGGCCCAAGGATGTTCAAATTTTAAAAATCTATGATACTTTAAAAAGTTCTCATGATCTTCAACGATTACAAGAGATGGCTCAAGATATTCAGGAGTCTGTAAAATGAAAATGATAATTTGGTTGTTTCCTCTATTGGTTTCTTGTCAGCACTTCAGTCAACAAATGAATGGTCAAAGTTATTTTGAAAATACTTGGCAAGCGGCCCAAGAACAACAAAGACAACAAAATACCGAAGCATCAGAAGGTTTATTTAAAGAGATCTATTTGCTTGGGATTGACTCTTCGCCTCAGTACTCTACGTTGTCTTTATTTGAACTTGCACAGATCAACGAAAGCAAAGGAAACTGGGAACTGGCTCTTTCACAATTAAAAGAATGCGAAACAAAAAAATCTTTTTTACCTTCAGTGAAGGCTGACCTTGAGCTTCCATCGCGAATAGCCGGAGCTTATGCAGCACTTGGTGAAGTGGAACTTTCTAATATTTATTCAAAAAAAGCGGAACAAGCTTTGCAAGTTTACTCATCGCAGTTAAGACCAGACCTTCGAGCTGATTGGTGGGCAGAAACTTATTTTCGTATGGGCTCCATTCCCATTCAGGGAATGACAGAGCAAAATTGGTTGGCATACGCAAAAAGATTTGAAAGCTCACTGACGCATCTTATCCGTTCGATGGAATATTCAGATCCTAATTGGTCTTTAAAAAGTTTACTGCAAGCTGAAGATTTTTTTAAAAAATCTTTAGAGTTTTCCAGTCTTGATCAAGAATTAAGTGAAGACAATTGGTGGATAAAACAACAATCCATTCGTGAAAAACTAGATACTATGATTTTTTTAATTCAAAAAGTTAAAATCTGGAAGTTTAATCAAAATCAGCCATCACAATGGATTTCTCAATTCTATAAAAAAATTGATATTATCGAATCTGAAGTTTTAAAAAGACGATCAAAATTTCAAGATACAGCTCCATTAACTCCAGAAAATTTAAGAAGAAAAAAAATTAAGCGTGAAGATCTAGAGGTTCTTTTATGATTCAAGATAGTTTACATCACTTAACAATTAAAAACAGTCAGCGCTTATGTGACTGGTTCGATCAGGAAATGGCAAAAAATGCATTTCCAATTTACTCAAGCTATGACATTCGTGACTCTGGCTATAAAGTGACCAATGTGGACGCGAATATTTTTCCTGCTGGATTTAATAATATTTGTCCTGCGGACCTTGAAAATATTCATGATCTCTTTTCTGAATATTTGACATCTCATTACAAAAATTTGCCTAAAAAAATTCTATTACTAACAGAGCAACACACGCAAAATCCCTACTACTGGGATAATGTTTGGACTTTGATTCAAGCCTTGCAAGCAGCAGGTTGTGAGGTGAAGCCTGCAATTCCCTCAGCACTGGAAGCTAACCTTGTCATTCAGTCGGCTCGCGGCCATCAAGTCGAAGTCTTTAGTGCTCACGAAGACAGTACCATTTGGCAGCAGTACCAACCTGATCTTGTGATTTGCAACAATGACTTCTCAGAGTCATTTGATACTTGGGCTTCTCACTTTAAATCACCGATGAATCCCCCCAGGGAACTGGGTTGGTATCAAAGAAAAAAATCCAGATACTTTAAACACTACAATGAAATTGTGAACGAATTTTCTGAAATCGCAGGTATTGATCCTTTCTTTATGCGTGTTGAAACGGAACTATTTCCAAAATTTGATATTAATGATGAAAAAAGCCGTGAAGAATTATCAGACCGAGTCAGTGATTTTGTGAAAGTTTTAGCAGTTAAGTATCAACAAAATAACATTGATCAAAAACCCTTCGTTTTTGTTAAAAATAATGCAGGAACTTACGGATTGGCAGTTATTAAAGTTGGGGATCCCTCTGATATTAAGCAGTGGAGTTATAAATCCCGAAAAAAAATGAAGGCCGCTAAAGGTGGGCGTGAAGTTGAAGAAGTGATCATCCAAGAAGGAATTCCATCCCGGGTGTTATCAGAAAGTGTTACCGCAGAGCCTGTTATCTACATGGTAGGTCACAATTTAGCAGGGGGATTCTTAAGAACTCATGCAGAGAAAGACTCCACGGAAAGTTTGAATAGTCCTGGTGCCATTTATAAAAAACTTTGTATGTCAGATCTTTTGATAAAACCCCAGGACTGCCCGATGGAAAACGTTTACGGATGGTCGGCAAAGTTGGGACTTCTAGCTATTAGTCGTGAAACTCAAGAAATGAATGTGCACTATAAGTCCTATTTATTAGGAAGCTAGACTTGGGAAACTGCTAACAGTTCGCTATTCTAAGTAAATGAAATCAATATTTGGTGCATGTTTGTCTTTGGCTGGCGGCTTAGCTGGCTTTTTATTATTTAGTTCTCAATTTCAAAGCCAAGAGCAAAAGCGAAGCCTGGCTTCGGTGAAGTCACAATACGATCTGACTTGCCTTGAGGGTGAAAGTTTTGAAAAAGCCTATAAAGCCAGGCTTATCAGTGGGTTTAAAAGTTTCCGTAAAGATGGGAATTTAGGACTGGAAATTGGGCATTTCATTTTCTCTCCTAAGGGAACTGCTTCTACCACTGAATGTAAAGCAAAGCTTGAGCGAAATATCAGCTCAGCTTTTTCGGCCCGCAATCCAACCCAGAAAATGCTGTGTACAGATTATCCAAAAATAAAGATCAGCTTTGTTGCTAATGATGGAGCTATTAGTGGAGAAAAAAAACGCTTTGAAATATTAGCTGATTGTCAGGTTTCAAGTGATCTTTCGAAAACGGAAGCCATTTGGATACCGTGGGAAAAGTTATCCCAGGAAACACCGTTTGAGGGCGAGGCTCAATTTAATCAGCCGTCCAAAGTATCAGTTAAAACTGTTCACGTTAGTGATCAATGGCCCCAAAAATGGAGCCTTGATTCTATTCAGCTTGAAGGTTCTGCTGGGCAATTAACAATTACCCAAGATGAAATCCGAACAATTGCTGGTCGACCCATCATTTTCGATTTTCCGTAAACAGGAAAATAAAGCCAAAAATCAATTTTTGGCTCAGTCCATTAATAAGTCCAAAAATTGATTTTTGGACTTATTTTCCTTTGCTACTCCAGGCTCCATTTTTCAACTTCGCTTGTTTCATAAACTTGATGTCCAGAAAGTCTGTAATTCTTTAAGTTTTTTGGAATCACAGCAATTTCAGTTCGGTAGTACAATGGTATAACTGGCGCGTCTTCGGTGTAAGATTTAAGAATCTTGTGAGCAATGCCCACTCTTTTTTCAGCATCAAATTCTTTCTCTAAGCTATCAATCAGGGCATCAACAGATTTGTTGACCCAACCTGGTTGATTTTGTCCAGACCAAGAATTTTTCTCTGTGGGAATCATTTCAGAGTGAAGCGTTGATCTTGGACTTGCTTCCGGTAAAGAAACCCATGCATACATGGCCATTCCTTCGAATTTTCTTTTCTTTGTTGTCTCAGAGAAGAAAACACGAGCAGGTTCGTTTTTAATGTTCACTTCCACACCGACGGCACGCCATTGATTTTGTAGTACAGCTTGTACTGTTTCGCGTGTTTTGTTGCCTGCAGTGGTCATGAAATTAAATGTCAGACGCTTTCCATCTTTCGTGCGAACACCGTCAGCACCCATTTTCCAACCGGCCTCTTCAAGAAGCTTTGTCGCTGTTCTTTTTGAGTAATTGTAAACTTTGATTTTACTAGCATCAGTCGTGAACCACGGGTCGATAGGAGAAAAATTATGAAAAGCAGGCTTTTGCTTGCCTTCAAAAAGGGCCTTTGTCAGTTCTTCACGGTTAATGGAATAAATCAGAGCCTGTCGAACTTTTACATCTTTTAAGATAGGGTTACTGAGGTCAAAATCGATGTGTTCGTAGATTGTACCTTCTTTAAATTTCACCTGAAAAGGTAATGATTCTGATGTGGCTTTTTGATCAAACAAAAGCGCTTGATCAAAAGATAATCCCAAAGGCGAGATCATGTCGATGGTGCCAGAGCGTAAATTAGCTTCCAATGTTCCTGTATTAGGAATCAGTTTAAAAAGAATCTTTTTGATAGCCGGTTGAGTGCCGTAGAAATGAGGATTCGGTTCAAACGAAACGTGGCTACCTAATTTTAATTCCTTAAGAACATAAGGTCCATTGTACAGACCAGGATTCGTTGGGTTTTTTGTGTAGTTGGAATTTTTATCGTAGCCTTCTCTTTGTTTTCCAAACTTATCGATGACGGCTTGTTCAATATGATGGGGAACAGGTGTAGGCATGTTTCTAAAAAAGTCCCATTTCGCTACTTTGTAAGTTACGACACACTTTTTTGGTGTGGCTTTGTCCCATTTGATGCTTTCGATATCCTGATAAGATTCACGGCTTCCAATGGAAACGTTCGGGTTAAGACCCACTTTCCAAGAAAACTCGAGGTCCGCGCAAACGACAGGTTTGCCGTCTCCCCAATTGGCTTTTTCAATGATTTCCCAAGTCGCAATCATTCCCTTTTTGCCATCAGGACGATCCACTAATTTCGCTAGGCCATTTTTTAAAGAAGGAATCGCTGTTGCAATTTGAGGCTCCCATCTTAAATCAGGAGTTAATGTCACGAGTGATCGATTGACCATAGCTAACATATAAGTCGTAGCCGACATGGTCGCGATCAATGGATTAAGATTTTCGAACTCCTGAGAGGAACCGATTTTCAGTTCTGCATTTGTCGGCTTTGCAAAAGCAAAGTTAGCGACCAATAAACTGGTCACCATTCCTACCAATAAATTTTTCATCTGACTTTTCATTAAAACTCCTTTTCGAGAGTGTGTGTTCACTAAACTGTTCAAGCTTTATGCTAAATTTTTTGCAAGTTCAACAAAAGTGCGGACCATAACTCCACTGGCGCCTTTTTTTGAACAATAATTAAGTCTATTTCCAACAGCCCAAGCTGTGCCTGCGATATCAAAGTGCACCCAAGGAATACCCTCTCCAACAAACTGCTCGAGGAAAGCAGCAGCTGTAGCGGAACCTGCACCTTTTCCAGAGGAAATGTTGGATAAGTCTGCGAAAGTACCCTTCATATCTGAAACATGCTGATCAGTGAGTGGCATTCTCCAGGTGAGTTCACCTGAAGTGTCTGCCGCGTGATCGATCTTTTTAGTTAAATCAGAAGAGCGGGTGAAAAAGCCTGTGTGAATATTTCCTAAAGCCATAACCATGGCACCGGTTAAAGTCGCTGCGTCAATTATCGCTTTGGGTTTCAGCTCGGTGGCGTAACTTAAAGCATCAGCTAAAATCAAGCGACCTTCAGCATCTGTATTGTTCACTTCAAAGGTTTTGCCGTTTCTAGCTGTGTGAACGTCACCAGGTTTTGTGGCGGAACCATTGACTAGATTTTCAGTCGCAGGAACCAGTCCAATCACATTCATTTTTAATTTTAATTTTGCTATGGCAAGAACGGATCCGATGACGTTGGCTCCGCCGCACATATCATATTTCATATCTTCCATCGATGCACTTGGCTTGATGCTGATACCACCGCAATCAAAAGTAAGTCCCTTACCAACAAAAACCAAAGGTTTTTCACTGGCTTTGCCACCTTTATATTCCATGATAATGAAGCGTGGTTCTTGGTCGGATCCGTTGGATACACCTAGCAATCCACCCATTTTTTCTTTTTTAATACGCGCTTTATCCCAAACTTGAACTTTAACTGAAGTTCCCTTGAAAGCGGCTTGGGTTTTTTCAGCCAGTATTTTGGGAGTCATTAAATTTCCAGGCATGTCGCCTAAATTCCTAGAAAAATTCACGCACTGAGAAAGAACAGTGGCTTCATGGAAAGCCTCTTTGACTTTTTTATCAGCTGCATGCTGTGAACTGATGTGAATAGTTAACTTGGGGGTTTCTGACTTTTTACTTTTCAATTCTTCAAAATTATAGGAAGCCAGTTGTAAGCCTTCGACTACAGCTTTCATGTACTGGGCCGACTGAGAGGCAGAACCTGTGATACCATCAAAATGCAAAACGACTTCTTTTTCTTTGATTGCTTTCAAGGCGTCGTAAGCAGCGGCAGCCGCTTGTCGTGCCTTTTCATGAGTGAGCTCATTGGAAGCCCCCAAACCCACAACAACTACGTTTTTGTAGTGTGAATAGTTCGAGTGACGAAACAAAATCACTTCATTGGCTTTGCCAGTGATGGATTTATCTTCGATCGCAGCGGAATAATGTTTTGCTAAATCTTTAAGCGTAATTTCGGCGGACTTCTCTTTTTGAGATGATGCTTTTGAGAAAACAACTAAAGTGGGACAATTTAAATCATGAACAGTTTTTGATATTAAATTAATTATCATAAATTCCTCTTTTATAAAATTAGCTAAGTTATTAATATAACGTGGGATTTACAACTAACACAGATCTTGGTCCAGGCAAGGTCTTTTTTTAAAGAATGAATGATTGAGGACCGATAAAACAATTACTTAAACACCAGGAGTCATCAGTGTCATCTCTAATTCCATACGTAATTGAACAGACATCCAGAGGAGAGAGATCTTACGATATCTATTCTCGTTTATTGAAAGATCGCATCATCATTCTCGGTACGCCGGTAACAGATGATGTGGCCAATAACATTATCGCTCAAATTTTGTTTCTTGAGAGCGACAATCCAGAAAAAGACATTCATTTCTACATTAACTCTCCGGGCGGTAGCGTTTCCGCTGGGCTTGCCATTTACGATATGATGCAGTTTGTGAAATGTGATGTGGCGACTTTTTGTATGGGGACAGCTGCCAGCATGGGTTCTTTACTTCTTCAGGCGGGAACAAAAGGCAAACGATACAGTATGCCAAACACACGCATTATGATTCATCAGCCACATCTCTCTGGAGGTGGTATTGGTGGACAAGTGACAGATATTCAAATTCAAGCCAAAGAGCTTGTTAAAACAAAAGAAAAACTAACGAAAATTTACGAAAGGCATGCAGGCTTGCATTACGATAAGCTCTACTCGATGATGGAGAGAGATTATTTTATGGATCCTGAAGAGGCAAAAACTTTGGGTTTAATTGATCATGTGGTGGAATCTCGAAAGCTGACTAAATAATAAAGGATCAAAGTAGATGAGCACAGCAAACAGCAACTTGCGATGTAGTTTTTGTGGAAAAAGTCAAAAAGAAGTCAAAAAATTAATAGCCGGACCAGGGGTTTACATTTGTGATGAATGTATCGATTTGTGTACGGATATTATTGTTGAAGAAAAAGATAAAGAGACCTCAACGAAAGGCTCTTTAAAAGTTCCTCGTCCTGCGGAAATTAAAGCCCATCTTGACGAGTACGTGATTGGCCAAACAGATGCTAAAAAAGCTTTAGCTGTTGCTGTTCACAATCATTATAAAAGAATCAATGCAGCTGCTGCCAATAAAAAAGGTCAAGATATTGAATTGCAAAAATCCAATATTTTACTGATTGGCCCAACAGGTTCAGGCAAAACATTATTGGCTCAAACCATTGCAAAAATTTTAAATGTTCCGTTTGCCATGTGTGATGCCACGACATTAACAGAAGCCGGTTACGTGGGTGAAGACGTTGAAAATGTCGTTCTCAACTTACTTCAAGCCGCCGATTGGGACATTGAAAAATGTCAACGTGGTGTGATCTACATCGATGAGATCGATAAAATATCTCGTAAGTCAGAAAATCCTTCCATCACTCGAGATGTCAGTGGTGAGGGTGTGCAGCAAGCTCTTCTTAAAATCCTAGAGGGAACTGTGGCTAATCTTCCCCCAAAAGGTGGCAGAAAGCATCCTCAACAAGAATTTATTCAGGTTGATACAACAAATATTTTATTCATCGTGGGTGGAGCCTTCGTGGGTCTTGATAAAGTTATCGAGAACCGAACTAGCCAAAAATCTTTAGGTATTGGAGCGACGATCCAAACCACTAAAGAAAAAACGGAAACAATGAATCCTTATATGAATGTTGAGCCAGATGACCTTGTGCGCTTTGGATTAATCCCAGAGTTCATCGGTCGTCTTCCAACACTAGCTGTATTGAATCAGCTTGATGAAGCCGCTTTGATTGATATCTTGGTGCGCCCTAAAAATGCGATTACTAAACAGTATCAAAAATTATTCAGCTATGAAGGTGTGGACCTTAAGTTCACGGATAAAGCTCTTAAAGCGATCGCTGAAACTGCTATTCGTCGAAAAACAGGAGCTCGTGGTCTACGTGGTGTGATCGAAACTTCCATGCTTGATATTATGTTTGATATTCCTTCTCGACAAAACGTAAAAGAAGTTGTGATTGATGAGAATGTAATATTAACGAAAGCTCAGCCTGTGGTCGTTTTAAAAGCTGAAGGTGATGTGGCTGAAACAAAAAGTAAAACAGGTCGACCGCCGGGTGATCCTGCAGAAAGTGCATAATATTAATGGCGACATCCGACACTGAGTTTAAAGATCGTGTTTATAATATTTTGCTTGTCGATGATGATGCAAGTGTTCGCGAAATAATTGAAATGCGACTGACCTCAATGGGATTTAATGTCCTAACTGCAGTTAACGGTATGCATGCCATGCAACGATTAAAAGGATCTACTGAAGCCCCCATTGATTTAGTGATTACAGATTTATCAATGCCAGGTCAGGGCGGGCTTGATTTGATAACAAACATACGATCCACCCCAGAGTTTAAGCACCTACCGGTTATAACGCTGACGGGTAACATAGATGTTGAGTTATTAAAATCGGCTAAGCTTAAGGGTGCCACAGATGTTCTTCTAAAGCCTGTGTCGTTTCAGGCTCTTCTCGATCGTATTCAAGCCCACATTTAGGTTCATAAATAATTCTTATGTATGTCTCCCAATGTCTTTTTGGGGTCCAGTTTCAAAATGGTACTTTTTCCTTCCCGCTTTCGAGTTTTCATCCCTATAATGATTGAACAGGTCAAGATGATCTGCCTCAACACTGAGAGGGAGGGCTTTATGAACGACACAAAAAATCAAACACTACCCCTATTACCATTAAGAGATCTCATTATCTTTCCACATATGATGATGCCTCTTTTTGTAGGGCGTGAAAAATCGATCAATGCCCTAGAAGAAGCGATGAGCAAGCAAATTGACATCGTTTTGGCTGCACAAAAGGATGCAAAGACGAACAACCCAGAGCCCAAAGACATTTATGTAGTTGGAACTGTGGGGACGATCATTCAACTACTAAGGCTTCCTGATGGAACAGTAAAAGTTCTTGTTGAAGGTAAGCGCCGAGTTCGCATTAAAAACTTTATTAACAATGAATCATTTTTCTCGGTTCAAATTGATGAGATCGAAGAAGATGTGGATAATATTGTTGAATCCCAAGCACTCATTAGATCTGTTAAAAATACATTTGAAACCTATGTAAAATTAAACAAAAGAATTCCCCCTGAAATTCTTATGCGAGTTTCTTCCATCGATAATCCAGGCGAGTTAGCAGACATTATCGTGGCTCAGCTGAACTTGAAGTTGGAAGAGAAGCAAAAAGTTTTAGAAATTCTTGATCCTGCAAAACGCTTGGAACATTTGCTTAATACAATGACGGGTGAAATAGAAATTCTTGAAGTTGAGAAAAAAATTCGCACTCGCGTGAAAAAGCAAATGGAGCGCTCTCAAAAAGAGTACTACCTCAATGAACAAATGCAGGCCATTCAAAAAGAATTAGGCGAAAAAGATGATTATCAAGCTGAGCTTCAAGATTTAGAGGCGAAAGCGAAAGCTAAGAAGCTGACGAAAGAAGGCTTTGAGAAAATCATGAAGGAAATTAAAAAGCTCAAGATGATGTCACCAATGTCGGCTGAAGCGACAGTGGTCAGAAACTACATCGACTGGGTTTTATCACTCCCGTGGGCTGATTACTCAGAAGAAAGCCATGACATCAAGC
This sequence comes from Bdellovibrionales bacterium Ga0074139, assembly GCA_001464795.1. GTDB lineage: Bacteria > Bdellovibrionota > Bdellovibrionia > Bdellovibrionales > Bdellovibrionaceae. The sequence goes on from LNEB01000015.1 coordinate 372,470, forward strand.
GAGCTCAGAAAGTTCTTGATGACGATCACTGGGGCTTAGAAAAGGTAAAAGACCGAATCTTAGAGTACTTGGCAGTTCTTAAAATATCGAAATCCATGAAGGGACCCATTCTTTGTTTAGTTGGCCCTCCTGGAGTTGGTAAAACTTCACTTGCAAGATCCATTGCTACTTCTTTGAATCGTCAATTTGCCAGAATTTCCTTGGGCGGAGTTCGAGACGAAGCAGAAATTCGCGGACACAGAAAAACTTACGTAGGTGCAATGCCAGGCAAAATTTTACAAGCTCTTAGAAAAGTCGATAAGGGAAATCCTGTGGTTTTGCTTGATGAGATTGATAAGATGGCCAATGACTTCCGTGGTGACCCTTCAGCTGCCATGCTTGAGGTTTTAGATCCCGAACAGAATCACAACTTTCAAGATCACTACTTGGAACTTGATTACGACCTTTCAAAGGTGATGTTCATTGCGACGGCCAACTCGCTTCATACAGTTCCTCGTCCTTTGTTGGACCGTATGGAAATCATTTCTTTGGAAGGCTACATCGAGCAGGAAAAATTTCACATCGCAAAAAATTATTTAGTGCCTAAGCAAATTGAAGCTCACGGACTTAATGATTATAAAGTAACGATGCCTGAAGCCACAGTTCGTAATATCATTCGTTATTACACGAAAGAAGCGGGCGTTAGAAATCTGGAAAGACAAGTGGCTAACGTTTGTAGAAAAATGGCCAAAGAAATCGTTATGGCAGAAGCCATGGCGGACATGAAGGGCAAAAAAGGCAAAAAAGCAAAAGACACGAAAGAAGCCAGTAATCATACGATCACTCCTAAAAAGTTAGTCGAACTTCTTGGGCCAGAAAAATACAAATACGGCAAGATCGAAGAGAAAAATGAAATCGGTCTAACGAACGGTATGGCTTGGACTGAAGTGGGCGGTGATCTTTTAGCTGTTGAAGTAACTGTTGTTCCTGGAAAAGGGAAATTTACAGTGACGGGTCAGTTAGGTGATGTCATGAAGGAATCCTGCACAGCTGCTTTAAGTTATGTGCGCTCTCGTGGTCCACTTTTCGGTCTTGATAAAGAATACTTTGCTGAAACAGATGTTCACATTCATTTACCTGAAGGGGCTGTTCCTAAAGACGGACCCTCTGCAGGCATTGCACTGACAACTTCAATTGTGTCTTCTATTTTAAGAATTCCAGTGAAGCGAACAGTCGCTATGACGGGTGAAATTTCACTACGTGGTAAAGTGATGGCCATCGGTGGACTCAAAGAAAAGATTTTAGCTGCCCACCGTGGTGGCATTAAGATGATCATTTGTCCGAAAGAAAATGAAAAAGATCTGAAAGATATTCCAAAAGAAGTCATGAAGGATCTTAAAATCATCTTGGTGGATCATGTGGATCAAGTTCTTATTAATGCTTTGGATATTAAGTCCCCTAAGGATTTATTCAAAAACGACAAAGCTCGAGACGCTGGCATCAAGGCTCAGTACACGGGCCAAGCCAATCATACAGCCACTCACTAATTTTCAACGAGAGACCTCGAATCGGAGGTCTCTCTGTTTTTATGCTTACAAAGTAAGCAAATCGGCCTTCTGCAATGTTTAATTTTAAAGCATATCATTACATTTTTTGAATGGGGTTGACCTCCAGGACAGATTCTGTCATTTTCGTGACCTCCTTGACAGTTTTGAACAGAGGTTCTCTTTAAATGACTCCAAATATTCTTCTGGAATTAGGGAAATTGCAGTGTGACAGAGGTGATTTTCATCAAGCTGAGCCTAAGCTTAATGAAGCCTCCCAGCTATTTCTTTTAGCTCGTGATTTTGATGCATTTCTAGAAGCTCAAAACTTACTTTTACGAATCTATGCCGAGCGTGAACAATACGAACAAATTCAAGCCCTTAAAGAAAAGCTACAGGATTTAGTTCTTAAAGAAGGTTTTCAGCTTAATTCAAGAACTTATTATACTTTGGGATTAGCAGCTCTTTTTAGAAATCAATCAGATCTTGCACTGGACTACGGTCAAAAAGCCCTCGCACTCGCTCTTCAAGCCGATAATAAAAAAGACATTTGTTACGCGATTTTTCATATCGCAAACACTTACAGCATGGACCCCTACAATCGTTATCAAGATGCATTGAAGGAAATTTACAATTTGCAGGTTTTCTTTCAAGTTCTTGATTTGCCAGACTTAAAAGCCAGCACATTGATGCTGAATGCTCGCATTCTTTGTTTACTTAAAAAGTATGACGAAGCTTTAGAAGTGGCTTGGCGTGCTTATGATTTATTAAAAGTGACTAAAAGTGCAACCACAGGCCACGGTCTTATGGGACTCATTGGTTGGATCTACTCAGAATCTGGCGATAAAGAAATGGCCCGCTTTTATATTTCTTTATTAAATAGAACTCTAGATACGCAAATTTTTGTTCGCACGGGCAAAATGACCCAATTTTTATCTGAAAAATTAGGTGCTGACGGACAAAATCAATTTGATCTTATTTTTGATGAAGAAAAAAATGCAGTTTTAGAAAAGAAGCTTGGAAAAATTGACTTTAAAAATCAGTTCATCCTTCTCGATTTACTCAAATTATTTGTGCAAAATCCTGGAACCGTTTTTTCTAAAGAACACCTTGTTGAAAACGTTTGGCGCCAGCCCTACGATCCAAGTGTTCATGACAACAAGATTTATGTGACTATTAAGCGACTAAGAAAAATGATTGAACCGGACTTTGAAAAACCGAAATATATTTTCAGAGCCAAAAATGGGTATTTCATGAATAAATCCGCAAGGGTTCTCATGGAACAGCACTAGGAATTATGGGGGGGGCTATGTTCCAAAAAGTTGTTATGTCCTTACTTGTGGGGATGTTTTCTATATCTGCTTACGCAGCGAACAGGCAGGGTGGGGCTTATGCTCAACCTTCCAATTGGGTTCCTTACCCATGGGCCACCGAACTTCGCTTTAACATGAACAGCATGCAGGGAGTTTGGAAAGTTGGAAACGACACCAATGCCAGCCTCTTTTATGTAAGAACTAGTAAAGATCCAGGTTCTCAATCTAATTTCTTAACGATTGTGGAAAGAAGCAGCATCACTTGTGCGACCCTTTCGACAGGTTTCGGAAAAGAAGAAAATGGAACACGAGTAATGGCTGAAATGCGTGATTTGCGCGGTAAGCGCTACAAAATGATGCTTAGACAGTACAGCCGCTCGCAGGTGCCGACAGTAACAAGCCTATCTGCCATTCGTGGTAAGGTGACTGTGTTGACCATTATGTTTAATGGTGTGAACCGAACTTATAATTATCCAATGAGTAAATTATCTGACCGAGTCGAATTCCCATGTTCGCCGGTAAAGATGTTCAATAACTAAAAAAGTTCTTGATGTTTGATTTGCTTATCTGATAACAAAACCATCTATTCTTTTCGAATAGGGAGTTAGCTCAGTTGGTAGAGCGCCACCCTTACAAGGTGGATGTCGCAGGTTCGAATCCTGTACTCCCTACCAATTAAACCCGCGTCAATGCGGGTTTTTTCGTTTCTGGGGTTTGTGGATTTGGATAAAGAATTTGAATGTTACGATAATAAGGTAAAACCAATGAAACACTTTATATGTCTTTGTTTAATATTGTTATCTATTGACTCAAATGCCGCTGAAACTAAAAAAGCTTACTTTAAAAAAAAGGAATCTTTATTTTCACGTCCGACTCTTATTGTGGACGGCAAAGATTATAAAACTACTTTTTGGAAAGCAGAATTTGAAATTCAAGACGCAGTTAAATCAAACCCTCAAGCGTTTGAGTCAGTTCAAAAATACAAAAACCATTCAGATAAAGCCGCTTTCTATATTTGGGGAGGCTTGGGTCTTGCTCTAGGGTATCTCTTTGCAACGGATAGGGATGATTTCAGCGATACTATTTATTGGGGAATTTTTGGAACTGGTTTTGTAATGAATATTCACGAGCAAAGTAAGGCTGGAAAAGAGCTAAAACGTACTATTAACTTTTACAATGGTGATTTTTAGTTTTCATTCCACTTATGCCACATCTAAAGACCTTTGCAACTTCTCTAAGAGCCATCAAAAAACTTTATTGCTGTCTGTATCATCATTTGTTGAGTGATTATATTTTTCAAACCATGTGGATAAATACCAATGTCAGTACCTTCAGAGTTTAGCCTCAATCAACAAAGTATTTAGATTTTTAAAAAAATGATTTTCTAAAAAGTGAGTCCAATAATTGACTCAATATGACTATATGTTTATTTAAACTTGAACCTCACCCAACGGAAGGTCGTAGGCTAGCAAGAAACAACCAAGGAGAAAATATGAAAATTGGAGAACTTGCACAGGCTACTAAAATTTCAATTCGAACTTTGCATCATTATGATGAAATTGGATTGCTTAAACCTTCTTCAAGAACTGAATCCAGTCATAGATTGTATACCGAATCTGATATTGCAAGACTGCATAAGATTGTTTCACTACGAAATATTGGTTTTTCACTGGAAGAAGTTGGTCAATTTGTTGGACACTCACATGAAGAGCTTCGTGATTTGATTGCTCGTCAACTCGAAAAAGTTGAAGTTGAACGCGAAGAACTCGATAGAAAACAATGGTGCATAAAAGCTGCACACGAAGCAGCAAATTTCGAGCAATTCCAAGGAAGTGAAAAATTGATAAGTATGATTCGGGAACTGACAATTCAAAGTCAGTATCTAAGCGCCGAAGAACGACAGATAATCCAAAGTAAGAATAATGCTTTAGGACTTCAGCGAATTAAAGAAATGCATTCGAAATTAGAACAGTTAACACTTCTAGCTCAAAAGTTTATGAGTCAAAATATTGATCCAACTGAGCCTCAGGTGATCGCTCTTGCTAATGAATGGAATGCACTTGGACAAGAGGGGGTTGGAGATAATCCTGAAGTTGTTAAAAAAATTAAGCTCATGTTGCAAGAAAATCCTGATCTGGCTTCCTATCGTGGAATTAATCAGGATCTGTTGGAGTACCTTAAGAAAGCGTTCAGATCTCAAAAGCCATCAGAAGCTTAGATGACATAAACGCATTATTATCTGACTTTGTGGATATTTACTGAATCTTTGAAAAATTCGCAGTGCAGCCGTTGGCATTGAAGGTGACTTGATCTCTAAAAAACTCGTATCCCCAACCCTGAGGTCGGCAAGTATCATGAAGCACACAAGTTTCCACAATAATGCTTCCACCTGTTGTGGTGCATTTGTCCGTTCCGTTAGTATGGGTTGTTGGACCGATGCCAATTCCACCAGAAGTAATCATATATCCTGAATATGTACCTCGGTCATAAGGAGTAACAGTTAAATGACTTCCAAAGGGTCCGTCACAGGTTTTGCTAACAAGTTTATAAGAGCCAACTGCCGATGATAAAGCTAAACAGGCTGGATCAGCAGAAGCTGTTGAAGAACAGATCAAAGCAAAAATACTTAATAGAATTTTCATAAATTTCCCCTCTATCGATTGTTCGTGAATAGTCTAATAGGCATTGATTGGCAATAAGTTGAGTTTATTACTAAGAGTAATTGTAAAATTGTTTATAGATATAGCCGATCTGAAGATTCAATTCTCAACTTTTACTTTTAAAATTTGAGTAGTGCCTTCTTTTAAAGCGCTTACTGCTTGCATCTTCAGATTCTTTGGCAAAACAATTTCAAAAAAACCACGGTCATTGCGTATTTCTGAATCAATATATGCAGCATTCAATCCAGCAGGTAATTCCATTACAAGAAAAATTGGATTTTTTAATTTTGCTTCTTTCGGCCACCAGAGTGCAACTTTCGGGTCCATCGAAGTAAACAAGTACGCAGGATCGGGTGAAATCAAAGCAGTCGAAAGCCTTCCTTCGTTCATATCATTCCAAATTTGCATAACATCACTGCGTTCAACAGCTCGGTAAACTGTTGTTTTGCGATTTAAGCGTCCTTTTGATATTGCAGAGTCAATGAAGGGAACCCGGGGATCTTTGCGTGCACCGGGTGTTCTTAAAGAAGAATTGATATCTTTATAATCCGGGCCAGATAAGTCGACGAGTGCCATTTTTTCATTTGATGTTAAATTCTTATCATTCTTAAAATTTCTAATGGCCCATGCATGCCGTCCAGAATTATTCGACAAATCATCATTGATGGAAGTTTCTTCTTTTATATGTAAGCCATTTTCAATTAACGCTTGAACAAGACTTTGACCCGCATCTATCGATTGTGAATATTGATTTGTTAATTTTATCCAAACCGCTGGATCTGTGATTAATGAACTGGCCTGTGTCGTTTTTATTTCTGCATATATACCATTTTCAAGATCTATGGCTTTAAGTTCTGGGTTTGAAAAGATCTCTGAAGTATTGATGTGCATGCTCTCACTTAAAAGTTTAATAACTTGCTTGGCCATGGGGATGTCTTTAACCATTATTTTAACTGATATTCCTTTCCCAGCAAAATCTCTTGATGCTCCCCAAGAATCAGTGCGTTCAAATTGAAATGAGACATCTGGTAAAGAAGATAACCCAAAGTATTTATTTTCACCTATTAAAGAAGGAAACCCAATGTCGCCTTCTTCTTTGTTTAACGAGACTAGAGTTTTAGTATTAGAGGTAACTGCACGGCAGTTTTTAGGAGATGAAGCAAAAGTGGGGAGTGACAATAATAGGATTACAGGTGCCAAACACAGAATAAAAATAAGCCTGCTTTTGAAGTTAAAATGAAGATTACGAGGCACTGGTATCATACGAATTCAAATTGCAATTGAAGTGCCTAAAAAAATCTCAAACTGATACAGCTCCCTAGAATGAGCATTGTATCTGAGAACTGACTACGCAGTATTTTGTGCTCCATTTAATCTGATTCAACACAAATTCCGCTGCATCATCAGGGGCAATAGAATGAGTGGGTTTAAATTGATTAAGAACTCGTTCGGTTCCGATGAAGCCAAATTTAATCAGCATAACTTTGCAAGGATTTGGAAGAAACGATAGTTGCTCACTGGCTTTTTCCAACGAGGCTTTGTGTGCCGCGTAAGGCCAAATCTGTGACTTTATCCCTGATGTTGTATTGGAGCCAATATTTACGATCAGTTTATTTTTATCACTCCAAGCTTTATAAACATCATAAAGAAGTTCCGTCTGGGAATGGCCGGAATAGGCATTGTTGATAAAGACATCACAGTCGTTGATGGAATCAATAATCTTTAATCGGTTGCTGGGTTGTGAAATATCAAAGCCATTGGATCTGGCAAATCCCACAAATTTGTTTGCTTCCAGTTTTTTACTGATTTCCATCCCTAGGCCTTTTGTATGACCAGTAATTGCAAATTTCATTGTTCTGCCCCTGATTAAAACACCTTTTACAAAGTTGATTTTCTTTTAAATCAATAGAACGATAGTTCCATGGCAGTTCGTGATTTGCAAAGCACTTTGAAGATCCAATCAAGTTGGTCCCCTCCAAGGTCAATTGCCAATTTTCTTTCCTTTGATGAAATTGAGTTTTTAAAGCGACTACAATCTAGTTCTGTTGAAGTTGAGAACAAAAAGGGGGGAGTCCAATGTGCCCCTCATCAGTGGGAAAAAATAAGTGATTTCTTAAGTTCAAGAATTGAAAAGGAAATCGGTCTTTTTGATACAAAATTTGTAGAAGGCAATTTTTTTCATACAAAAAATCCTTATATTCTGCATGTTGATGGTGGAAAAGATCCTGATAAAAGGCCCTACAAAGCCATACTAATTCCGCTGAGTATTTCACCAAGTGGTAGTTGTGGTACTGTTTTTTTTAAACAAAGATATATAGGTTATGCTACTAATTTTGCAAAAGGCACAAAAGGATTTTCAACGGAATTTAATAACGATCTTTTTGATTATAAAGATGTGCATTTTTTAGATCAGGCGGCTGAGTTTGATCAAGATATTCATAATCAATATTTATCACATGTGCCAATCAGTTGTTTACAGGGCCTTTCTGTTGAAACCGTGATTGATTGGAAAATTGGTGACGTTATAATATTTGATAGGACACAGATTCATTGTGCCACCAACTTTAAAAAGACTGGTGTCATGGAAAAATCGGGTCTTTCATTGTTTACAAATTCTATTTAAGATTGAACGTTGTAAAAACCAAATGGGTGCGGGGTTTTTCTTTATTTGCATTAACTGAAGTATGAAGTTTATCAACTCGCAATGTGTATAAAGCTCCCACTTCAGGCATCCTAAAAACTTGATCGTCGACGACAAAAAAGCAATTGGAATGAGTTGAAAGTGGAATGTGGAATCTAAATTTTTCGCTATCTCTGTGATAAGATAAGCATGTCTTTGGCATTTGAGTCATAAAACGGATGCGCCCAATTCCAAGTTGGTACTGATCTTTAGCTATTTTTTCTACCTTTCTTATAATACCTGAAATTGGATTTTCATATCCTTCAACTAATTCAGTAAAATCACTTTCTTTATACAGTAACAAATTATTGGCATCCACAGCGGATCCCACTCCGTCTTGATAAGGTTTTTCACCTTTCCTGTATTTTAAAGAAATTTGGCTACCAATTTCGTAGGGTTGAGATTTTTTGAAATAATTTTCAAGGTGATATAAATCAAAGTTGATAGGTAATTGCTGAATCATAGTTGAGCCGATAGTGAAGTTGAAAATTCTGTAGAATTAATATTGTTATTTGCAAGTAGTTCACTGTGGTAACTTTTAATAAATTCATTAAAACGCTGACTCACTTCTAGGTAATCATTGGGCATATTTACATTTGAGCGAAATAATTTCAAAGTTTGATCTTTTGTAAAACCTAATGTTCTTGCATGGCCATAAATAAAAATAGTTTGTAAAATTCCTGGCTTTTTAAAATCTCTCCACTCATTGGTAATTTCTACGGCTAATTTTTTTGCCTCTTCATAATTAAAAAAATCATGTTCCCAATACAGTGGTGCAAAACGAATATTTTTAAATCCATATTTTTCAGGATTTTTACTATAATCAGCATAATCATACTGTCGTTTGTCGAGATTGGGTACGTAAGGAACGATCGACAAAGGTGCAAAGTGTGCGATATCAAGGGCATTATGCTGTTTGATCCATTCAAATGTGTTTAAAATTGATTCTCGACTTTCACCTGGTAGACCAACAATAAATGATCCTTCGACTAAACATTGACCTGAGTATTTATTCTTAAAATCGATCAAAAATTTTTTGACTTGATCTGGCGGAGTCCCTTTTCCGGCTTTTCTAGCAACTTCAGGGTGAAAGGATTCAAGTCCCCAAAATAATCCACTGGCACCAGACTCAATCATCAGATCAATGGTATGGGGAAACTTAACAGCGACATCAACTCTTACATAGCTGGTCCATTCCATTTTGAATGGAAGACTTTTGAATACTTCGCAGTAGGCCTCGACCTTCTTGGGGTGATCGTTGAAGCAATCATCACACAAACTATAAACTGTTGTGCCAAAATTTTCATAATTTCTAATCAATTCTGCACGAAGGGTTTCTGTGGTTTTTCTGAAACTTTCCTTTTTGTCGTAGTGGCAAAACTTGCAACTAAAAATGCATCCTCGAGCTACTTCAATGGGCAACGATTCATTTTTTTGAACAGCATCTTTTTTAGACCAAAAAGCTTCTGGACAGATTTTATTAGTAATATCAATTTGATTACGAATATAAGAGACATCATCGAAAACGATAGTATTCGGCTGTTTGCTGTGAAGAATTGAATTAACGTACTCCACAAAAGATTGATCAGCAGCTCCAATGCAAATTTCGTCAAAATTCTTATAAAATTGAGGCCTCCAAATTGCAGACTGACTTTTGACCCCACCTAATACAAGTTTTGCATGAGGTGATTTTTTATGAAGAATTTCTTTAAGAGTTTTTGTCCAAAGAAGAAGTTCTTCTCCTGTTTCAAAGTTAAGTTCACCGGAATTATATCGATTCCATCCATCTGAGCGATTGGTTCTTCGTACTTTCATGGAAACCCACGGTGCTAAAAATGTTGAAGAAACACCAATAACAGCTGTGTCCTGAGTAATAAATTGATCAATGTAAGCGAAGAAGTTTTCAATTCTTGTAAAGTAGTCGATTACAACACAACTGATGCCAGCCTTGCGAAGGCTGCCAGCTATCGAATAGGCCCCCATGTAGCGCATGTTACCGTATTCGCCACCCAGCGGAGAAGAATCAGAAAGTATTATGACCTGTGACATGCATAAAACGTAATTTACACTTTATATTTAAGCAAATGAAAACAAGCCTATACCCCTATACTAAGAATAATCATTTTCAATTCGGCTTTCTGGGGCAACCTGCTTTTCAATCAAAAAAAGGTTTAAACTCGCAATTCACTGCTAGCTATGGTGCCATTTCTAAAAATATCAATAGCTGGCCAGAGTGTAATAATTTAGCAGCCAGGGAAATTTATGATCAGAAAGTAGGAGATATCATCATTTTATTATCAGGAGGAACTGATAGTGAAATTTGTCTTCGAAGTTTTTACGATCAAAAGCTACCGTTCCGTGCTGTGACTCTAAAATATTCTAATGGGGAAAACTCTGAGGACATTGAATTCGTCAATCAGTTAAAAACAGAATTGAACTTTAAGCATGAAATTATTGAACTGAATTTGGAAAGATTTTGGTCTTCAAAAGAGTTTTATGAAATTGTAGAACCCATTCGTTGTGTCAGCCCTATACTGGCCTGCCATCTTTGGTTGGTGAACCAACTGACAGGCACTCCTGTTATTGCACAAGGCGAGGCCCTGCTAGTAAAAAAGATACCTACAGATTACATCCCAGGTGTTAGTCCTTATCCAAAAAGTGAATGGTACCTCGAGGAAAGTGAAATGTTTTGTTCACTGTATTCTCATTTTATTCATAATAACAAACCGGGAATTCCTGGATTTTTTCAATACTTACCCGAACAGACCAACGCATTCTTATTTCATAACCCTTATTTAAGTCGTCTTATTAATGATGAAATCCCAGGTAAACTGAGCACTCGAAGTAGCAAAAACTTAATGTCCTATCAATTTTATCCCCACCTTCAGAAGCGGGATAAATTAACAGGCTTTGAGCACATCATGGATTTACAATTAAATATTAGAAATCAACTAGTTAAGAAGTTTCCTAATTGTGAATCGAAGGTTCAATTTTCGATGCAGGAAATGCATCAAATGCTTCATAAAAATTAATTGGACTAAGCAGCTGATATAAGAATAAATTAGGCTATGAGCTTAAAAGACATAGTTAGGTCTAATACAACTTATTTCGTTCCTATTCAATTAATAGTGACCGCGTTTGTTTCTTACTATCTTTTTACTTTTGATTATTCGTTGATGTGGGTGGTGATAGGCCTGGGTTGTTATTTTTTAACAGGTTGTTTAGGCATTACAGTTACTTTTCATCGATATTTAAGTCATCACAGTTATAAAATGAATAAATTCTTTGAATATTTGTTTAGCTTCTTAGGGTCCATGGGCGGTACGGGATCAACAATTGGTTGGGTAGCCGTTCACAAGCAACATCACCATAATAGTGATAAAAATACTGACCCACACAGCCCCAAAATTTTAGGATGGAAAGTGCTTTTTCCTAACTATAAATTCAGTATGAATAAATGGTCTCTTAGGCATCTTATTACTAATCCCTTTCATCTTTATCTGCATGAGTACTACTTTCTTATTATGGCTGTTTGGGGACTCCTTATTTTTTCATTTTTTGGTTTAAATGGATTCGTATTTATTTTTTGTTTCCCAATTGTGCTACAAATTTGGATATCAGTGCTTTCTAATTATGCTAACCACTTACCAGGTTTCGGATATAGAAATTTTGAAACTCACGAAGATTCCATTAATTCCTCGATATTAGCACTGCTCACTTGGGGTGAGGGTTGGCATAACAACCATCATAAATATCCATCAAGATATTCATTTCAATACAAATGGTGGGAGCTGGATATTAGTGGACTTATCATCAAAGCGATCAAGAAAAATTAACGTTGCACTTGCAACGGGTTCAATTTGTAATTAACAAATGATGAGCGTAGTTAAAAATTCCAATGGATGGGTTTTCACTCCTTTAGAAAATTTCTTAGTGTTTTGGCTTCCCATTCCTGCTGTCATTCTTTCTTGGAGTTTTTTGGGAAAAGGAACTGATCTTTTGACCTTTTCATTGTATATTTTGGCCGTAAAAATTCCTTTTGAAATGGGGCATGTATTAGCAACGGCTTATCCCTTGTTACAAAGGACAAAAGATGGCCGCTTATCAAATCGTAAATTTTATTTAGGTTGCCTCGGAGTTTTTATAGTAAGCAGTTTGCTATTGCATATTTCACAGGTTACTTTTTATATTTTACTTACTTTTATTGCACTATTACACATCTGTCGCCAACAACACGGTTGGGTTATGCTTTCACGAAGGCAAGCCCAGGAGCCTGATAGAGATCGTTGGTTTGATTCATTGATGGTTACTAATGTCATGCTAGTTCCACTTATATGGTGGCAATCAGAACTGGGACCCGAACCGAAGTTTTACTTTTTCCCAAACAATATTCATCTTTCAATTGATGCGACAGTGGCAACATTTGCGATGACTCTTCATTGGTTCATTAATGTTATATATACCTTCAACATCTCTAGAAAAATTCTCAGCCGGAAAGCTGTTAATTGGGGGAAGATTTCCATAATTGTTTCGACTTGGATTTGGTTTTACACCTCTTTGGTTATGTTTGAAAGTCGTCAGATATTTCTAGCAGAGCTTGTATTAATTCATGGAATTGCCTATGTGGTTTACTCTTACAAGTCCTCAAAAAAAGAAGAGACAATTGCTTTCAAAAGTCAGCCTCAATTTTTTCTGAAACTCCTAAGTCACCCATGGACATATACAATATTTTTTGTTTTCACAGGCGGGCTTTGGTTTCTTTACGTAAGAAAATATGAAAACATTCTTTTTGTAAATCCTGGAAATATGTTAGAGGTCATTTTTTGGATGCCATTACTATTACATTATTACTTTGATTCGATCATCTGGCGCAAAAATTTCTTTAAAACTGCTAGCAGTACAGTTTGACTTTCTAATATCTAATGAATTTAGCTGTTAAGATGCAAAATGATTCAGATGCTTCCTTGTATTTTCGTAAACTCAATTTCAACGACTTTGAGGCCGTTTGTGCTCTTTATAGAAATACTTCTAATTGGATGGGTGTAAAGGTAGATGTCTCTCTTGTTGATAAACTTCTTATTTCTAATTTGCATGAATATTTGGGCTCTAAGACAAATCAGGTTTCTTATGGTGCCTTTTATAAAGACAAACTCATCCTTACGGTGGGTGTTTATTATTGGAGTACCATGCCATTTTGCTCGATTAATCGGTTTGTCGGGGGAATTGACTCACTTTCATTGAAACATCAATTTGAAGCAGTGAAAAACTTGATAGATATGGCAATTTCGGAAATGGAAGAGCGTCAGGCTTATCGATTCTATGTTATTTCAACGGGCTTACATCAAAAATCTTTATCTCTGTTTTGTAAAATTTCAGAAAAAATAAAGAACAGGTATATCATGACGATAGACGAGTTTGTCCCTGCTAATCAAAAGCCAAAATTTGGTTATGTGTGGGAAATGATGGATAAACAAACGTGGCCAATGAATTTGGTGCTTCGTTCAGGAACGGCTCTTAACAAAGTTCGCAATGAGCGAGCAGAAGAAGAAGTTCAATTAATCATAAAAGGATGGGATTAGCATAAGATTCCACTTGCACCATTTTTCAAAACTGATGTAGCTTTTTATTAATGGATTCAATACTTGATAAAATATCAAATATAATGAGTAAGGAATTAGGAATTTCAGCTCAGAAATACAATAAACAGACTCGCTTTCGTGAGGATCTTGGTCTTGATTCCTTAGATTTTATGATTTTAGTTGTTAATATTGAGGATCAATTTAATTTAAAATTTGAACAGTCAAATCTGCACTTTATCAACACAGTCGAAGATCTCGAAAACTTTTTATCAGCGAGATTGAAAAACTAAGTTTTCGACTAATGGGTGACTATGAATTCTTATTGCTATAAATTGTGGTTGCCTTTAACTATTGTCACTTTTGGAAGTGTCTTTTATTTTTTAACTATTTCTGAATTCACGGTGAATTGGCTCTTAGTTTTTGTTACTTGGTTTCTAATTGGACCAGTTGGAATTGGAGCCGGCTTTCATCGTTATTTTTCTCACCGTCAATATAAGACCTACAGGCCCATAGAATTAGCTCTCGCTTTTTTAGGTAGTTTAGCTGGTTATGCCCCGCTGGCAATGTGGTGCAGCAGTCATATTTATCATCACAGAAATAGTGATTCTTCAGATGATATTACAAGTCCGCATCAGTATGGGTTTTGGGAAAGTTTTCTGTTTTGGCGACTCCGACCAATTGCACTCGAAAAAGTAGATACTTTGAACTTCGCAACTCGCAGTATTTTCAAAGATAAGAAGTTAGTTTTTCTAATTAAAAACTACTATCGAATTTTTTGGATCTTTGGTCTCATTAGCTTTTTACTCGGTCCAACGTATTTTTTAAGTTTATTTTTAATACCCGTTCAGCTCGAGCACCTTCGTTTAAATATGATCGGAAGTTTTGCTCATATGAAATTGCCAACTAGTTACAGAAATTTTGAGTCCCAATCTTTGCATGATCGAAGTTATAACAATGTGATTTTGGGTTATCTAACTTTTGGCTTTGGGTGGCACAATAACCATCATCATAACGAAAGATCCAGTAGTTTAATGGTCCGCTGGTGGGAAGTTGATATCGAAGGTCTAGTCTGTAAATTGATATCGAAAAAAGATTAAGTGTATCAATTTGATACGTCCAGTGGACCCTATTACTTTGTTTTCTGTAGCCACTGATATTTTTGTTTGATAAAATATTGGAAGTTGTTTAGGGGGCTTATGTCTAATAATCATCTCTCATTTAACCGAAGAGGCTTTTTAAAAGCAGGTCTTTTTTTAGGCCTACCTCTAATTTCCTTCTCATTATTTTCGATTGAAAAGAAATCAATTTCTACTTTCACACGGGTCTCCAGCAGTTCTCCGATGAGCAGTGCCCAGTTCAATGCCCTAAAACCTTTGTGGATTGATAGTCGTCTTTTCTCAGATGCCATACTTAATTTTCAGAAAAGTGGTTTAATTTTATCCCATAGTTTCTCGCATAGTTCTGACTCGACTTTCGTCGAATTTGTTTTTATTTCTAAGAATGCAAAATATGAATTCGATGATTACTTGGTTAAAAATAAGATTTTTTGCGAGCAAAAGTTAATTGAGCTGGGTTTGATCCACGAGACCGGTATAAGTTAGTGAAGGTTTTGTTAACTGGCGGCAACAGTGGCTTGGGAATGCTCGCGACTTTATCTCTTTTAAAATACGGCCACTCTGTAGCTGTATCAATGCGGAATCCTGAAACAAAAAATAATCAATGTGCAGAGAGATTAACTCAGCACGGCGCCCATGTCATTAAAATGGATGTGACCGATGAATCATCAGTCACTTCCGGCGTTGATCAAACACTGGTAAAACTTGATGGAATTGATGTCGTGATTAATAACTCAGGTGTGTTTAGCATGGGGCCTTTAGAGGCCTTTACTTCTCAAGATTGGCTCCGAATTTTTGATGTCAATGTATTAGGAGCTCAAAGGATCAATCGTGCAGTACTTCCATCGATGAGAAAAAAGAACTTTGGAATTTTAATTCATATCTCAAGTCTTTTGGGTCGTTTAACTATGCCTTACTGTGCACCTTACTGCGCATCCAAGCAGGCGTTGGAAGCCTTAGCTGAAGGTTACCGTAGGGAATGCGCACAATTTGGAATCGATTCGATTATTATTGAGCCAGGTGGTTTTGCCTCCTCATTTTTTGAATCTGCACAACTTCCATCAGATCACTTTCGATTAGAGTCACTCGATAAGAATTTTGCGCAATCCAAAGCCTTGTGGGATCAATACAAAAGTAAATTACGCAACAACAATATATATAACCCACAACATGTGGCTGATGTGATTGTTAATTTACTCGATATGCCTCATGGTCAAAGGCCACTTCGTACAGTCGTCGATGTGATGGGTTTGGGCGAGTCTGTTAATAATTTTAATCAAGAAACTGAACGTTTTAATGAAGAATTTTTTTCAAATATGAAATTGGATTTTGATGTCACAATTAAGTCATAGGATTAATTCTCAAGAAGGCCTCATTCCACTTGATGGCCAATCAAAATATATACGAACACTGATACTTCGTGCCCTTAGGGGAGGAAATCTCGGCCATGCTGGATCAGCTCTTTCGCTGGTTGAAATTCTCAGAGTGCTTTTTGAAAATGTATTAAAGTTTGATTCCAAAAATCCAAATTGGCCAGATCGTGATCGGCTCATCTTAAGCAAGGGTCATGGTTGTCTTGCCTTGTATGCTATTTTAGCTCATTTTGATTTTTTCCCAAAGTCTGATTTAGATCGATTTTGCCATCATAACTCACCTTTAGGTGGACATCCAAATCATGAAAAAATTAAAGGTGTAGATTTTTCGACAGGTTCATTAGGTCATGGTCTGAGTGTCGCAGTAGGCATGGCTTTAGCAGCGAAAATTCAAAAAAGAAGTTCGAAAGTCTTTGTTATAATGGGTGATGGAGAGCTCGGAGAAGGATCAGTTTGGGAAGCTGCTCTATCTGCCGCTCATCATAAATTAAATAATTTAATCGCACTTGTAGATTGCAACAAATATCAAGCTGCTGGCCAAACTCAACAAATTTTGAATCTTGAGCCACTCAGTGAAAAGTGGCATGCTTTTGGATTTGATGTTTTTGAATCCAACGGGCATGACATAAGTGAATTGAAAAAAGTTATATCTCAAGCTGTGATTGAGTCAAAAAAGCCCAAGATGATTATTTGCCACACAGTAAAGGGAAAAGGAATTCCAGAAGTTGAGCAAAGTCGAGGGTCACATTTTTTCTACTCCTTCAGTCCTGAGCAACACAAAGCTTTCACCGAAATGCTGGAGAAGTACTAATGCAAAATGAGATGCTAGCTTCAATTTACCAACTGGCACATCAAGACACTCGAGTAGTTTTTATTGGCTCAGATTTGAAACCTGAAACTCTTGAAGAAATGAAGAAAAACTTTTCCGATCGTTTTTTTATGGAAGGAATAAGTGAGGCCAATACCATTGGAATGGCAGCAGGTCTTGCAAGTGACGGATTCATTCCCTTTGTTAATGGTATAGCAGCTTTCATGACTCGTCGTTGTTTTGAGCAAATTGCACTTGATGTGTGTCTTCATAATCTTCCAGTTCGTATTCTCGGTAATGGTGGTGGGCTTAGTTATTCGGTGTTAGGTCCGACGCATATGGGTGTTGAAGACATTTCAATTTTGCGAACACTACCCAATATGACAATCCTTGTTCCAACCAATTCCTTTGAAATGAAAGAATTAATTAAGCAATCCACGAACTGGTTAGGGCCCATCTACATCCGAATTTCAAAAGAGATTAATTCTTCTTACTATCCATCTGGTGTACAACCCAAAATAGGTGAAGCCGTCGTTTTTCAAGAGCCAGCAGGACCTGTGGACGTATTGATTGTTTCAACTGGCTATATGACAGCCAAATGCAGTCATGCAATAAAGCAATTAAATCAAGACTGTATTTTTATTTCACATCTTCATTTTCATACAATTGAACCTTTTGATTCAAAAGTTTTTTTTCGGATGGCTTCAAAGGCAAAGTCAGTGCTGGTAGTCGAAGAAAACTCTGTTATCGGTGGACTTGGATCACTGGTTTTGGAAATACTCAGCAACTCTTCTATTAATTTAAATCGAGTCAAAGTTTTAGGAATTCCCAAAAAATTTCTATCGAATTACGGCAGTCATGATGAGCAGCTTATGGATGTTGGTTTGGATGTTAATCGAATTGCCTCTGAAATTAAAAATCTTTGTTTGTAATAAGTGGTAAGTCTAAACGATCATCAAATTTTCTTGAAGGTGTAATGCCTAATTGTGTAACAGCAAGTTCAAGTGTAATATCAACCCGAGCCTGAACCAGGTGGCCACCAATTGTACTGTAATCATCTCGACCGAGTAGCACATGGATATGAGGCAGATACTCATTATTTAAGTAAGATAAGTTTCCTGTCAAAGAGATGAGTTCAAAACATTCATCACCATATTTATTTGTAAAATATTTTCTTTTTTGTCGGTTATAGAAGCCTAATTCGACTTGAGTTAAAGCGCCGATACCAGAGAAAAAACCACCCTTAAGTTGAACCTCTTGAGCAAACTTTCTTAGGCTGGTGAGAACTTCATCTCCAGCCTCTAAAATAACCATAAAGTTAGATTGGTCTCCCTTAATGAATTGCATATGGATCTCCCCATGATAATATTTTAATAATATGGTAGATGTATTAATCTTTTCTGACATTAATAATATTTATGGTTTTAGTCGTTATGCTGGGCCGTACCGGATTGCATCAGAGTTAAGAAAAAATAATATCTCAGTTCAAGTGATCGAGTTTTTTGCTGATTTAACCACAGAGGAAATCCAAGAAATCATTAATAAATATGTTTCCAAAAAAACCCTTTGGGTCGGATTTTCTACAACATTATGGACAGCTCAGCTTTCACAGCGTGATCTGGCTGCGCATCTGAGTCAACCACAGTCGCTTCGTAGTGCAATGGCAGCTGTTCATACGCGTCTATTCCCCCGCTCAGATGAGTTTATGAATGATGTATTTCGACGTATTCGTCTCAAAAATGAAAATTGTAAAATTGTGGTAGGCGGCTATAAAGCAAGTTCATTAAGTTTTAAGGGTGTGGATTACTGGATTCTGGGTCAAGGCGAAGGATCAACATTAGCACTAACTCAATACTTAAAAAATGGGGGATCCCTTTTTGTTGTAAAAAGTGAAAATGGAGACGTGCTGAGTGATCGAATGCACCCTTGCAAAAACTTTTCGAGCAGTCAGATTCTTTGGCAGAAGGAAGACTACCTTTTTCCCAATGAGCACGTGCCTATTGAAATTGCTAGAGGTTGCGTATTTAAGTGTTCTTTCTGCGGTTTTGATCTCAACGGAAAAAAACGCGGCGAATATGTTAAGGGTACCGAAACACTCGAGTTTGAAATGCTACGAAATTTCGAAGAGTTTGGAATTACAAACTACATGCTTACCGATGATACATTAAATGACACTCCAGAGAAAATTGAGGCACTTCATCAACTTTTTATGAAGTTACCATTTAAAACTGAGTTTTCAGCTTACGCCAGGATTGATCTTTTAATGAAGCATCCTTTTATGATCGATGCCCTACAAGAAATGGGCTTGAGGTCTGTTGAATTTGGAATCGAGTCATTAAATCAGCAAACACGTTTGAAAATTGGTAAGGGTACAGATCCGCTTCAAGTTAAGCAGGCGCTTCATCATCTTAAGAATAAATGGTCTGATCAAGTTTATATGGCAGCTGGATTCATTGTCGGCCTTCCAGAAGAAACAGAACAAAGTCTAGCCGAAACAATTTCTTGGTTAGAGAGTTCGGATTGTCCACTTGATGGGATTCAGCTGAATCGATTGTGGATTGGATCTCCTATAAATATTTTAGATCATGGCGATTTGTCACCTGCTGGTTATTGGCGATCCGAAAAGGGATGGAACTACGGCAACTTAAGTCGGATTGCCGTCAATCCGGGCTCACATGGTTATAAAACTGATGCAAACGATGGATGGCAAAATTCAGCGATTGATCTAAAAAGAGCAAATGAAATTGAGAGAAAATTCTACGAATCATCTCGGGCGATGCAGAAATACAGCCTCAGTATATTCCAATACTACAACAGAATGAGAAATATCAACTTCACTCACAGTGAGATCGGTTCTTTGTATTTTAATGACTCTAAAGCTGGAGCAGAAGCAGAAAGTCGAAGACAAAGATTAAGAAATATTTATATGAATCAAGTTCTTGGATAGATTTAAGAACTAATCCAAAACATCTACAAATAAGCTTTTGTAATCAGTATTAAGCTTACCAAAAACTCGAATTTGAATTCTTGTGGTTTTAACCTCATCTGTACAGTGAAGATGAGAGTCATCAAAGTGCCAACAAGTGTAGCGATCTTCATTTACCTTGTGCTTTTGACTGTTCAAATGATTGATAAAATAGAGATTGGCTCCTCCAGAGCTTATATTAAGTGTAATAGAGCCAAAGCCATTTTTATAGAATTCCTGATTGGACGCATAGGAATTATCTTTATGAACGACACCTATTGACGGTGGAACTTGTACGATACATCGAACCGTTAATAAATATTCGAACGGAAGTTGGCTAATTACTTCTTTAGTAAATGGTAAATCTAAGTCATTTCTCCAGCGCCAGGGGTGCTGATTGAGTATCCAAAGTGGCTTTCTGGATTTATCTTTCAGATCACCCTTCCAAGCATCATTCAGGCTTGTTTTTTCTGAATCGATGTAAGTTAAATTGAGCATGTTGAAGGTGTTGATTTGGCCTGGAACTAAATTTTTTAAACCTGTTGCAGAATCTGTTTTATAGTAGGGAATTGAGGAATGTTTTTTAAACTGGTCTTCTGAAAAAAATTTTCCTTCAGGATCCCAAACACTATGACCACTGTCTGTGGCATCAGATGTGGCAATCATCATTTTATTCAAGGCACCTGAGTTTAAAATCTCATTTTTTACCTTTTCCTGATCAAAAATAAAATGAATGGAAGCCCACGGAGGTATCATTTAAATCCCTTTGGGTGGAAGGTGGTAGTTTTGAAAGTCAATAGAGTTACAATTAAGTGGTAAATAGGCAATTTTTTGCAAACAATTTTTTATCAGAAAATCCTGTTCAAGATAAATAAAATCTTTATATACATTAGGATTGTTTTCTCCGAAGACGACTGTTTTTCCGTCGATGATTCGTTTTATAAATTTTTGTAGTTTTGTATTGTTTTGATTAATGGTCATGACGGCAGAAGCTGCTTTTAAATTTTTAGCAAATTGAATTTGTCTTGGAATTAAATACTTGCCGTGCCACCAATCGTCGCGAAAATTGGGGCTCGTCCAAGTTCTAACTCCAATGACGACCACTTGTGATGACCAATCACTTAGGTAGCAGCCACTACAAGCGATAGGAAAGCCATTTTTAGTTAAAACTGTAAATAGACCATTTGGAAAATCAAACCGCTTTTCATTGACTAGAGCACTCATAAGCGAAGAAGGATTTTGTTTCCAGTCGGTCCAATGCAAGTTTTTAGCAGCATCAGAAGAGTCTGATTCGGAACTGAGGCAAAGCTGTTTGAGCTGAGCCTCATGAAGTTCCCAATTGTGACTATTTATATCTAGATATCCCAGCTGATCCATGAAGCCAGAAAACCACTAAAAATCCGTTTTGTTAAGATTTCTTTTTTCTGGCATCAATGATGATAGAGGCTAAAATAGAGGATCCTATGAGGCCTAAAATAATTGATAATGAAATTCCTATTGGGAATTTGCCACCAAAGGCCTCATTTAAGTAAACCATCTTTAAGCCTACGAATACAAGAACAGCTGCTAATCCATATTTTATATACGCAAACTTATCCATTACACCTGACAGCATAAAGTACATGGACCTTAAACCCAAAATGGCAAAGATGTTACTTGTAAAAACAATAAGAGGTTCTTTGGTGATTGCAAAAATAGCAGGGACGGAATCCACAGCAAAAATAATATCAGTGGCTTCAAGAAATATCAGAGCAAGGAATAAGGGTGTTACGTAAGTCAGGCCGTCTTTTTTGATAAAAAAGTTTTGACCTTCAATTTTAGGATGAATTCTAAAAACCTTTTTTAAATTTTTAACGATAAAGTTATTTTCTAGGTCTTGAGTTTCTGTGCCTGCAAAAAACATTTTGCTACCAGTCAAAATGAGCAGAACTCCAAAGAAAATGACGACAGCTTTGTATTCCATTAAAACAGAGCCTAGTGCAATGAAGATGGCCCTGAAGACGAGAGCACCTAAAATACCCCAAAATAGAACTCGGTGTTGATACTTTCTAGGAATAGCGAAATAAGAAAATACAACGGCGAAAATAAAAATATTATCAATCGCCAGTGACTTTTCGATCACGTAGCCAGTTAAAAATTCCAAGGCTGACTGTTTGGCCATAGCTTCAGGAATAAAGCCAGGGATCGCTAATAATTCTGCGTTATTTTCAAACTTCCAAAGTGCATACTGGTAAAAGAAAAGATTAAAAAGAAGGGCCAGTCCAATCCACACAGTGGTCCATATGGTAGATTCTTTGATACTGACTTCATGGGCTGTTTTATGAAAAACGCCTAAATCAAGCGCTAAGACAAAAAGAACAAATAGAATAAAGCCTGCATAAAATGTCCAGTAATCAGCAAAGGGAAATAAAATCATAAGATCTCCTAAAAAGAAGACTATTAGCACCCTTGATTAAATTGATCAAATCTATATAAAATGAATTTCGCATCTATTTAATAGATAAGGGAACTTTTATGAATAAGTGGATTAATTACCATCATCTTTACTACTTTAAAACCATAGCCGAAGAGGGCAGTGTTACAAAAGCAGCAGAGAAACTCAGATTGGGTCAATCCACATTAAGTGCCCAGTTGATGCAATTTGAATCTCAGCTGGGAGTGCAGCTATTTGAGCGTGAAAATAAAAGGCTTAAACTTTCCGAGCAAGGTAAAGTGGCTTTAGAATACTCACAGCAAATATTTAAAATGGGCCTCGAGATGGTTGAAGTTCTGCAGGACCGAATTCGCCCCAGCCGTATGCATGTTCAAATTGGGGCTTTAGATAGCATACCTAAAAATGTGGTTTTAAAATTAACCGAGGCCGCTTTAAAAGTGGAACCCTGTCAGGTGACGATCGTAGAAGGGGGGCCAAATGAAATGATTCGTGAATTACAGGCTCACCGCGTGGATCTTTATGTGTCCAATTTCTTACCCAGTGGATCTCAGGCAAAAGGATTGAATCATCAATTATTATCCAAAAAATCAGTGAGTGTATATGGATCCAAAAAATTTAAAGGCCTAAAAAAGAATTTTCCACAAAGCTTGCAGAATCAAATGTTTGTGATGCCTACCTATGACAGCCAGCTTCGTTATGAAATCGAGCAGTGGTTGCGTTTACAAAATCTGACTGTGGATATTGTGGCTGAATCTCAAGATACAAGTTTAAAAAAAATGATGGCAGCATCAGGGGTTGGACTTATTTGTTCCTCTGCACTATCCGTGGAAGAATATGTGGATAACGGGACCTTAGTACACATCGGAGATTTGCCAGGTGTCACAGAGGAGCTTCATCTTATTATGGCCAATCGAAAAATGAATAATCCCATTGCCATCAAGCTATTAAAAAGCTTTAGTCTTTAAACACGGAGGTTTTATGAAGTTTATTTTATCATTAATTTTAATTGCTGGGTCTTTTGGTCATGCAGCTACACTGAAGTCTTTAAATGGTGAAAAATTTCCCATCAAACTTCCAAAGCTAGAATATGTGACTGATTCTTTGGCCATAGCCATTGATAAAGAAACCATGGAGATTCATCATGGCAAACATCATAAAGCCTATGTTGATAACGCGAACAAAGTGATGCCCAAGGAAAAAAAATCAGTATTAGAAATTTTGAAAACTGTTTCTCAGTATCCAGCTGCAGTTAAAAACAATGTGGGTGGGCATTGGAACCATGCTTTTTTCTGGAAGCTTTTAACGCCAGACACTAAAAATCAAATGATGCCTGAAAGATTACAAAAAGAGATTGAATCTGCTTTTGGTTCTGTTGATGCCTTCAAAGCAGAGATTGAGAAACAAGGAGCTTCACGATTCGGCTCTGGCTGGGTATGGGTGATCAGAAATGCTGAAAAAAAATTAGAAATTACAGCCACCGAATACCAAGATAATCCATTGATGGACACAGCGACTGTTAAGGGAATTCCTGTTTTAGGGATTGATGTGTGGGAGCACGCTTATTATTTAAAATATCAAAACAAGCGTGCTGATTATCTAAAAGGGATTTGGTCGGTCTTCAACTGGAAGCAAGTGAATGACTTTGATATCGAAGCTTTGAAGATGTAGTTGAAAAACTACATCTTTGGATTCTAAAAACTAATATTTGTACCATTTCACAGGCTTTGTATTATCTGCAGGCATTCCGACTGTAAACTCAGATACTTTTCCTTCTGAATTAAATCGAACGGCACTGGACAAAATCCATCCATCTTTGTTGATATATTCTTTCGGTACATTTAGCATACTTGCTTTGGGGTGATAAATTTGGATGTCTCCCATTTCTGATTCCATCTCTAAATCGTTCGTTTTATGAAAAACGCTAATAACTAAGGTGTCTGGGCAAGATTCAAACTTTGTTTCACACTCTGAGTTTTCTAGTCGAATATTTGTATCTGAGAATGTAATTTCATCAGCAACAATTTTCTTATGCATATGGTAAAAGGCTCGCTTCTTATTTCCGGCAGGGCTTATGTCAAGTACATTGGTTAGATAGTGATTTATGTTTGAACTTGTATAGGGAGTGATTTCGATTGCCGCAAATTCATGTGGAAGATTGATTTGACTAGCATGGTAAACTAGCTCGGTGCTGACGCTGCCATTTTTAATTATTAATGTGGGTGTCTTCATCGCAGGACCGCTTTTTCTATCAACTTGAAAACTAATTCTTCCATCTATCTGTATGGAAGTTTGATGCATTCCTTGACTGCTATATAGATTTTTATCAAATAAACTTGCTGGCTCGAATTGACCTGAGACAAAAGATGATAACCGATGCTGAGGTTTGCCCTGCCATTTTTCAGTTATGCTAAAGGGCTGATCGTAAATATTAAATGTTACACTTTTATTGAATTCGACTTTGTAATCAGTGGTTTTAGTAAAATCACAAACATTTCCACCTTGATTGTAAGTGTAGGAAATAAAAGTTGGTGTATCATCACTTTCTTGACAATTAATTCCATTATTTTCATAAAGCTCATTTAATTTTTTGGTATTATACTTCGAAATATCATTAGACATGATCAAGCCCACAAGATGCCGTGAAAACAACGAATCTTTGGCGCTGCTATGGCGTGCTTCACGGTACAAAACTTCGTGTAGTACAAGTGCGGCCTTGGATGTTTCATCAAGCAAATTAAATAGCTCAGCATCGATAATATAGGTTTTAGCATTGGGAAGATTGCTTTGATTTAAAGGTCTTTGTACTGCGACCTGTACCAGTAAACAATCTTGGGGGATCGTCGATAAATTCACATCATCAATGACTGGCATTTGTTTGTTTGTGACCCATTGGGTATCTTTGGATAAAAGATCTCTGGCCATGGCGCTATAAACTGTGGCTCTTAGGGGACTGACTTTCGCTAAGCGATTAAATGTGTAATCTAAAATATCGAGCATTTCAGTTTTGCCACCCAATTCAAATTGGATTCCTAGGCTACGAGCTTCGTACACATCTAAAAGTTCTGCTGTCACTTTTCCATTTTCTTGGCAAAGCAAAGCGTTTCCTCCGCCGCCGTCCATGCCACCTATTTTTTGAACACGGTTGGGCGATCTTAAATACAAAGACGTGCGGTTGTGGATTTCTTGTAGCTTTTGATCGGGGTTGATTTGTGTCAGTTTGCTAGCTGACCAAGCAGGGTGGGCCTTTCCATTCAGGGCCAAATGAAGGCTTGGGACGTTTTGCGCTTGGCTATGCATAGAGGCTAAACAAACTGCGGCCACTAGTGCTGATCTAATTGCATTTGGTTTCATATTTTTTCTCCATCGTTTTAGTAAACAAGATTTGTTCCATTCACTTTCGAATCCGATAATAACGCAGCACATAAATTACTTCATTATTTAATTTATAAATTTGATAATTATAAATTATCAAATATGATAATTAACTGAGCTAAGGCTCTGAAAAGATTTAACTATGTCGTCCCTCCCTTTTGACGAATCAGACTACCGATCGGTCCTCCGTAAATGGGTGGCCGATCGGCCCAACCGGGGCCGTGGTGAGCTCAAAACCATGGCCGAGAAACTCGGGGTGCCTAGCCCCGTGTTTTCTCAAATGCTTTCAGGCAGCCGCGAGCTTTCAGAAGATCATGCGTATCTTTTGTGTGATCATATGTCTTTCACGGGTCTGCAAAGTGAGTACTTTCTGACTCTTGTGCAATTCGAACGAGCCTCGCACTTTAGCTACAAAGAGCACTTGAAAAAAAAACTAGGCGAAATTCGTGAGAAATCTCAAAACCTCAGTACACGTCTCAATTTTGAAGAAAAATTATCTGATCAAGTTCAAGCCGAATTTTATTCTTCTTGGCTGTACTCGGCGATCCGACTTTTTTGTGACATTAAAAAAGGCACAAGCTTAGATGAGATTGCAAAAGAATTTCATTTGCCCCGTGATCGAGCTTTGCAAGTGGTTCAGTTTTTACTAAAGAACGGGCTTTTAAGAATCGAAAACACTTTGTACTTCATGGGCCCCGCTAGAACACACGTGGATCGAAGTTCACCTTATGTGACTCAACATCATTCCAACTGGCGAGTTCGAGCTTTGGAAAAAGCTCAAGGCTTAAAAGACACCGAACTGATGTTCACAGGCCCTATGACTTTAAGTGAAAAAGACTTCTTACAACTCCGGGAAAAAATGGTAAATCTGATTCAAGAAATTTCTGAGACAGTGAAGAAGTCCCCTTCCGAAAAACTGGCCTGTTTCAATTTGGATTTCTTTGAGGTTCGTTCATGATTTTGTCATTGATGCTGGCACTAAGTGCAAATATCGCTTTTTCCACGGCTTCCATTTATTATGCTAAATTTTCAGAAAAATTTTCTGCAGAATGGATGAATTATTATAAATCCATTATTGCCACTCTTGGCTTTGCAGTGGCCGTATTTTTATTTGGTCAGTACGGAAAGGCAGAATCACAATCCTATGTTTTGCTAGTCATCAGTGGAACTATGGGACTTTTCATTGGTGATATATTTTTACTTAAAGCCATGGCCAGCATCGGGGCTGGAAGAACTTTGATGCTTTTTGGTTTCTCACCTTTGATCTTAGGTGTTTCAGCTTATTTTTTATTTGATCAAGAATTCAGCCCCAAAAAATTAATTGCGATTGTTTGCTTAGTCGGATGCCTTTGGTCCTTTGCCTTTGAAAATTTTAAAACCAGCGGAAAGTGGGAGCTAAAAGGTTTGTTGTATGCATTGATCGGGGTTATTTTAGATAGCGGCGGCATTCTATTAACTCGGCAAAGTTTTGATTTATCCCCTGAGATGACAGCCTTTCAAGCCAATCTGGTCAGAGCTTTTGCCACTGTCGTTGGTTTCACAATTATGGCATTAATCCCATGGTTTCGTTTTGAGCCCATTAAATTCTGGAAGCAAATGACAGTTAAAGAAACCAAAACAATTTCTATTGTTAGTTTTTTAGGAACCTGTGTATCACTTAGTTTTTATTTAACAGCCATTAAAATTGGCCATCTTGCAACCGTGTCAGCGGTGGCTGTGACTTCGCCGTTGTTTGCAACCTTACTTGAAATCTTAACGGGAAGAAAAAAGGCCAACCGCTATTTAGTGACGGGCTTATTATTTTTCCTAACTGGTTTTATGGTGCTTCTACTTTTGTAAATTGAGAAAAGTGGCTAAGACAGTACCGAGTAAAAACTGAAGACACAATTACAGGTGCTATAAAATTAATTACGGGGATGTAGTAAAGAATAGATGTTGTAAGACCTAAAATAAAAAGAGGCTTTGAATGAGCTTCCGCAAAAGGCTTTATATCTTCAGGTGTTGCGATTTCGGCTAAAATTTCCCAGGTTAGTAATCTTGAATTGAACCAAGCAATCAATAGATAAGGAATAAATATTACTCCCCCTGGTATCAAAATCCAAAAGGGTAAGGACCCCACCCAACTTGCAAAATACTTAATCGAATAGCCGATGGAAATAGTTGTTCCCGTGAACATATTTGTCGATTTTTTTATTAAAGTGGGAAAATCGCTTTTTCGTAATTCAGAAACAAGCAAGGGAACAAGGACCACGGAAGTAATAAAAAGGGCTGTAATCATGGCAGCTGGAAAAATAATCAGAATTAAAAACACAGCTGTCGTGACAAAGACCAATGGATTTGAAGTGAATTGAACATAAGGTGCAATCAGTTGCACAAAACTTTGAATGATTGAAAAATTATAAATTTGTAGGCCAATTCCTGTGATCCAGTCCCAAGCAAAGTAGGTAATTAAGCTCCATAGGACAATGGAGCCCAAAAAAGGCAACAATAGGACCGCTAAAATTTTAGGTTTTAAAATATCTTTTAGGCCTAAAAAAATAATAGAGACCATACTTTTCATTTATTCATCCAATGCATGATAAGTTTAAATCTATTCATTTTACTAAAACAACTCTTGTGGTTAAACCCCTTTACGAACCAAAACACAAAAGGAGTTACCCATGAAAGCTATTTTATTAACAACAATTATCGCTGCTAGTTTGTCTGCTCAGGCTGACGGTTTCAAGTGTGAAACTGAATCAGGATTGAACTTACAGGTTTTTAACCACACAAGCCCAGAAATGGGAACACGCACTGGATCGATGATGGTCGTTTCTGACTCTAACATTCAGTATGGCAACAAAACGATTGCGAAATTTTCTGCTCTTAAATCCACATTATCTTCAAAAAATCTTCGTTACACAGCCAATGTGGACTTAAGAGTTTCTGAGAGCAATCGTAAAGGTGAGCTCATTGCAGGAACAAAGCTTGGTTATGTCAGCCAGCTCGTTTTAGATGTGGCATTTTCATACTCTCAGCCCGTATCTCACGGTGCAGAACTTCCTGCAGTACTCACTGTTGTGAAGCGTAACGGCACTTATACTCAAGAAGCGGCTATCTGCGCACGCTACCTTAAGAACTAATCTTGCACTTCATTCGAGGATCAAGTAATTGATCCTCGATGTCTTTAGAAAAATACCTCTCTATTCCAGATGCTGAACGTGACCATGATTGGGAAAATCATTTTTTCGATGAACTCTTAAAATCAAAAATAAGTCTTATTGATGAAGGTCCACAAGTAGGTCCCGACAAATGGCCCTATATTATGGTCGAAACGGGTGAAAAATCAGATGAACCCGTCATCAACGTTTTACGCTGGCTTCATGACAAAGGAATCGGACTTGTCGTTAATCCTAGAAAAGAATATCCTGATTACGTCTTCCCTTGGGGAATGATTTGGAATTGGAAAGAAACAGGATTGTTTCGCTTGAACCAAGTTTCTGTGATTCAAGGCACTGTTGAAATTAATCCGCAAAACGGGCTTATCGCCGGAGCGCCCACACCCCAGTACCTACCAGATTATGTACAAAAAATATTAAAACAATTTTTTATGGATCAGGGCTTACTGCAGGTTAGAATTTTAGTGATGTCACAGGATCAAAAAAATTACGATTTGGCTTTTTCTCTTGAGTCATTGGGAAATCCACCCCAACACGAACAAGCTGGAATTGCAGAAGCGATCTCATGGTTTTTGCCAACACATTATTCAGTGCTTTTAATAAGCGAAAAGGGCTTACCGCCCTTTCTATCACTTTAAAATTTGAATTATCTTTCAAACTCGCCTGGGGCTGGCAACAAGTCCATTAAACACTCACGCCAATATTCAGGGGCTTCCTCGCTGTAATCAACTGCGATATGAAAACCAGATTTTCCTAAAAATTTTGTTCTTGCAACTATTCCACTGATTTCTAAATTCATATCATCAAGTCTTAAAAAAACCCGCTCACCTACGAGGTGATCAATGTTTAAATTATTTCTTAATTTCGATGCTATTAAATCTTCACGGCTGACGTGAATCAGTAAACCTGAGGAAGAGGCTTCGACGATGATGGCTTCTCTGGTTAATTTTGATAAATCAGACATAGAAGAAATGTAAGAGACGTGAACAGGTGTTAGCTCTTTGCGGGGAGCTAAGCGTTCATTCCTTTTTTGACCCTTTGCAGGTGCTGCTTTAGGCTTGCTTTTATTTTTCATTGTGACCTCGATCTTGTTACTTACTTAATCATCGGTCTTAGCTGGACTAAAGTTTAACTGTTTTTAATGGCGAGTGCGATTGTATGGGAATTGAAGGACTGCACCCATCCAATACGATTAGAACTTGTGAATTCATACGTCTTACTTTGAGATTTTTTCCAAGTTTCTAACTTAATCTCACTGATGAGCTTGGCTTTCTGGTCACATTTAAAAACAGCTTCTTTTGCTGGCCAAAGCAGAACCACATCATCAAGGAGTTTTAACTCATCTGAAGTGGAAACTCGCTCTACGATTTCTTTTTTAAGTCTTGAAGTCATTTCGATATCAATACCAATGGGCCTTGAGCTAACAACAAAAACACCAAGATCTTTACAGTGACTGATGGAAACAAATAAATTGTCCAAATCTTTAGGGTAGGTCGACAGATCCAAAACAGATTCAAAGTCCTTCTGGGGCTGCAAAGCTTGTAAATATTTATACAAAGCTTTTCTTAAAAAAATTCGATGATCTTGGCTTTGGCTTCCCCAGGATTCATGTTTGTCTAAATAAAAAAAATCATCTGGAAATTGAGTTTGAGCTTGAAATAAAAGGTCTACAAATTGAGTGATCAATTTTTAAAACCCCTTAAATTCGAAGTGATCAGGCCAGGATACTTTTTTGCCACTGGTAATATTCATCATCCGGTCTAATGAAACCTGAGCCAATGCACGTAGATTTTCATTCAACTCAATTTGAGGAGTTAAAGTTTCCAAGGCATTTTTAATTTTTTGCATGGAGTTCATTTTCATAAAAGGGCAGTTGTTACAGTTACAAGTTCCATCTGCGATGGGGGCTTGAATCAGCTCGACGTCCGGGCGTTGCTTTTTCATTTGGTGAAAAATTCCTTGCTCTGTAGCCACGATAAATTTCTTAGACGGATTTTTTTCCACTTCTTCTAAAAGTCTAGAAGTCGAGCCCACAACAGAGGCGTACTGCAGGATATCATCTTCACACTCGGGGTGAGCAATAATAACTGCATCGGGATGTTTCTGAATCAATTCATATAAGCGCTTGGCATTAAACAAAACATGCACCTGACAAGAGCCATTCCAAAATTCCATGGGTCTATTATGTTTTTTTGCTAAAAATTTTCCTAAGTGCTGATCGGGGCCAAATAAAATTTTTCGATCTTTAGGAATAGCTTCTAGAATTTCAGCTGCATTACTAGAAGTCACGATCACATCTGAAATCGCTTTTACTTCTGCTGATGAATTAATGTAAGTCACACAGATAGCATCAGGGTTTTGATCACGCCATTTTTTATAGGCCTCAAAAGGTGAGCCTGAAACTAAAGAGCATCCAGCGCCAAGATCAGGTACAAGAACTTTTTTTGTCGGATTTAAAATCTTCACACTTTCAGCCATAAAAACAACGCCAGCTAAAAGGATTACGTCAGCGTTTGATTTTTGCCCCATTTTAGCAAGATAGAAGCTATCTCCCACGTGATCGGCCACATCTTGAATGTCACCATCTTCATAGTAGTGAGCCAATATCACAGCATTTTTTTCTTTTTTGAGCTTTTGAATTTGCTGAACTAAATCTTGTGACATTTTATAACCCTTCGCTAAGAAGTCGGGGCTACAAAGTATTTCCGCCCTTTAAGACGTTAATAATCGATTTTGATACACTATTCAATGATTCGAATACGCCAACACCCTCGTGAGCCTTAGCTTCGAACTCAGGCGAGTTGTACAAGTTCAAAGCTTTTCTGAGTTCAGCGAGGCTTGCCACATTGCCAAGATCCCGTTTGTTATACTGCATAATCAAAGGGATTTCGCGAATGTTGTAACCCTGTTGATCAAGGTTTGTTTTGAGGTTGTTCATAGCCTCGATATTTTCTTCCATTCGCTCACGCTGGCTGTCAGCAACAAAAATAACGCCATCAAGGCCCTTCAAAATCAATTTTCTTGAGGCATCGTAAACCACCTGCCCAGGAACCGTGTACAAGTGAAAGCGAGTGCGAAAACCACGAATTTCACCAAGCTCAAGAGGCAGGAAATCAAAAAACAAAGTTCTTTCAGTTTCCGTATTCAGATTCATCAAACTTGATTTTTGGTCAGGTTGAGATTTCGCATAAACATGTTGTAGATTTGTAGTTTTCCCGCCCAAGGAGGGTCCGTAGTAGACAACTTTGCAGTGAATTTCTTTGGCGTTGTAATTAATAAATGACATTAAATTTCAACCCGGTTCTGAAGTGCTCTTCCCATTGTGCGATCATCTACGTAATCAATATCACTTCCAATGGGAATACCCTGAGCAATTCGGCTCATGCGAACGCCACGGCCTTGTAGTAAGCGACTGATGTAAAGAACTGTGGTGTCACCTTCGAGATCAGAATCCAAAGCAAGGATCACTTCCTTCACTTCTGAAGTATCAATGCGGGTCACAAGTTCTTTCAATTTTAATTGCTCGGGACCCACACCTTCAAGCGGGGAGAGAGCTCCGTGAAGAACATGATAGCGTCCTTGAAAAGCTCTGGAGGATTCAATGCGGTCAATATCCGAGGGCTCTTCGACGATGCAAAGCAGGTCATCTTTACGCTGAGAATCCGTGCAATAGCGACAGAGATCTGAATCTGTGAAGTTAAAGCATCTAGGACACTCGTGGACCTCAGCTTGCACGCGCTCGAGGCCTTCTTTTAAACGTTCAGGGTAATGCTCTTTATTTTTTAAAATATAGTAAGCCAGTCGCTGAGCCGTTTTCGGCCCAATACCTGGAAGCTTTGAAAGCTCGTGGACTAATTTTTCAAGAGCAGGAATTTGTAGCATATAAATTAAAACATTCCAGGCATGCCCATGCCGCCTGTGATTTTTTCCATTTCTTCTGCAGAGGTTTTCTTGGCTTTTTGAACTCCGTCATTCACGGCGGCTTTGATCAGGTCTTGTAACATCTCTGTGTCGCCAGCTTTCATGACTTCGGAATCAATTTTTAAAGAAACAATCATATGATCACCATTGATAACGGCTGCCACAGCTCCGCCGCCGGCTGTTCCTTCATATTCGCGTTTTGCGAGTTCTTCTTGAGCTTTCTTCATTTTGTTTTGCATTTGATTGGCCTGTTTCATTAACTGAGCCATTCCACCGGGCATTCCACCTTTTCCAAACATGAGAATCTCCTTTTATCTACGGTTTCGATCATTACTGATCGGTTTGATACCACCTTGGAAAACTTTTTGTGCCGCTTGCACAGCTGGGTGTTTTCTAACTTGGTCATCTATTTCTTTATCTTGCGCTTCAGTTTTTTTCTCTGCCATCTTGTGAGCTGATTCAGCAGGTTGATCTAATTTCTGAGCCGCAACGATTTGAAAAGTGTAATTTTCACCCCAAAGAGAATCAATAAAACTTTGAAGTTTGGCTCGAGTTTCTGCATCTTTCATGGTTTCAGTTAAAAACATATGTTTTGCAGGGACGGAAATTTTGATCAATTGACCTTCTTCACTAATAAACAGAAGGTTTTCGATTTTGGCTGTGAATAATGGATCTTTGGTTCTGATGTGGTTAACGAAACTGAACCACTTTTCTGCAGGATTTTTAGCTTTAATGAAAGTTTTAACTGCAGGCTTGGCGGGTGCAGGCGCAGATGCTGATGCAATAGGTGCTGATGCAGACCTCACAGCAGTTGGGGCTGTCATGGGTGCAGAAAAATTCATCTTGGTCAGATCAATCAATTTTGAAGCCTGAGCCATGCGTAGCAAACCCATTTCAAGTACGATCTGGGGATCTGCTGATTTTGCCACGTCCTGGGCCATCTTCATGGCCATATCAAACAAAAAATGAAGGCTTTCTTCGGTCACAGTGGCTGCCATTTCAGCCAGCTGAGTGATTTCTGAATCCGGACGGTCAATCATTTCCAACTGCGAGCCCGCCACTTTTACCAATGTTAGTGTACGGATACTTTCCAATAATTCACGGGCAAAAAGCTCGGGGTACACCCCAGAGAAATTTAATTTTTTTAAAATCTCAATCACTTCAGGAGTATTAGACTGAAGTAAAGTTTTAAGAGCATTTAATAAAAGACTGCGATCTGTGAGTCCCAAAATTTCAGAGATTTGCTGAGTTTTTAAGGGACCGTTAGAAAAACTGATCACCTGATCTAGAAGTGTCAAAGAGTCTCGCATGCTGCCATCACCTTGGCGAGCGACGATCCATAAAGATTCTTCTTCGAATTCCACGTTTTCATGGGCACAAATACTTTTAAGTTGTTCCACAATGGCCCGGGTGGAAATCCGTCTAAAATCAAAGCGCTGACATCTGGATAAAATGGTTTGAGGAATTTTATGAACCTCTGTGGTCGCCATAATAAAAACCACATGGCTGGGAGGTTCTTCTAAAGTTTTTAAAAGTGCATTAAAAGCCGAGCTGGAAAGCATATGCACTTCATCGATAATATAAACTTTGTAACGACCCGTATTGGGTTGATAGGCCACGGTGTCGCGAAGTTCACGAATGGAATCGACTCCGTTATTAGAAGCTCCGTCGATTTCGATCACATCAAGAGACCTGGATTCTGCGATTTCCAAACAAGAATTACAAACCCCACAAGGTGTGAAATTGACAGCGTCGGGGCACCTTAAAGCTTTAGCTAAAATTCTGGCCGACGAGGTTTTGCCAGTTCCACGGGGACCAGTGAAAAGAAGGGCGTGAGGTAAGCGATCATTTTTTAAAGAGTTTTGTAGAGTTTGAGTGACGTGAGATTGCCCAATGAGATCTTGGAAAATTTGTGGTCTAAATTTTCGGGCAATCACTTGATAGGACAAAGAAACTCCTAAAAATGAGAAACTAAAAGCGGCCCGCCGCCTTGTCGCAGGTACTCCAAGGTACCGTTGCTTCCTTTCGGACCTAGCGGGATTATTCGAAGCGACCTCGCAAAGGGCGAGCCATTGGTGGATGTACTCGAAAACGGTGACAGGTACGAGGTTCGTAACGACGCGTCACCAACAGTTCTCCCCATGCTTAGAAATATGTCGTAACTCAGATAAGGCCCCTCTCAAAAAGGAGTTATTTTTTGGATTTTTTTGAAGCCGTAAAAAAACGACGAAGTATCCGTAGGTATACCCAAGATCCCTTTCCTGAGGACCTGGTGGAAAAGGCCCTAGAAGCTGCGGTTTTGGCACCCAATTCTTCCAATACCCAAACTTGGAATTTTTATTGGGTACGAAGCGAAGAAAAAAAGAAAACTTTAATTGAAAACTGCCTCAGCCAATCAGCAGCCCGAACGGCCTCGCATTTACTGGTTGTGGTGGCTGATCCCAAACTTTGGAAACGCTCACAAAGTTCACTTATTGAATGGGCTCAAAAAGCCAATGCTCCAAAAGAAGTTGTCATGTACTACGAAAAATTAGTTCCCATTATGTACCGTTGGGGATTTTTGAATTTGTTAGCGCCAATCAAAGATCTCATCTTTTTTGTCACTGGATTGTTTCGCCCTATTATGCGTGGGCCAGCAAGCCGAAGAGACGCTCAAGAAGTGGCCATCAAATCTGCCGCACTGGCAGCAGAAAATTTTGTCCTTGCGATATCCGCTTTGGGTGGAGCCTCTTGTATGATGGAAGGTTTTGATGAATGGCGAGTTAAAAAATTACTCAATTTATCAAGTTCAGCTCGGGTCGTGATGGTGATTGCAGTGGGTTACGAGGCGGAAAAAGGAACTTGGGGACCACAGGTCAGACTGCCCATGAATGAAGTGGTGCACAGATTATGAAATTTTATGAATACAAAACCTGTTCGACATGTATAAAGGCTGCAAAATTTTTAGCAGCAAAAAAAGTGAATTTTGAAAGAATCCCAATTGTTGATCAGCCACCCACGATCACTGAATTAAAAAAAATGCTTTTGTTTGTTGGAGATATTAAAAACCTATTTAATACTTCGGGCCAACTTTACCGAGAGCTCAATATTTCTGAAAAAGTGAAGAACGGATTAAGTGACAGCGAGGCCCTAGAGCTATTAGCAAAAAACGGAAAGCTGATTAAGCGTCCGTTTTTGCTGAGTGATAAATTTGGAGTGGTGGGCTTTAAAGAAGAGACTTGGCAAAAGTTATTCTAAAACTTAAAGCAACATCAAAAAAGCTAAATAAGCCGACATGGCCTGGCGAAAACTTCCTACTGTGTGTGTACCCGTATCACTGGTAGCCAACTCTTCGATCAAATCTTGGCTAACTAAAGCTTTCGAGCACTTGTTGTAAAAAGCCTGATAGGCGCTGCCATTGGTGTTGTAAATTTTTTCAGCTGTAGAGCAATAGTTTTCGTTACCAGGGATTAATTCTAATTCAGATTCCATAATAGCTTTAATCTGATTTTCTTTACTAACACCCTGATAGCGACTGTTCATGACAGAAAGTAATTTTTCAGCTGTTTCAATTTTGATCAAAACTAATTTTTGACCACTTACATTGATAACTTCGTTGGCCATAGTTGAAACTTGAAACAATAAAAAAGCAGAGAGAATTATTTTTTTCATAAATCATCCTTTATTTAAATTTACTGAATACCAACTAGCAAAAGACCCATGTCAAAGTCACTGGTTTTTTGCGAGCCCATTGGTTTAAGCTTGGCTTTCACTTTTAATTGAAATGGATTTTGAAATGGTTTCAAACCGTTCACGCTTACAGTATCAATTGGAAGGTATGAAACAAATTCAGAATTTTTTGTTTTGAAGTTCAGAATGAATTGAACACTTGAATTGGACTCATTTGTTTCTGGATCTAAGAAGCGAGAAGTTGTCAAAGTGGCTGTATTTAACTTTGAATCGTCAGCGTATAGGCAGCGATTGTTTCTTTTTTCAACGAGGCGGTAAGTGATTTGAATAAGGCTAGCATTCTTTAAATCTTGCTGTGCTTGTTTCCAGCCAGGAACTTGGCTGTATTTTGAAGTGGCATAAACTTTTTCGATTTTCATCATCGTCATGACTCGTGACGGGCAAAAATTAGTATTAACGGCTAAAGCTAGTGAAGA
Organism: Bdellovibrionales bacterium Ga0074139; assembly: GCA_001464795.1. Classification (GTDB taxonomy): domain Bacteria; phylum Bdellovibrionota; class Bdellovibrionia; order Bdellovibrionales; family Bdellovibrionaceae. Next base: position 409,516 of record LNEB01000015.1, read on the forward strand.
GTTAAGAAAAATCGCAAACATAATCAATTTCATAAATACCCCCTTGTTTGATTGGATGTAGCCTGAAAAGCGAAGATTCCACAATGCAAAGAGTGAATATTAATAATGATCTGACACATGCTGTGCAAATTTTATAAAAAAAGGGGAAGCTAAAAGCCTCCCCTTTTAAGGTTCATAAAAAATCTAAAAATCAATTATCCCAGTGCTTTAGCTAGGTTGGAGTTGATTTTTTCTAAGAATGGCTCGGTGTTCATGTACTTATCGCTTGTGACTTTGTCGCCGTAAATACAAACCGCTAAGTCTTTGGTCATAAAGCCTTGTTCAACGGTTTCTACACAAACTTTTTCTAAAGTTTGAGCAAAACGCACAAGTTCTTTATTGGAATCAAGATTTCCACGGTGCTCGAGGCCACGAGTCCAAGCAAAAATAGAAGCGATGGGATTTGTCGAAGTGGATTGACCCTTCTGGTGCTGACGGTAGTGACGGGTCACAGTTCCGTGAGCCGCTTCAGCTTCCATAGTTTTTCCATCAGGAGTTATAAGAACCGAAGTCATCATTCCAAGCGAGCCAAAGCCTTGAGCTACGGTATCGGATTGCACGTCACCATCGTAGTTCTTACAAGCCCAAATGAAATTACCATTCCATTTCAGTGCACTGGCCACCATGTCATCAATAAGTCTGTGTTCGTAAGTAATACCAGCAGCTTCAAATTTTGTTTTAAATTCAGCTTGATAAATTTCTTCAAAAATATCCTTAAAGCGACCGTCATATTTTTTTAAGATTGTATTTTTTGAAGAGAAGTAAAGAGGCCACTTTTTTGTTAAAGCCATATTGAAGCAAGACTTTGCAAAACCACGAATGCTTTCATCGGTGTTGTACATGGCCATGGCAACGCCATCGCCTTTAAAGTTGTAGACTTCGTGAGAAATTTTTTGCCCATCTTCGCCTTCAAAACTAATTGTCAGCTTGCCTTTGCCTTTGGTAACGAAATCAGTGGCTCGGTATTGATCACCAAATGCATGGCGGCCAATGCAAATAGGTGCAGTCCAGTTAGGAACAAGTCTTGGAACATTTTTGCAAATGATAGGTTCACGAAACACAGTTCCATCTAAAATATTTCGGATGGTTCCATTGGGTGATTTCCACATTTGCTTTAAATTAAATTCTTTTACTCGTGCTTCATCGGGGGTGATGGTGGCGCACTTAATACCCACATTGTATTTTTTTATGGCTTCTGCGGCTTCGATAGTGACTCGGTCTTCTGTTTTATCACGGTACTCCATACCTAAATCGAAATATTTTATGTCGATATCAAGGTAGGGGAGAATTAATTTAGTTTTGATAAATGACCAAATGATTCGAGTCATTTCATCGCCATCAAGCTCAACGACTGGATTTGCAACTTTAATTTTTTGCACAAAAACTCCTTAACAAAGGGGGGTGAGTAAATTCAAAAAGAAGTCTGACTATAGAAATCTTGTAAGCATTTTTCAAGTGCTTCTGTCTCTTCGGCCCAATAATTATACGTGTTAAAATGTGGAAACAGCCTTGGAAAGCTAGGATCTTGCCAACGTCTGGCAATCCAGGCGGAATAACCCACCAGGCGAAAGGCCCGCATCAGCGGAATCCATTGAAGTTGGGACTTTGGAAAATTACGAAGATCCTCGTAGCCTTTTAAAAAAAGGTTCTTTTCCGTTTCAAATTGTTCGTAATCAGAAAAAAGCATCCACAAATCTTGAACCGCAGGTCCCATGACATGATCATCGAAATCCACCAAAAAGTAAGTCTCATCTTTTTGCAGTAAGTTACCTTTATGTAAATCCCCGTGGATTCTGAAAAACTGATCGGTGTCCACATGATCTTCATACAAACTTAAAAGCTCTTCTGCGGCTTGAAAGTACCTGGATTGCACGGCCGGATCCACCCACTGATCAAGCACATCAAGGCCTGACCATCCATTGGGATGAGAAGAATCAAAATACAACCGATGCTGGCACTTTTTTCGCTCTCCGATGTTATGAACTTGAGCCATTAAGCGACCGATGCGAACCCAGTCTTGATTTAAAATTTCAGTGACCTGACGGCCTTGAAATAATGGAAAAAAGGCTACCAGAATATTTTCATAATTCATTAAAGTGGAATTATTTTTTTTATTTTTTAACGGCAAATTAACTGAAACATCTTCCAGGTTCAGTTCTTCTAAAAAAGAATGCTCTTCCAAGATTTGCTTTTCATTCCAGCGACCTGGTCTGTAAAATTTTGCCACAATTATTTTTTGCTCTTCTAATTTGATGCGAAAAACTCGGTTTTCGTAGGAATTCAGCTGAAGAAATTCACCTGTGGGTTGAAAGCCAGCGGTTTCAGTGGCTTTCATGACGGCATCAGGGTCCAGGCTATAAAAATCAAGAGCCATATTTTTTTGCCAAAAATTTCACAGTCATTGCTGTCATAATTATTCCAATAACAGCACCCATCCATACATCACTTACAAAATGGGCCAATGTCACAGCTCGTGAAAAAGCAAGATACAGTGCCGAGATTAAAAACACCCACGTGTATTTAGGAAATAAGAACGCGGCAAATGTGGCCACGGTAAAAAGAGTTTGTGCGTGGCCTGAAGGTAAACTTTGAAAGTGATGATGAAAATTAAAATACTCGAAAACGGCGGGATTATTGTCAGGCAAACGGTGAGGCCTTGCGCGCCCCAATGTAAATTTTAATAAATGCACCACAAAACCTGAGGTCACTACAGAAGCTAGAAAAAAACCTGCTAATTTTCTAAATTTTGGCAGGAACAAGGCTATTAAGCCCAAAACAATGTAAGGTTCCGCGGCCCCTATCTCAGTGATATCTCGGTGAAATTGCCAAATTTTTTGTTGAGCAGGGTCCCCAAAGTACTGAGCAAACTTTTGATCAATCAGAAAAAAAGACAGTAAGGCAAGCGCACAGGCTGAAGAAAAAAGACCAGCAGCCACAGTCCAAAATTTTTTATTTTCCGAGAAAATCCAAGCTCTTATCATATAGGGGTTGGATCATGCTTCAGGTTTAGAATGGGGTCAAATCCACAGGGGTCAAAGTGCCTTAAATTTCTTGGGCACACGACTTGCTTTTATCAAAAGTGTCAGAAAATAACGTTCAATAAGGGGGACATTATGACACTACTGCAATCACTTTTCTCTGGAATCATACTTATCGCGACGATGTCGGCAGAAGCCCAAAATGGCGGACGGCGACCTGAAAGACCGGGGCGGCCACCTGTTTATGAACCAGGAAGACCAGGACGAGAAATTGAAAAAACAGCTTTCATCAATCGACAAGTTAGAAATGAAACCTTGCCACTGAAAAGACTGGCTGACATCGGCCGTGAATACCGCGGTTATGATATCGAAAGCGTCGAAGTCTACATGCGCCCTGGAAGAAATTCCAACGCAACTTTAGCTCTAATCCTTGATGGTATAATTGAAGA